>NZ_CP022314.1:404540-646536 GCF_003352915.1 Arthrobacter sp. PM3 | reverse complement strand
TCCAGTACCCCCGCATCCAGCTGGCCCTGGACGCGGGGGTGTACTTCTGCGATCCGCATTCACCCTGGCAGCGGGGTACGAACGAGAACACCAACCGGCTGCTGCGCCACTGGTTCGAGAAAGGCACCGACCTCTCGGTCTTCACCGCCGAGGACCTCGACACCATCGCCGACAAACTCAACAACCGGCCACGGCCCACCCTGAACCTCGAGACCCCAAAACAACGCATGCGCCAACTCATCGCCGCCGCAGCATGACATAAACCCGGCCCGTTGCAACGACCAGTTGACTTTGAGGCGTCCTGATGGGCCGCATCTGACCCCGCGTTGTGGTTTGCCTACTGGCCGTCGTCCGGCGGGTACCAGACCCGCGTGCCCTCAACACGTGCGAACGAGGTCAAGGTGTGGGGCTTGGCGGATTTTTCATTCATGATGTCCAGGACTTGAACGTTCCGGACGAGGAGCGCGTCGCCGATCAGCGATCGGTGGCAGCGCCAGGGGACGGCTTCGGCGCACATGATGGCCGCGTTGCCGGCCCGCCCGTGTTCCATCAGCTGGTCGACGGCGGCGCTGAAGTCACCGGTCTGCATGTAGTCCGCGTATCCGCGGAACGACGCGTTCCGCCAGGCACCGTTGGGGCTGTCTTTCCGGGTGTGTCGCAGACCGCCAAGGGCCTCCATCCGTCGGTAGGTAATGCCGCTGGCGCGCACGCTCGCCGCGAGGGCGTCGGCGTTGAATTGCGGGTTGTGCCGCGATTTCGGCACGGTGCGCACGTCGATGAGTCTCTTGATGCCGTGGGCCTTCAGGATGCCGATGAATTCCTCGATCGGATGGGTGGAGTGCCCCACCGTGAAGATGGTCATGTCCGCCATGCCCCCATGTTATGGGCGGGGCCGGATATCCTGATGATCCTATGAGCTGCCAAGGGAGCGCCGGTGGTATGACGTCATCCTCCATCAACGCCTTTATTGACCGGCTCGCTGCCGTGAAAACGGGGCCCGGGTGCACTAACTTCTTCGACCACTCAGACCCGGGGAACGCGCTGCGGCGCGGGAACCTGGGGCTCTACCTGCAGGAGATGCGGGACCGCTCCCCGCAGGTGCTGCTGGTGGGAGAGGCCCCCGGTTTCCGGGGCATGCGGATCACCGGGGTTCCGTTCACCAACCGCACGATGTTCGAGGGCCCGGCCAACGCATTCGGGCTGTTCGGGCCGGGGAAGGGCTATGTGCTGCCCGCCGAGGCCGCGGGGGTGGCCGCCGAACCGACCGCGACGGTGATGTGGCAGGTCCTGGCCGAACTGGACGTCCTGCCGCTGTTGTGGAGCGCCTGCCCGTGGCACACGCACCGGCCCGGGCAGCCGCTGTCCAACCGCACCCCGACGTCCGCCGAAGCGGCCCTCGGCACCCCGTTCTGGCAGGAACTGGCCGGGCTGTTTCCGATCCGGACCGTGGTGGCGGTGGGCAACGTGGCGCACCGCAGCCTGCAGCGGAGCGGCCTGGACGCGCCGAAGATCCGGCATCCCGCCCACGGCGGCCGGGCCGGCTTCAAGGCCGGCCTGCAGGAGGTGCTGGCCACCGCACGCTGAAACAGCCCCGCTAAAACCAACGCGGGGTCAGATGTGGCCGATGTTGCGGGGGTTTCTTGGACCATATCTGACCCCGCGTTGTGGTTGGTACTAGTCCAGCAGGTGGAGTTGGTCCGGGGTGTCGAGGTCCTCGCCGCCGGCGAGGTCGCTGCAGTCCACGAGGTCGATCAGGCCGGGATTCGCCTGCAGGAAGACCCGGGCCCCGGCGTCGCCGGCCGCCGTTGCGGCCGCGTCGGCGCGCAGGGTCACGTCCAGCAGCAGCGGGTGTCCGCGCCGCAGCTTCCCTTCCGGGCCGCGGTAGGCCGCAGCGGTCACCCGGCCGGGCCGGTGGGCCGCCAGCAGCCGGGCGACAGTCTCCGCGGTCAGGCCTGGCTGGTCCACGAGCGCGATCAGCACGTGGTCCGCCGGCGCGGCCGCTGCCAGGCCGGCCCGGAAGGAGCTGCCCATCCCGGTGGCCCAGTCGGGGTTGTCGACCACGCGGTGGAGACTGAGGTCGGCGGCGGCGAGGACCTTTGCCGCCTCGGCGCCGAGCACGGCCACCACCTCCCGGCAGCCTCCCTCAAGCAGAACGTCGGCGAGCACTTCGACGAGCGTGCGGCCGCGGAACGGGAGCAATGCCTTGGGACCGAGCCCCAGCCGTGTCCCGGCCCCGGCGGCGAGCAGCACCGCCGTCGTCGATGCCGCCGTCGTGCGCCCTGCCACTGAGTCAGCCATGCACCCAGCCTATGCGCCGAGCTGGCAGTTGACGGCAGTGCCGGGGCCGGACACTGCCGTCAACTGCACACTCGACGGGGTCAGGCGTCGCCGCCCGCGCCGCCCGTGGTGCCGGCGGTGACGTCCAGGAGCTTGTACCGGTCAATCGCGTACGACGGCGCGCCCTCCTCGACCTCGCCCCGCGCCGCGAGTAGCTGCAGGGTCTTCACGACGATCGAGTGGGTGTCGTTCTTGAAGAAGCGGCGGGCTGCGGCGCGGGTGTCGGAGAAGCCGAAGCCGTCGGCGCCGAGTGAGGCGAACTCGTTCGGGAGGAACTGGCGGATCTGGTCCGGGACGGCCTTCATGTAGTCGGTGACGGCGACGATCGGGCCGGTGGCGCCGGCGAGCTGCCGGGTGACGAACGGGACGCGGGCGGGCTGGCCGGGGTTGAGGAACGCTTCCTCTTCGGCGGCCAGTCCGTCGCGGCGCAGTTCGCTCCAGGAGGTCACGGACCAGACGTCGGCGGAGACGCCCCAGTCTTCGGCGAGGATCCGCTGGGCTTCGAGGGCCCAGGGCACGGACACGCCGGAGGCAAGGATCTGGCCCTTGGGCCCGGCAACGTCCGACGCCGACACCCGGTAGATGCCTTTCAGCACGCCCGTGACGTCGAGGTTCTCGGGCTCGGCCGGCTGGATGATCGGCTCGTTGTACACGGTGAGGTAGTACATGAGGTTCCGCTCGCCGTCGCGGTCCCCGGCGTCCCCATACATGCGCTCCAGGCCGTCCCGGATGATGTGGCCCATTTCGTAGCCGTAGGCGGGGTCGTAGGTGACGACGGCCGGGTTGGTGGCGGCGAGGATGGGGGAGTGGCCGTCGGCGTGCTGCAGGCCTTCACCGGTGAGGGTGGTGCGGCCGGCGGTGGCGCCGATGATGAACCCGCGGGTCATCTGGTCCGCGGCGGCCCAGAAGGAGTCGCCGGTGCGCTGGAAGCCGAACATGGAGTAGAACACGTAGATCGGCACGAGCGGCTCGCCGTGCGTGGCGTAGGCGGTGCCGGCCGCGGTAAAGGCCGCCACCGCCCCGGCCTCGTTGATGCCC
Organism: Arthrobacter sp. PM3; assembly: GCF_003352915.1. Taxonomy (NCBI): domain Bacteria; kingdom Bacillati; phylum Actinomycetota; class Actinomycetes; order Micrococcales; family Micrococcaceae; genus Arthrobacter; species Arthrobacter sp. PM3. The sequence continues at coordinate 643,161 of NZ_CP022314.1, read as the reverse complement.
GGATGGATCAGCTGCCCCTGGGCGGACTCCTTGTAAGCCAGGACGAGGTCCCGGTCCACGGACAGATACCCCTGGCCGTCCGGGTTGTAGATCTTCGCCGTCGGGAAGAACGCGTCCATGCCGAACGTCCTCGATTCGTCCGGCACGATCGGGACAATGCGGCGGCCGAACTTCTTGTCCCGGAGCAGGTCTTTCAACAGCCGGACGAAGGCCATGGTGGTGGCCGCCTGCTGTTTGCCCGAGCCCCGCCGGGCCACGTCATAGCTGGCGGGGTCGGGAAGTTCCACTGGGGCATGGGCCGCCCGGCGTTCGGGGACGAAGCCGCCGAGGGCGCGGCGGCGTTCCATGAGGTACTGGATTTCCGGGGCGTCGGGGCCGGGGTGGTAGTACGGGGGCCGGTAGGGGTCGGCTTCGAGCTGGTCGTCCGTGATGGGGATGCGGAGGTGGTCGCGGAAGGCTTTGAGGTCCGCGAGGGTGAGTTTTTTCATCTGGTGGGTCGCGTTGCGGCCCTCGAAGTGGGTGCCCAGGCCGTAGCCCTTGACCGTGTGGGCCAGGATGACGGTGGGTTTGCCCTTGAACTCGGTCGCGGCCTTGTACGCGGCGTAGACCTTGTTGTAGTCGTGGCCGCCGCGTTTGAGGTTCCAGATCTGGTCGTCGGTGAGGTCCTGGACCAGTTCCTTGGTCTGCGGGGTCTGGCCGAAGAAGTGCTCGCGGACGAACGCGCCGGATTCGGCCTTGTAGGTCTGGTAGTCCCCGTCGACGGTCTCGTTCATGATCTTCACCAGCGACCCGTCCCGGTCCTTGGCCAGCAGGTCATCCCATTCCCGGCCCCAGACGACCTTGATCACGTTCCAGCCCGCGCCGCGGAAGAACGCCTCGAGTTCCTGCATGATCTTCCCGTTGCCCCGGACCGGGCCGTCCAGGCGCTGGAGGTTGCAGTTGATCACGAAGTTCAGGTTGTCCAGCTTGTCGTTCGCGGCGAGCTGGAGCAGGCCGCGGGACTCGGGCTCGTCCATTTCCCCGTCCCCGAGGAACGCCCAGACCTGCTGGTCACTGGTGTCCTTGATGCCGCGGTTGGCCAGGTACCGGTTGGACTGGGCCTGGTAGATCGCGTTCATCGGCCCGATGCCCATCGACACGGTCGGGAACTCCCAGAACCCGGGCATCAGCCGCGGGTGCGGGTAGGAGGACAGGGCGTGGCCTTCCNTGGACTTNTCCTGCCGGAACCCGTCCAGGTCCTCCTCGGACAAACGGCCCTCCATGAACGCCCGGGCGTACATCCCGGGGGAGGCGTGGCCCTGGAAGAACACCTGGTCCCCGCCGGAGGGGTGGTCCTTGCCGCGGAAGAAGTGGTTGAACCCGACCTCGTACAAGGTCGCGGCCCCGGCATAGGTCGAGATGTGCCCGCCGACGCCGATGTCCGCCCGCTGCGCCCGGTGCACCATGACCGCGGCGTTCCACCGCAGCCACGCCCGGTACTTCCGCTCGATCTCCTCGTCCCCGGGGAACGGGGCCTCCTGGTCCACCGGGATCGTGTTCACATAATCGGTCGTGGTGACCATCGGAACACCCACGCTCTGCGCCCCGGCCCGCTGAAGCAGGCTGCGCATGATGTACTGGGCACGCTCCGTGCCCTGTTCCTGAATCAGCGCGTCCAGGGACTCCAGCCACTCGGCGGTCTCTTCCGGATCACGATCAGGCAGCTGGTTAGTCAACCCGCTGAGGATATGGGAGGTATCTTCTCCTGCAGCCACGTCCAACCTCTTCTTTCATCGTTGAATGGCAGGTCGAGAGTTTTCGTTATGTGAGAAAACTTTTCTGTAATTCGAGATTATCGAGGCAGGCGAAGTGCCGTCAAGGCAGCCCGGGTCATGTCAGGTGCCCCGCAGTCACAATCGGTGCGGACGCCGGTCGGGGCAGCGGGGCGCCGAGGCCCGGCGTTCGCCGTCAGCGGCCGTTGTAGTCCTCGTCCGTGATGTGCTCGGCCCACGTGGTGGTCTTGGACGGGTCTTCGCCGTTTTGGAGCATGGCGATGTGTTCCATGAAGCAGCCGGGGGCGGCGGCGTGCCAGTGCTCCTCACCGGGCGGGGTGTAGAGCGTCTGGCCGGGGTGGACTTCGATGATCTTTCCGTCCCGGGTGCCGAAACGCCCGACACCCTGGGTGACGCGCAGGTACTGGCCATGCCGGTGGGAGTGCCAGGCTGTCCGCGCCCCGGGAGCGAAGCGGACGGTCGCAACGACCATCGTCTGGTCGCTTTCGTGGGGCAGGGCGATCGGGTCCAGCCAGACGTCGCCCGCGAACTGGGCCGGCGGGTTTTTGGTGGTGGGCGCGGTGGGTTCGATGTTCATGCTTTTCCTTAGTTCTTTTCGGTGAAGAGTTGCTTGGCCACGCCCATCGCGGACATGCCCTTGGGCCAGCCGGCGTAGAGCGTGACATGGGTGATGGCTTCGATGAGCTCGTCCCGGGTCACCCCGTTCTCGACGGCGCGGCCAAGGTGGAAGCCCAGCTGCTCGGTGTTTCCGCCGGCAGTGAGCACTGCGACGGTGATGAGGCTGCGGTCCCGAGCGGAGAGTTCCGGCCGGTTCCACACATCCTCGAAGAGCACGTCGTCGGTGAGTTCGGCAAGTTTCGGGGCGAAGTCGCCGAACATTTTCCGGCCGCCTCCGAGCTGCTTGGGCTGGTCAGTCATGATGATCCTTCTTTCGGGTTGGTGAGCTTTTCCAGGTCCGTGGCGGTCAGAGGTGGCTCCGGCGTCGTGCCTGCGCCGTGAGCTCATGTGTGCCGTAGCTGTTGTCGTCCGGGTTGACGGTCACGCCGGGGGCGGTGATCTTGTCGATGCGGTCCAGCACGTCGCTGGACAACGTGATGCCGGCGGCCGGCAGGTAGGACTCGAGCTGTTCCATGGTGCGGGGTCCGACGATGGCGGACGTGACGCCCGGGTGGTTGAGCACGAACGCGATGGCCAGTTCGATCAGCGTCATGCCGCTGTCTTCGGCCAGCTGGGCGAGGTCCTCGACGACGTCGAGTTTCCGCTGGTTGGCCGGGCTGGCCATGTCGAATCTGGTGCCCGGACGGGCCGCTGACATGGGGGCGGACGCGGCGCCTTTGCGCCAGCGCCCGGAGAGCCAGCCGCCGCTGAGCGGACTGTAGGTGAGGGTGCCCATGCCGTGGCGCTGCACCGTCGGGAGGATGTCTTCCTCGATTCCGCGGACGAGGATCGAGTAGGGCGGCTGCTCCGTGACGAACCGCTCCAGGTTGCGCTCCCGGGAGGCCCATTGGGCTTCCACGATCTGGGATCCGGAGTACGACGACGAGCCGATGTAACGCACTTTGCCCTGCCGGACGAGGTCGGTGAGGGCGCCGAGGGTCTCCTCTACATCGGTGTCGGGGCTGGGCCGGTGGACCTGGTAGAGGTCGATGTAGTCGGTGTTCAGCCGGCGCAGCGAGTTCTCGACCTCGCGGATGATCCAGCGGCGCGAACCGCCGCGCTGGTTGGGATCGTCCTGGTCCATGGGCATGAAGAACTTCGTCGCCAGGAAGACGTCGTCACGCCGGCCGTCCAGGGCCTGCCCCACGATTTCTTCGGATGCCCCGCCGGAGTAGACGTCGGCGGTGTCGATGAAGTTGATGCCCGCGTCCAGGGCGCGGTGGATGATGCGGACGGAATCGGCGGTGTCGTCGTTGCCCCAGGGGCCGAACATCATCGCACCCAGGCACAGGGGACTGACCTGCACGCCGGTGCGGCCGAGCGGACGGTATTCCATAAAGATGCCTTCTCTCTGGTCTTAAGCTTTGGGTCTTAGGCTTCGGGGATGGCCATGGCGAAGCGCTCTTCACGGGCCTCGTCGGGGTCCGGCCCGTTGCGCACCCCGGCGTCGAGGGCGTCGAGGGCGGCAAGGTCGCCGGCGCTGAGTTCGAAGTTGAAGACGTCGAAGTTTTCGGCAATGCGGGCGGGGTTGGTTGATTTCGGGATGGCTGAGCGGCCCTGCTGCAGGTGCCAGCGGAGCATGACCTGGGCGGGGGTCTTGCCGTGGGCCCCGGCGACGGCGGCGATCACCGGGTCTGCCATCACGTTCCGGCGGTCCTCGCCCCACCCCGGGTAGAACGTGATCCCTCCGATCGGCGACCACGCCTGCGTGAGGATCCCGTGCTCGGCGTCGATTGCCTGGACGTCCGGCTGGGTGAAGTAGGGGTGCAGTTCGATCTGGTTGACGGCCGGGACGATGCCGGTTTCGGCGATCAAATCCGTCAGGTGGTGCGGCATGAAATTGCTGACGCCGATCGCCCGGACACGGCCGTCGGCGAGCAACGTCTCCAGGGCCTTGTAGGCGGCGATGGTCTTCTCGAACCGGTCGGGTGCCGGCTGGTGCAGGATGAACAGGTCGAGATGGCCGACGCCGAGCTTGCCCGCTGCTTTCTCCCACGCGTGCAGCGTCTGGTCATAGCCGTAGTCGCTCACCCAGACCTTCGTCTCGATGAACACGTCCGAACGGTCAACGCCGGAACGGCGGATGCCTTCGCCGACCTCCCGCTCGTTGCCGTACGCGGCGGCTGTGTCGATGTGCCGGTAACCGGCGGCAAGCGCGGCCTCGACGGCCGCCGTCGTCTGTTCCGGGGCGCTTTGGAAGACGCCCAAGCCGAGGGCGGGCATCGTGACGCCGTTGTTGAGTGTGATGTTCATGGAATCCTGATCCTGTCGTTACGGGCGGACGAGTACTTTGAGCGCTTCGCGGTTGGCCATGGCCTGGTAGCCGGCAGGAACGCCGTCCAGGCCGACGGTGCGGTCGAAGACCTTGCCCGGTTCGATGGTTCCGTCGAGCACGAGCGGCAGCAGTTCCTCGATGTAGGCGCGCGCCGGTGCGACGCCTCCGGTGAGCGTGATGTTGCGCATGAACTCGGGGAACCCGAGCGGGACTTCGGAGAACTGCGGCGCACCCACACGGCTGATGACGCCGCCGTCACGGACGACGCCGATTGCCGTCTCGAGCGCAGGCTTCAGGCCTACGGCTTCGAGCACGACGTGGGTTCCGTCACCGTCGGTGAGCTGCTTAACCTTGGCGATGCCCTCCTCGCCCCGCTCGGCCACAACATCGGTGGCGCCGAATTCGCGGCCGAGGTCGGTGCGGGCCTCGTGCCGGCCCATGAGGATGATGCGCGAGGCGCCCATGAGCTTGGCCGAGAGAACGGCGGAGAGGCCGACTGCGCCGTCGCCGATCACGGTGACCGTCTGGCCGGGTTTGATGCCGGCCTTCTTGGCCGCGTGGTAGCCGGTGGACATGACGTCGGAGAGGCTCAACAGTGACGGGATCAGCTGCTCATCGAAGCCGGCGGGGACCACGACGAGGGTGCCCGATGCCTGCGGGACCCGGGCGAACTCGCCCTGGCCGCCGTCGTCGTGGCCGCCCCAGTGGGCGCCGTGACGGCAGGAGGTCTGCAGGCCCTCCTTGCAGAAGTCGCAGGTGCCGTCGGACGCGACAAATGGTGCGATGACAAAGTCACCGATCGCCAGGCCGGTCACCTCGGCGCCGAGTTCTTCGACGATGCCGACGAATTCGTGGCCCATACGGGATCCCTCAGCGGACTCTGGCCTCGAGGCGTAGGGCCACAGGTCACTGCCGCAGATGCAGCCGGCAACGATGCGCACGATCGCGTCGGTGGGTTCCTGGATGGCGGGGTTGGGGACGGTTTCGACGCGCACGTCTCCGGCGCCGTACATCAGTGTTGCTCGCATGATGGGATTCCTTACTCAGTTGTCGGGTCAGTTTTCAGTCAACGCCGGTCACGAAGTTCTTGGGAGTCACGGCTGATCCGGGTATTCACAGAACCCCCTTCGGGGTTGTTGGTTCAGCGGGCCGGCTGGGCCACTGGCGCCGGTCGTTCCTCGGGCAGTGTCCGGGTCCGGCGGGTAGCCAGCTCCGCGGGCAGGATGAGGGCGGCGGTGACGGCCAGAGCCAGAAGCAGGAGGATGCTGCCCGTTGTGAGCGCCACGCTGACCTGTGCGGCCAGGTGCGCTACGGCGGGACCGGCGGGGACGGTCGCTGCGGCCGCGACCGCGATGCCGAGCCCGAGGCAGGTGCCCACCTGGTGGAAGGTGTTGACCAGGCCCGAGGCCGCGCCGGCGTCGGCCGCGGGGGCGCCGATGATGCCGAACGAGGTCAGGGGCGCGAAGGCCAGGCCCTGCCCGGCCCCGATGAGGATCATGGGCAGGGCCACCCCGGTCAGGTATGCCGAGTCGACGCCGGCGCGGCTGAGCCAGAACATCCCGGCGAGGGTGAGCAGGATCCCGGCCAGCAGCGGAACCGAGCCCGGCATCCGGCCGACCAGCCGAGGGATGCTCATCGCGACGGCGAAGTTGACCGCCGTCATGGGGAGGAACCCGATGCCGGCCTGCAGCGGGTCGAAGCCGAGCACTTCCTGCAGGAACTGGGTGGTGAAGAAGAAGAACCCGATCATCGCACCCAAGTAGAGGAAGCGGGCGACATAGGCTCCGGTGCGGCGGCGGCTCGCGAACAGCCGCAGCGGCATGATCGGCTGGGCCGCCCCGCGTTCGATCAGGACGAACACGACCAGGAACACGATGCCGGCGGTGACGGCCGTGACCGTCACCGGGGAAGCCCACCCCGCATCGACGGTGTTGATGATGCCGAACACGAGGGCGCCGACACCCAGTGTGGCGCTGAGCGCGCCGAAGCCGTCGAAGCGGCCGCGGGCCCGTCCGGTTTCCGGGATGAACCGCGGAGCGAGAATGATCATCGCGGCGCCGATGGGGACGTTGACGAAGAACCCGGCCCGCCAGGAGATCCAGTGGGCCAGCGCCCCGCCGATCACCAGGCCGAGGCTGGCCCCGATCCCGGCGGTCGCGCCGTACAACGCGACGGCCCGGGTGCGCTCGCGGCCCTCGGGGAAGCTCGCCGTGAGCAGGGACAGCGAGGCGGGCGCGACGATCGCGGCCCCAATACCCTGAACGGCCCGGCCGGTGATCGCCCACCAGCCCGCCGGTGCCACTCCGATCAGTAGCGACGCGATCGAGAACACCACCAGCCCGAACACGAAGATCCGCCGCCGTCCGAGCAGGTCCCCGGCCCGGGCGCCGAGGAGCAGCAGGCCGCCAAAGACCAGCGTGTACGCATCCTGGACCCAGGAGAGCTCCCCGGTGCTCAAACGCAGGTCAGCCTGGAGGCTCGGCAGGGCGGTGAAGATGACCGAGTTGTCCAGCAGGATCATGAAGTAGCTGGTGAGGATGATCGCCAGGATCGCTGCCGGGCGGGAAGCGGTGGTCGGTTCAGGTTTCATGCATTCAATGCAACCGTGATTCCCTGCGGGCCGGGAGTCACTGTTCTTCCGGGTAACGCCAGTGCCTCCCTCGTTCCCTGGCCGCGGCGTAGCGTGGATGCCATGACACACAGCGACGACGTGCGGAAATTCCTGACCTCCCGCCGTGCACGGATCACACCCGAGGAGGCCGGCCTGCCGGTCTATGGGGGTAACCGGCGAGTTGCCGGGCTGCGCCGCGAAGAAGTCGCCATGCTCGCCGGGATGAGCATCGATTACTACATCCGACTTGAGCGCGGAAACCTCGCCGGCGCCTCCGACAGCGTCCTCGAAGCGCTCGGGCGGGCTTTGAAGCTTGACGACGCCGAGACGGCCCACTTGTTCGACCTCGCCCGCGCGGCCACCGCCTCCCCGCGGGTGCGGCGCAAGCGCAGCCCGCAGACCGTCCGGCCGAGCGTCCAGCGCGTCATCGATGCGATCACGACGGCGCCGGCCTGGGTCCGGAACGATCGCGGGGATGTCCTCGCCGCCAACGAACTCGGCCGCGCCCTCTACCTGGACATGATGGCAGAAAAGACCACCCCGCCGAACAGTGCACGCTTCACCTTCCTGAACCCGAAAGCGCGGGAGTTCTTCGCCGACTGGGAACGCAGCGCGGACGACATCGTCGCGGTCCTGCGATCCACGGCCGGCAAGAACCCCTACGACAAGGACCTCACGGACCTGATCGGTGAGCTCTCAACCCGCAGCGAGGAATTCCGCACCCGGTGGGCCCGGCACGACGTGAAGTACCACCGCACCGGCCGCAAACGGCTCCACCACCCGATTGTCGGGGACTTGGACCTGAGCTTCGAAGCGCTGGAACTCCCCGCCGACCCCGGACTGCGCATCAACGTCTACACGGCAGATCCCGCCACGCCCTCCGAGGACGCACTGAAAGTGCTCGCCAGCTGGGCCGCCACCCAGCGCGAAACAACCCAGGCCGCAGTCACGGAGAAGAAATGAACCGCCACCCCGCCGCCGACCTCGCCGCCGTTGCCGGGGAGCCTGACCGCGGGTAGCTTGGCAGGATGACTGACCGGGACGACTTCCTGACGTGGGTCAAAACCACGCTGCATGAGGCCGAACTCGCCCTTCACAACGGCGACGCGGCACCGCGCCGGGCGATCTGGTCACGAAACGAGCCCGTCAGCATTCTGGGCGCATGGCGCAATGCCAACGGGCAGACGGAACTGGAGGAACTTTTCAGCCTCCTGGCCGCCAGTTTCTCCGACTGCACCGCGCACGCGTTCGAGCTCCAGGCGTACGACGTCGTGGGGGACATGGCGTACACCGCGGGCCTGGAGCACACCTCCGCCTCCGTCGATGGAAAGCCGCGCACCTACACTTTGCGCGCCACCCAGGTGTACCGGCGTGAAAACGGCGAGTGGAGGGTGGCCCACCGTCATGCGGACACTGTTGCCGAATGACCGAATGACCGAATGACGGAGTGACTGAATGACCGAATGGCGGCGTGAGCACGACACCGAACCGGACTACACGAAGGAGCCCGCCCGATGACCAAGTATCTGATCTCATTTCCCAGTGCCGCCATGGTTGTCCCGGAAGAAGAGCTGCAGGCCGTTTCGGATGCCTCGCACACCGTGGTCCAGGAGGCGAAGGACGCCGGCGTCTGGGTGTTCGGCGGCGGCATCGATGAGAGTATCCCGCCCGTCATGGTCGACGCCGACGGGACAGTGCGGGAGGGCACCTATCCGCAGACGGCCCGGATCCAGGGCGGCTACTCGGTGCTGGAGTTGCCCTCCTACGATGCGGCCTTGGAGTGGGCCGCCAAGTTCGCTGCCAGCTGCCGCTGCGCGCAGGAGGTGCGCGCTTTCCAGTACGACCCCGCCAGCTAGCTCCCGCCGGGTGAACCGGGCCGGGTGACAGACCGCAACGCGGGGTCAGATACGGCCGGTGGAGGTGCCCCGGATGGGCCATATCTGACCCCGCGTTGCCTTTCAGGCGGAGGTCAGCAACCGGCCCCAGCGCGGGGCGAGGAGCGGGGCTCCGGCCATCTTGAGGCAGTGCCACAGGGTCACGGCCACCGAGTCCAGGACGGGGACGCCCATGGCAGCTTCGATCTCCTCGGCGATGTTGGCGCCGTAGAGATTGGTGCACAGGTACACGAGCGCGTCCGGGTTCGAAGCTGCGAGTTCCAGCGACCCGGGCCGCATTTCGGCGTCGGAGACCCGGGCGAAGGACTCGTTGTCGCTCAGGCCCAGGAACCGGTGGTCCAGCGTCTTGATGCCGTCCCGTTCGTAGGAGGCCACGATCGCGCGGTTGACGTCCTCCGTGTAGGGGGTGAAGAGCCCGATCCGTTCGGTCCCGAAGGTCCGGAAGGCCTCCATGTAGGCGAGCGTGGAGGTGGTGGCGCGGATGCCGGTGGCGTCCTGGATGTCCTGGACGATCCCACGGTCGTGCTCGGCGCCCAGCCAGGAGCCGGAGGTGCCGTTCCACGCGATGACGTCGACGTCGGCTGTGGCCAGGATCGCGGCGGCGGCCCGCATCACCGGGGCGTCGAACTGCTTGTCGGAGGAATCGTCGAGCGCGATCCGGGTGACCTGGATCCGCGCGAAGTGGATCGTGACGTCGCTGCGGTCGCCCAGGATCCGGTAGCTCTGCGGCTCAAGGCAGGTGTTGGAGGACGGCACGATCATGCCGATGCGGACGGGGCGGGTAGCTGTTGGCACGGGTGCTCCTAACGGGTGGCGGGGACGGTGACTGCGCCGGCTGCGGCGGCCTGGTGTTCGCGGAAGCCGTTGCGGGCCACGAATCGGCCCACCGGGCCGGGGTCATGGAAGCCGTCGGCGTCCAGCACCACCTGTCCGGCGGAGACGACGACGGCGGGCCAGCCCGTGAGCGTCCGGCCATCGAACGGGGAGAAGTCGGTGCCCATGTGCAGCGCACCGCCGTCGACCGTGCGTTCCTGCGCCGGATCGAAGATCACGAGGTCGGCGTCGAACCCCGCGGCGATGGTTCCCTTGCCGGGCAGGGCATTGATCCGGGCCGGGCCGGCGGCGAACACCTCGACGAAGTCCTCCACCCGGGCGCCGCCGTCGGCGTTCATCATGGCGGTGAAGGTGACGGGCATGCGGGTTTCGACGCCCGGGAGGCCGTGCGGCATTTCGCGGATGTCGTCCGTGCGTTCCCGCTTCTGCGTGAGGTCGTAGCAGGAGTGGTCGGAGGCGACCGTGTGGATGGCGCCGTCGGCCAGCCGTTCCCGGAGCGCGGCGACGGTCTCGGCGCTGCGCATCGGCGGGCAGCAGGCGTACCACTCCGGCATCACCGAACCGTAGACGGTGTCGTCCAGGGTGAGGTAGTGCGGGCACGTTTCGGAGTAGGCCTCCTGGCCGTGGCTTCGGGCCTCGGCGACGAGGTCCACGGCGCCCGGGGTGGACTGGTGCACAAAGTAGACGGGCGCGCCGGTGTACCCGGCCATCGCCAGGGTCTCCCGGACGGAGATTTCCTCCGCGAGTTCGGGCCGGGTCCGGTGCAGGTGCTCGACGCCGATCCGGCCGTCGTCGGCGTGCTGCTGCGTGCAGTCGGCAATGATGGGGTCGTGCTCGGCATGGATGTAGGTCAGGCCGTCGAGCCGGACCATCTCACGCATGACCTTCAGGATTGTATCGCCGTCGGCCATGGTGGAGCCCCGGTTGGTGGTGTACATCTTGACCGACCGGACGCCCTCCGCGGCGAGCTGTTCGAGCTGCCACGGCACGGTCTCGTCCCACTGGATGACGGAGCCGTGGAGCGCGACGTCGCAGCGGGATTCGCGGGCCAGTTCCTTCTTGTGCAGGACCGCGGCCAGCGGGGTCTCGCGGGAGTCGCGGGGGATGCCGAAGTCGATGATCGTGGTGGTCCCGCCCCAGAGGGCGGCGGTGGAGGTGGTGCGGTAGTCGTCCAGGGTGCGGAACCGCCCGGTCACCTGGGCGACGTGGCAGTGGCCGTCCACGCCGCCGGGAATCACCATCCGGCCGGCGGCGTCGACGGTCCGCGCGGCCGCGGGGACGGGCTCGGACGCGTCGACGAGCCCGATGATTTTCCCGCCGTGCACCACGACGTGGGCCTCCTGGCGGCCGAAACTGTTGACCACGGTGCCGTGGGCAATGACAAGGTCTGGGGTGTGGGACATCGTTGTCCTCCTAATGGGGAAGATGGGTGGCTGCGGAAGAGCTAGCGGGAGGGGACGGCCGGGCGGGGGGCGTGCCGGGCGGCGTTGTGGGTGGCGTTCTGCGCCGTCGCGATGGCGGCGTCGAGGTTGTCGGACAGGCCCGTGCGGGGTTTGGCCGGCGGCGGCGCGAAGGCGCCGGCCCGGTGCGGTCCGGACTGCAGGTTGACCAGCGACTGGGCCATCTGGATGCCGGCGGAAATGCCGTCCACCACCGGGACGGGGATCTGGCCGGCGAGGTCACGGGCCAGGCCGGCGAGCGGCGCGCCGGCGAGGATGACGACGTCGGCGCCGTCCCGGGTGACGGCCTCGCGGCTGAGCTCCAGCAGTGTCTGCTTGAAGTCCTGCTGGACGGAGCCGATGCCGTTGAGGGATTCGTTGATGGACCGGATCGAGGCGAGCCGGCCGCCGAGGCCGAACCGTTCCACGCAGTCCAGGTACCAGGGCCGGATCCGGTCGGAAATGGCGATGATGGAGAACCGGTGGCCCTGCAGGGCGGCCGCGCACAGGGCCGCCTCGGTGATCCCGATGACCGGGATGTCGGTCAGTTCCTTCAGCGCCGGCATGCCGGGGTCACCGAACGCCGCGACCACGACGCCGTCGATCCCGGCGCCGGATCCGTCCCGGGTGTATTCGGCGATGATTTCGGCGACGGCGCCGGCGGCGATCAGGGATTCGAAGCGGGTCTCAATGTATTCGACGCCGTGCCCGGCCGTGCGGACCACGAGCTCCGTGCCGGGCGAGGCCGAACGCCGGGATTCGGCGTCGATCAGGGCCGTGACGTCGGCGCTGATGTTGGGGTTGATGACGAGGAGTTTCATGTGTTCTTCCGATGCAAGGCGGGTTCGGTCCGGCGGAAATCCTCCGGAAACTGCTCCCGGTATTTGTCGATGTGCGACGCCGACTGGGCGGCGGCCCGGTCCGGGTCGCCGCTGGCGATCGCGGCGTAGAGGGCACGGTGTTCCTCGATGAGTTCGGGGAGGTCGCTCACGTGCCGGAACAGCCAGTGCATCCGGCCCTGGAGCGGTTCGAGTGCGGACCTGAGGAAGCCGTTGTCCGCGATCCGGGTGATGGCGTCATGGAATTCGCTGTTGGCCCGGTGGGCATCCATGACGGCACCCTTGGCCAGGGATATGTCCGCCTGGTCCAGCAGAGCCGCCAGCGCGCTGAGGTCCTCCGGCGTGGCCCGGGTGGCGGCCAGCCTGCAGGCCAGCACCTCGAGCGACTGGCGGACGTCGAAGAGGTCCTCGACGTCCTTGGCGCTGAGTGTGGACACCTCGGCGCCGCGGGCGCCGCGGTCGCTGATCAGGCCCTCCTGCCGCAGCATGCGCAGGGCCTCGCGGACCGGGAGGCGCGAGACGTTGAATTCTGCGGCGAGGTCGCGTTCCACCAGCCTGGTGCCGGGAACGTAGTGCCCTTCGAAGATCCTGGTGCGGAGGGTATCCCGGACCGCCTCGCGGAGGGGGCGTTCTTTGTCCTGGGGTTCGTCTGCGGTAAGCATGGTGCTCCATTCGGGTTCTTGTGGCACTGCGTTCCCGGCTCAGGGAACTGGTGTTGCGTGGCCTAGCTTAGACAGGGAGCCGCTTGTTGTAGTCCAGCGTCAGCACGGAGGCGCCCATGATGACGGCCGAGCCCACGAAGTACAGCAGCGCCCAGGTGTAGGAGCCCGTGGCGCCGACAATCAGGCCGACGGCGATCGGGGTGACGAAGCCGGAGATGTTGCCGCTGAAGTTCATGGCACCGCCCAGGACTCCGGCGTTGGTGCGGCCGCCCAGGATCGAGGGGATGCTCCAGAACAGGCCCACCCAGCGCAGGAAGAACATGACGACGGAGAGCAGGATGACCGCCGTCGTCGGGTCCGCCACGATGGTGACGCCGACCAGGCCGCCGACCACGACGACGCTGGAGATGCCCAGCAGGGTCCGCATGACCCGGTTGGCGGAGGCTCCGGCGGCGCGCCACTTGTCCGCGATGGTGCCGCCGAGGATTTCGCCGACGAACCCGGCGCCGAAGATCACGAACGTGGACCAGCCGATGGTCTTCAGGTCAAAGCCCTTGGCCTGGGCGAGGTAGAGCGGGCCCCAGGTCAGCAGGCCGTAGAACACGCCGTTGAAGCCCAGCCAGCCGAAGCACATGGCCCAGAAGGAACGGAACTTCAGGTAGGGGAGCAGGGCGCGCTTGCCCTTGCTGCCGTCGAGCTCGGCTTCGGCGTCCTCGGCCGCGTGGGAGGCCTCGATGTACGCGGCCTCGGCGTCGTTGACTCCGCGGTGCTGGCGCGGGTTGTCCCGGACGTACCACCAGACCGCAAGGCCCATGAGGACCGTGGCCACACCGGCGATGACGAAGGAGGTCCGCCAGCTGCCGGTGGAGGCGATCAGGCCGGCGATGAGGATGCCGCCCAGCCCGGCGCCCAAGGGGGCACCGGCGTCCAGGATGGTGGCGCCGCGGCCGCGTTCGGACTTGTGCATCCAGATGGCGTTCAGTTTTCCGCCAGCCGGCATGACGCCGGCCTCGGTCACGCCGATGCCCAGGCGAGCGATGAACATGCTCAGGAAGCCGCCGGCCATGCCCGATGCTGCCGTGGCGGCGCCCCAGCCGACGCAGGACGCGGTCATGACCTTGCGGGGGCCGAACTTGTCGATCAGCCAGCCCACGGGGATCTGCATGAGCGCGTAGGTCCAGAAGAAGGCCGAGAGCAGGAGGCCCACGAGCTCCGGGGCCATGTTGAATTCCTTCTGGATGATGGGCAGCGCGACCGAGATGGAGCCGCGGTCGATGTAGTTTACGGAGACGAGGACCAGTAGGAGGAGGAAGAGCTTCCAGCGGACGTTGGTGCGGCGTTGCACGCGGTCCTTGGGGTGTGCGGCGTCGGCGGCCGCTGCGGTGGAGTCCTGGACGGCGTTGTCCTGGACGGCGTCTTCCTGGACAGGGGGTTCGGTATTTCGAAGAGACACAACTTCTCCTTCAAAGAGAGGAAAAATGCCGGTGGGTGGGAGTTTTGGGTTGTCTGCGGGCCGGGAGGCCGGGTGGAGGCATCCAATGCGGGGCCTCCGGGTGCTCATGGTGGCGGCTGAGATCCGTCCTGGGATCCGCCCTCAAATCCGGGAAGCCGGGGCCCGATAAAGCTTGTTCTTTTGGGATCCCAATTTGGGATCCCAAAATTGAGAATAGAAGTGACGCGGGCCACTGTCAAGGGGTTCGGGCCGGCCGGGCCTGGCGCCGCGAAAAATACGGTTTGTGACTGTGCGGACCTGATGCTGCGCGGCGCTTCGGGCGCGGCAGCACAAAGCAACGCAGGGTCAGATACGGCCGATGGAGGTGCTCAGGATGGGCCGTATCTGACCCCGCGTTGCTTTTCGGGGGTCTGTCGGATGGTGGTCGATTAGAGGTGCATGGAGGCGGGGGCGCCTCAGCTGCCCCGGTACGTGGAGTACGCGAAGGGGCTCAGCAGGAGCGGCACATGGTAGTGCGGCTGGGTCTCGGACACGGCGAAGGTCAGTGCGACCTCGGGGAAGAAGGTCTCGGTCCCGGTGGCGGCGTAGTAGGCCCCGGTCCCGAAGGTCAGGCGGTAGGTCCCGGTGGCCAGTTTCTCCGGCCCGAGTGTCTTGACGCGCCCGTCGTCGTCGGTGGTGCCGGTGGCGAGCGTGACCCAGCGCTCGCCGTCGAGCATGTCCAGCGCGACGGCGACGTGCGCGGCGGGCCGGCCGGAGCCGGTGTCCAGGACGTGGGTGGTGACGTGGGAGGTGCTCATGCGCTGATCAGTCCTTCGAGCCGGAGTACCGCGATTTCGCGCAGCTGCTGGCCGATGATGGCCTGCTCTTGTTCGGGGGTGTGGGAAAGCCGGGTGGTGAGGGCCGCCAGGATCTCCTCGCGGCTGCGGCCGGCGGCGCGGATCAGGAAGACCTGGCCGAACTTTTCCTCGTAGTTCCGGTTGCCTTCGGCGATGGCTGCGGCGACGGCGGGGTCGGCCGCACCGAGGCCTGCCTGCTCCCGCTGGGACAGCCGGGCCTCCGTGCTGTTGCCTGCGGCCCGTTCGCCGATGCGGGGATGGTGGGCCAGTGCGGCTTCCACTTCCTGGCCGGTGAAGGGTTCCGCCGCGCGGGCGGCGGTGTCGAGCAGGCTCGCGCTGCTGCCGAAGGGCCGGGAGTCGACGATTTCCTCAATCCACCGGTCAATGTCCAGGCAGGGGCGCAGGGTGTCGGCGGCCTCCGCGCGTCCGGCCGCGTTAAAGTCTTCCAACAGCATGTGCCAGATCCTTTGCGTCAATGCTGGCATCCACGGTGTAGGGCTATACGAACACATTATTCGTATCGTGGAACTGTTATTTCAGCATATGCAAAAAATTGAACCGTACCGGTTGGCGGGTGTCAACCGGCCGGACGGATTTCGACGCGCACCCTGGCCGGCGCTGCGCGAAGGGAATGGCGCTGCGCAAATAGGCTGGCGCACCCCGAATTTGCGTCGCGCCAGCGTATTTGCGCCGCGGCAGTGAAAAAGCTCAGCCGTGAATGGTTGCGACGTCGCTCTTTTCCCAGTCGGTCCAGTCTGACCAGTGATCGCCGTGGCCGCTCCGGACGCGGAAGGAGACAAACTGGAACACTTCCTCGCTGTGATGGCGGTCAAGGTTCGGGACGCGGTCGGGGCTGTGCAGTGTCACCGAGTCGCTGCCGTGATCGAACGACTCCCAGAAGGTGGAGAAGCCCAGGATGGCGTGATGCCTGCTCCCATCCCCGCCGGCGACGCGAAGCTGGCGGATTTCCACGGTCTTGTCGCCGCTGCAGTCGACCTGGATCCGGAAGTCCGCGTGGGTGGAGTCCCGCCAGGGATCCCACGTGGAACCGTCGTGGGTGGTGGGCTTCAGGGGATCGACTGTGCAGCCGTGCTCCGACGTCGAGGCGTTGGCGGGTGCCGCGAGGGCAACGGGCGCCCCGAGCAGGCCCAGTCCGAGGGCCGGGATCAGGGCGGCCCTGGCCCAAAGGGGGCGCTGTTTGTTGATGGTTGGTGTGATGGACATGGTTGTTAGTGCTCCTGCGTGAGGAGGTGGATCATCGTGATGTGCAGGAGGCCTGCCGGCCCTCCCGGTTTTAACTCGCCCGTGCGGAACGGGCGGTTCGCTTCCGGATTCCGCCCGGTGCAAGTGCATGCGGGTCCGGTCCTTCTATCGTCCGCCCGCGGTGCCGTCCAAGCCAGTCCCAAGGAGCGAATTCCCGCCCCTGCGGCTGATTTCCCCAAATAATACCCCTGGGGGTATGCTGGAGACTCCAGTCTCACCCAACCGAAGGAGTTCCCGGATGTGCCGTGCAGTTGCCTGCAAGAAGTGCGGAAAGACCACGTGGGCCGGCTGCGGCCAGCACGTTGATCAGGTCATGCGGGGCGTCCCCACCGCCGACCGCTGCCGCGGCCACGAGAGCGACACCACGACCAAGACCGGCTTCTTCGCCAAGCTCTTCGGCCGCTAGAGGATCCGGCGGAGGTGACGCCGCTGCGGGACGCTGCAGGCCGCCGAGATCGCCGGAAACCCCCGGTTCGCCGGAACCTTCCGGCGATCTCGCGGGACTTGCACGGGCGGGAACCCGTCCCGCCAAGCGGCGCCGCCCACTGTCACTGCCCGAACAGGGCGCCCGTGACCTGGTGCGTCAGGTCGTGGATGAGGTCCAGGCGGGCCGCGCTGTCGGCGTCGTCCGGCCCCCACGTATAAATGACCACCGCGTAGGAGCGGTCGCCGGAGCTGAGCAGCGCGGCGTCGTGGACATACCCTTCCACTACGCCGTACTTGTGATGGACCGTGATGCCCGCCGGGAGCGCCGCCGGGATCAGGTCTTCGTCGTTGGTCTGCTGCATGTAGCCCAGCAGCTCCGCGGTGTGCCCGGCATTGAGCAGCTTGCCCGCGGCGAGCTGTTCGAGGAGCCGGGCGAGATCGGCCGGGGCCAGCTGGTTCTTCTCGGGATCGTAGGGGATGCCCAGGCTGGCGGCGTAGGCCGTCAGGCGGGGGTAGCCGATGTCCCGCATCAGCAGCAGCCACGAGTCGTCGCTGCTGGTGTTGATCATGGCCTTGAGCTGGAACGCGGCGGTGAACGCGCCCAGCGGAGCGTCGAGTGACTTTTCCCCGGTTTCCACCAGGTGGTAGTACGCGGCGGCGGTCAGGACCTTCGCCGTGCTCGCCGCCGTGTACGGCGCCACGTCGCCGTAACTCTGCAGCTGCCCGTCGCGGGTGTCCAGGACGGCGACGCCGATCCTGTGGTCGGGATGGTCACTCGCGATCCGCCGGATCTCGGCCGGGAGGTCGACGGCGGCGCGCGGCGCCGGTGCCGGAGCAGCGGCGGCCTGGTGCTGCACCTGCCGGCGGCCGACAGCGAAGAAGTCACCCTCCGGCGTCGGGCCCGTGCGGATCACCCCGAGGACGACGGCGGCGGCCAGCACCAGCGCGGCGGCCGCCAGGGCGAGGATCACGTGCCTGCGGCGCTCGGGAGCGGCCGGCGGGGTGCCCGGAGTCGTCATGCGCGGGGGCCTTCCGTCCTCGGCGGTGATGCCCGGGACGGGATGCTCACCGCGCGGCGCCAACAGGGGTGCTTAACGACTGACGTTAGGCGCGGCCTCGGGCGAAGTCCACGAACCGCGCCGGTGCGGGTCGATCTTCAGGAAGTGCTCCACGACGTGGTCGGCGATCGCCAGGGCGGACGTCGCGGCCGGGGAGGGCGCGTTGCGCAGCAGCGTCACGGCACCTAGCTGGTCCACGGCGAAGTCGTCCAGCAGCGACCCGTCCGCCGCCCACGCCTGGGCGCGGACCCCGGCGCCGGCCTTTAGAGCGAGATCGGCGGGCCGGAGCTCGGGCACGAACTGCCGGGCCTGCCGGAAGTAGAGCGGCTTGAGCAGCGACGCCGAGATCTCCCGGGCGCCCATCCGCCAGTGCTGCCGGGCCAGGGCGCGGGCCCCGGGCCAGCGCAGCGAGGCCAGGGTGTCCGGCAGCGAAATCCGGGCCCAGGAGTAGCCCTCGCGTGCCAGGGCCGGAACGGCGTTGGGGCCCACATGGACGTCGTCGTACACGCCGCGGGTGAAGTGCACGCCCAGGAACGGGAACCGCGGATCCGGGACGGGGTAGATCATGCCGCGGACCAGGTGGTTCCGGGCGGCGGCCATGACCCAGTATTCACCGCGGAACGGCAGGATCGCCGGCGACGGGCTGGCCCCGACCATCCGCGCCACCACATCCGACTGCAGGCCCGCGCACACCACCAGCCGGTCATAACTGTGGGTGGCGCCGGGCGTGGAGACGTGCACGGCGCCACCGGAATTGCTCACGGCCACCACCTCCTGGCCCAGCAGCACGGCCCCGCCGGCCTGCCGCACGTCCTGGGCCATGGCTTCGGTGATGGCGGCGTAGTCCACGACGGCGGTGTGCGGTGAATGGACGGCCGCGACGCCCGCGGCGTGCGGCTCGATCCCTCGCAGTTCTTCCGCGGTGAGGCGTTTCATGCCGGGGACGCGGTTCTCCCGGGCCCGGCGCTCGATCTCGTCGAGCCGGGGGAGCTCCTCCTCCGTCACGGCGACCACCAGCTTGCCGAGTTCGCGGTAGGGCAGGCCCTTGGCCTGGCAGAAGTCGCGGGTGAGGTCGCGGCCGCGGGCGCAGAGGACGGCTTTGAGCGAGCCCGGCTGGTAGTAGAGGCCCGCGTGCACCACGCCGGAGTTGTGGCCGGTCTGGTGCGCGGCCACGCGGTGCTCTTTCTCCAGGACCGTGACATCGAAGTCCCCGGTCGCCGCCAGGGCGCGGGCAATCGCCACGCCCACGATCCCGCCGCCAATGATCCCGATCCGAGCCGCCACGCGCGCCGCCTTCCCTCCCAATGCCTGCTGCTCTGGACCCTATCCCGAACAGCGCCCGCGTGTCAGGGGGGGCGGGCGGTCGGTGAGTCCCGGCGTCGGCCGCTCGATTAGGCTGGCAACCATGACCCGGAAGATCACCGTCAGCCTGCCCGACCCCACGTTGCGTGACTACCTTCAGCCGCACCCGGACGTCACCGTCCTGGAGTGGGACTTCACCGGGGCGTCGCCGCAGCCGCGGCTCGACATCGTGGTGCCGCCCTACATGCGCGGCCCGCAGGTCCTGGGCGCCCTGGATGCGGTGGACACCGGGCTGGTGCAGAGCCAGTCGATCGGGTACGACGGCGTGACGGACTTCCTGCCGGCCGGCCGGGTTTTCGCCAACGCGGCCGGCGTGCATGAAACGTCGACGGCGGAACTCACCCTGGCCCTGATCCTCGCCAGCCAGCGTGAACTCCCGCGCATCCTGAAGAACCAGCAGGACGGCCGGTGGGAGACCCGTCCCACCGCCAGCCTGGCCGACCGCAGGGTCCTGATTGTCGGCTACGGCGGGGTGGGCAAGGCGATCGAGGACCGGCTCCTGCCCTTCGAAACCAGCGTGACCCGGGTGGCCAGCCGGGAACGGACGGACCCGCGCGGCCACGTCCACGGCATCGCCGAACTCCCTGCGCTGCTGCCGGAGCACGACATCGTGGTGGTGGGCGTCCCGCTCAGCGACTCCACCCGGCACCTCATCGACGACGCCTTCCTCGCGGCCATGCCCGACGGTGCCCTGGTGGTCAACGTGGCCCGCGGGCCGGTGGCGGACACTGACGCCCTGGTCAAGCACACCGGATCCGGGCGGATCCGCGCCGCCCTGGACGTCACCGACCCCGAGCCCCTGCCGCAGGACCACCCGCTGTGGCGCACCCCCGGCGTCATCATCAGCCCGCACGTGGGCGGGGCGAGTTCGGCGATGCGCCCGCGGATGGGCCGCCTGCTCCAGCGGCAGATCGACCTCATGCTGGCGGGCGAGCCGCCGGTGAACGTGGTGCTGGGCGGCTGACAGGTGTCTGACGCGGCGGCGGGCGGTGTAACAATCCGGCAGCCTCGCGGGAAATTTTCGTGCGCCCGGCCCGGCCGGTGTGACGGCAGGCCTGTCATGCCCGGCCGCCGGACGTAACGCTGGCTTCACGCTGCCGGTCGAAGGGGGCCAGGGTGTGTCCCGGGACGGCCGCGGATGAACCTGTAAGTCCGCCGGGTTACGCACTGCTTCCCTGATGCGTCTTCCAGGGTCTTTCTTTGCGTTCGTGGCCGTTTTCGTCGGCCGGTTACGCACGGTTTCTTTGGATGTCCGGGGCTCTGTCGGCGGGAAATCTTCTCTGTTCTGATGGTGGACACGAACCGGCTGGTCCGGTTCGCACCAACGAATCGAGAAAGAATCCGCCATGAAAAACCGACTCTTACCCGCAAGATATTTCACCGTTTTGGGCATGGCTGCGGCCGTGGCGGTCTCGCTGGTGGTGTCCGGTTGCGGCGGCCCTGCGACGGCCCAGACCCCAGCCGGGAGCACCCCCGGAACCCCAGAAGTGACGGAACTCCGCTACGAGGGCTCGGCCAATAGCGTCACGCTGCCCGAACTGGCCCAGGACCTCGGCTACCTCGGCGACATCAAGCTGAACTGGGTGGGCAACACCATCAGCGGGCCGGCGAGCATCCAATCAGCCGCGACGGGCGCCACCGACTTTGGCGGGGCCTTCTCCGGCGCCGTAGTGAAGCTCATCGAAGCCGGCGCCCCGGTCACCGCGGTGATCAATTGCTACGGCGAGGACAGTAAGACGTTCAACGGCTTCTACGTCACCCAGGACAGCCCGATCCGGACCCCGCGGGATCTGATCGGCAAGAAGATCGCCGTCAACACCCTCGGCGCCCATTCGGACGCCGTGATCAACAGCTACCTGAAGAAGAACGGACTGACGCAGGAGGAAATCAAACAGGTCCAACTCGTGGTCGTTCCGCCGAACGACACGGAGGAGGCCATCCGCCGCGGACAGGTGGACGTCGGGGCGCTCGGCGGGGTGCTGCAGGATAACGCAGTCGCCAAGGGCGGCCTGCGGTCCCTGTTCAACGACTACGAGCTCTTCGGAACCTTTGCCGGCGGCCAGATTGTCCTGCGCAAGGACTTCATCGAAAAGAACCCGGAAACCACGAAGATCTTCACCACCGGGGTGGCCAAGGCCATCGAGTGGGAACGCACCACGCCCCGTGAAGAGGTGATCGCGCGGTTCACGAGCATCATCGACAAACGCCACCGTTCCGAAAGTACCGCGACCCTGAAGTACTGGAAGAGCGTCGGTGTCCCGTCCAAGGGTGCCATCAGCGATGAGGACTTCAGCCGCTGGAACGCCTGGCTCAAGGACACCGGCGTCGTCAGTGGTGATATCACCCCGTCGAAGTACTACACGAACGACTTCAACGGCCTGCTCAAGGGGACATCATGACCCGTGCTCCTGAAACGGCACCGAAGATCAGACTGCGGAACGTCGGGAAGCAGTTCACGGTCCGCCCCAGCAAGGAACAGCCCGAGGGCTCCACCCTGACGGCGCTCGAGGGGATCACCCTGGACGTCGCCGCGGGCGAGTTCATCACCCTCGTCGGTCCGAGCGGATCCGGCAAGACCACCCTCCTGGACCTCCTGGCCGGACTCACCCGGCCCGACACAGGCCAGGTGCTCGTGGACGGCCAGGAGATTACCGGCCCCGGCCGGGACCGTGCCGTCGTCTTCCAGCAGTACGCACTCTTCCCGTGGCGCACCGCGGCCGCCAACGTCGCCTTCGGCCTCGAAGGCCCCGGCAGCGACGGGCGGCGGCTGGGCCGCAGGGAACGCGCGGACAGGGCCCGCGAGTATCTGGACCTGGTGGGCCTGTCCGGTTTTGAGGACCGGTACCCGCATGAGCTCTCCGGCGGGATGAAACAGCGCGTGGCCATCGCCCGGAGCCTCGCCTACGAGCCGGACATCCTGCTCATGGACGAACCGTTCGCGGCGCTGGACGCCCAGACCCGTGAGCAGCTCCAGGAGGAACTTCTGCGCATCTGGCGGTCCACGGGCAAGACCATCATCTTCATCACGCACGGCATCGACGAGGCCGTATACCTGGGCCAGCGGGTGGCCGTGCTCAGTTCCCGCCCCGGCCGGCTCAAACAGATCGTGGACATTGACCTGGGGGAGCGGAGCAGCGACGGGGACGTGCGCTCCGACGCTTCCTTCGTCGAACACCGGCACAAGGTCTGGTCGCTGCTGCATGAGGAAGTCAGGAGGGCCCAGGAAGCCGGGCACGCGAAAATCCTGCCGGACGGGTCGGCCCCGGACGAGGCACCACAACCCACCCGAAAAGAACTAAGCAAGGGAAGGGCAGCCTGATGACCGCGCCACCACTGACCAACGACACTGCCGTGGTTTCCCCGGCCGTCCCGTCCGCTGCCGCCCCGGTATCCGGCGCGGGGCAGGCTCCGCCGCCCACGGCGGCACGGCGCCTTGCCGGCCTGACCCGTGCCGCTGCCCGTACGGCCGGGCGCGGGATCTGGGCCTCGGGTGCGATCCTGCTGTTCCTGCTGCTCTGGGAACTGGGGCCCGCCTACCTCGCCCCGGCCGCAACCAGGGTGTTCCTCCCGCCGCTCCACGAGGTCCTGCGGGCCTTGGGCTCCCTCGTTGCCAAGGGCCAACTGCAGGACCATCTGGCGGCAAGTCTCACCCGATCCGTCGCCGGCTTCGGCATCGCGGTCGTGGCCGCCGTCGTCCTGGGCCTGCTGGTCGCCTGGTACCGCTCACTGGACCGGTTCCTGAACCCGCTGCTCGAGGTCTTCCGGAACACGGCCGCGCTGGCCCTGCTCCCGGTGTTCACCCTCCTGCTGGGCATCGGGGAGACGTCCAAGATCAGCATCGTGGCCTACGCCGCTTTCTTCCCCGTGCTGCTGAACACCATCGCCGGCGTCAGGACCGTGGACCCGCTGCTCATCCGCGCAGCCCGCTCGCTGGGGCTCTCCAACTTCCGGCTGTTCCAGAAGGTGATCCTGCCCTCGGCGGTGCCGACCATCTTCACAGGCATCCGGATGGCCGGAACGTCATCGATCCTGGTGCTGATCGCCGCGGAAATGGTCGGCGCCAAAGCAGGCCTCGGGTACCTGATTGTCAACGCACAGTCCAGCTTCCTGATTCCGGACATGTACGCCGGGATCCTCACCGTCGCGCTGCTCGGCCTGCTGGTCAACTACCTTCTGGTCGCCGTCGAACGGCACTTCTCCCGGTGGCGGACCGCCGTCGGATCCCAATCAAACTAAGCCACTCAAGCTAACTTCCCCCGACAGACCAAGGACACCAACACCATGACAACAACCACCGAAACCCGACTCGAATTCCGCAAGCTCAGTGCCCGCATCGGCGCCGAAATCCGGGGACTGGACCTCAGCGCCGACCTCAGCGACGCCACGATCGCCCAGATCCGGGAGGCCCTGAACACCCACAAGGCCCTCGTCTTCCGGGACGCCAACATCCGCGACGACGACGCCCAGGTCCGCTTCGCCAGCCGCTTCGGCCCTCTCACCCAGGCGCACCCGACGGTGGCATCCGTCGACGGCAAACCGTCGGTCCTGCCGGTGGACAGCGAAAACGGCTCCGCCAACACTTGGCACACCGACGTCACGTTCGTGGTGAACCCGCCGCAGGCCTCCACCCTGCGCAGCATCACCCTGCCGGCCTACGGCGGCGAAACCCTGATCGCCTCCGCTGCCGGGGCCTACGCCGACCTGCCGGAGGAACTGCGGAACTTCGCCGACACCCTGTGGGCCATCCACACCAACGACTACGACTACTCGGTGCCCAAGAACCTCGAACATGAGAACGCTGAGGAACGCCGCAAGGAGTTCACGCGGCTCAAGTTCGAAACCGCCCACCCCGTGGTCCGCGTCCACCCGCTGACCGGGGAACGCGGCCTGTTCATCGGCGGGTTTGCCCAGAGGCTGCGGATCGTCGGACTGTCCAACACCGAATCCAAGGACATCCTGCGGCTGCTGCAGGCCTACGTCACCCGGCCGGAGAACGTGATCAGGGTGAACTGGGAACCGGACCAGCTGGTGCTGTTCGACAACCGCATCACCCAGCACTACGCCCCGGACAACTATGACGGCCAGCCCCGCCAGCTGAACCGGGTCACGGTCGCCGGCGACGTCCCCGTGGGTATCGACGGGCGCCGCAGCACGGCCATCCAGGGCGATTCCGCTGCCTATTCCGAGACGGTTGTGCTGCCGGCAAACGTGGACGGAGGCCGGCTGTGAGCGGCGCCCGGGAGCTGCACCTGAACGCGTTCCTGATGAGCACCGGGCACCACGAAGCGTCGTGGCGGCTGCCGGAAAGCGACAGCTTCGCTGGCACGGACATCGCCCACTTCCAGCGCCTGGCCCGGACAGCGGAACGCGGAACGTTCGACTCCATTTTCTTCGCGGACTCCCCGGTGCTGCACGGCGACGTTGGACAGCGCCCCTACGGCACCCTGGAACCGACCGTCCTGCTCGCCGCCATCGCCGCCGTCACCGACCGCATCGGGCTGATCGCAACCGCCTCCACCACCTACAACGACCCCTATAACCTGGCCCGGCGGTTCGCCTCCGTTGATCACATCAGCGGCGGACGGACCGGGTGGAACGTCGTCACCACCGCAGGGGAAGCAGCCGCCAGGAACTTCTCCCTGCAGGACCAGCCGGCCCACGCCCGGCGGTACGAGCGCGCCGCGGAATTCCTCGACGTTGCCCGCAAGCTCTGGGACAGCTGGGAAGACGACGCCCTGGTCGGGGACAAGGCGGCCGGGATCTGGGGAGACAACACCCGCGTCCACCCGGTCAACCACACCGGCACGCATTTCAGCGTCCAGGGTCCCCTGGACGTGCCGCGCTCCGCCCAGGGCCACCCGCTGATTGTCCAGGCGGGATCTTCGGAGGACGGCAAGGACTTCGCCGCCCGCTACGCCGAAGCGGTCTTCACCGCCCAGCAGACCCTGCCCGACGCCCAGCGCTTCTACGCCGACCTGAAGCGCAGAACCGCTGCCGCCGGCAGGGACCCGGAAACCATCAAGGTGCTCCCGGGAATCGTCCCGGTTATCGGTTCCACCGAAGCCGAAGCCCGACGGCTGGAGGAGGAACTCGACGCGCTCATCCACCCGGAACACGCCAAACGGCAGCTCGCCGGCGTGCTCCGCATCTCCCCGCAAGCCCTCGACCTGGACGCCGAACTGCCGGAGGACCTGCCCTCCGAGGACGAGATCGAAGGCGCCAAGAGCAGGTACACGTTGATCGTGGACCTCGCCCGCCGGGAACGCCTGACCGTGCGGCAGCTCATCGGCAGGCTCGGTGGCGGCCGCGGACACCGCACGTTCTCCGGCACGCCGGAGCAGGTGGCCGACGCGATCCAGGAATGGTTCGACGCCGGGGCAGCGGACGGCTTCAACATCATGCCCCCGGTGCTCCCCTCCGGCCTTGAGGCCTTCGTGGACCACGTCATCCCCATCCTGCGGGACCGCGGACTCTTCCGGCGCGAATACACCGGACGGACCCTGCGGGAACACTACGGGCTGGCCCGGCCGGCCAACTCCTTCGCTCGGGCCGCGGAGCCCAGCCAAGCCGGCTCCTCCCGCCCGGCGGGAGGAGGGCTTCTGGTCGCGGGGCGGTGACCCGGGGCGTCCGTGCCGTTGAGGGGTTTCGGTTCCTGTAACCGGAGCCCCTCAGCGGAGGACCCATGACGGTTTGCGACGCGGCCTGACGTCATATGTCCGTGGGTGACGTCGCGTTTCCGCGGTTGACCTTCCGTGTCGCCGGCCGTTGATCGGGGTCCGGGGGCGTCCGTAATGTCATGGCAACCGATCACCAGATCACCGCCCCCCGTTCATCGGCGGCCACCGGCCATGGCCCCGGCGGGGCACCTCCCCCATTCACTGAAGGAACTTTCCATGACATCCAACGACCGGTCGGCGTCCGACCAGCCAGCGTCCACCCGCATCGTCGCGGGGGATCCCCAAAACCCTAAACGTCACCGCGGCCGCAAGATCGCCCTGGCCACCGCCCTGGTGCTCCTCATCGGCGGCGGCGCGGCGGTGGCGTCGACCCTGTCCCGCGGCCCGGAGGCCGCGCCGGTGGCGGCGGCGGATGGCAGTCCGGCGGCGGAGCTGAAGCTCGGCTACTTCGGGAACATCACCCACGGCCCGGCCCTGGTCGGCGTGAACCAGGGGTTCATTGCCAAGGAACTGGGTCAGACGAAGCTGACCACGCAGGTCTTCAACGCCGGCCCGGCCGCGATCGAGGCGCTGAACGCCGGCGCGATCGACGCGACGTATATCGGCCCGAACCCGGCGATCAACTCGTTCGTGAAGAGCAAGGGCGAGTCCATCAGCATCATCGCCGGGGCCGCGTCCGGCGGGGCGCAGCTGGTGGTGAAGCCCGGGATCAATTCGGCGGCGGATTTGAAGGGCAAGACGCTGGCGTCGCCGCAGCTGGGCGGCACGCAGGATGTGGCGCTGCGGGCCTGGCTGGGCCATCAGGGGTTCAAGACGTCCACGGACGGGGGCGGGGATGTGGCGATCAACCCGACCGAGAACGCCCAGACGCTGAAGCTGTTCCAGGACGGCAAGCTGGACGGGGCGTGGCTGCCGGAGCCGTGGGCGTCCCGGCTGGTGCTGCAGGCCGGGGCGAAGGTCCTGGTCGATGAGAAGGACCTGTGGGACGGTTCCTTGTCCGGTAAGCCCGGCGAGTTCCCCACCACGGTGCTGATTGTGAACAGGAAGTTCGCGGCCGAGCACCCCGCCACCGTGCAGGCGCTGCTGAAGGGGCACGTGGAATCCGTGGACTGGCTGAACAAGGCGGCACCGGCGGAGAAGGCCACGGTCCTCAACGCCGCGCTGAAGGCCGCCGCCGGGTCGGCGCTGGCCGCGGATGTGATTGACCGGTCGCTGAAGAACATCGTCTTCACGGTCGACCCGCTCGCCGGGACGTACAAGAAGCTGCTCCAGGACGGGGTCGACGCCGGCACCACCAAGCAGGCCGACATCAGCGGCATTTTCGACCTCACTGCCCTCAACACCGTTACCGGCCAGAAAGTCTCCGCCCAAGGCCTCGGCAAGGACTAACGGAACACCACGCTGTACCGCAGCCGCACAGACACCCCTGCCGGGCCGGCCGGCAAGCGGGGGCACCACCACCGGTGCCCCCGCTTCGCCCTGAGAGGAACCCGGTTCACTCAAAGCATCCGGACGTAAACTGACCCTCACATCGTGCTGTGTGAAACCGTCCGTGACGCGTGAAGGGGAGGCCGGGTGCTCTGGAACCTGCTCGTCGAATACCTGCGGCCGCAGCGGCGGCTGTTGCTCGCCGTCGTCGTTTTCCAGCTGGCGGCGTCCATCGCCTCGCTGTACCTGCCGACGCTGAACGCGGACATCATCGACCAGGGCGTGGCGAAGGGGGACACGGACTACATCCTGCGCATCGGCGGCCTCATGCTGATGGTCACCCTGCTGCAGATCGCGTGCACCGTCGCCGCCGTGTACTTCGGCGCGAAGGCCGCGATGGCGATGGGCCGGGACGTCCGCGGCGCCATCTTCGGCCGGGTGGCCGCGTTTTCCGAGCAGGAGGTCACCCGGTTCGGCCCGCCCAGCCTCATCACCCGCTCCACCAACGATGTCCAGCAGGTCCAGCAGCTGGTCCTGATGTCCGCCACGCTCATGGTCACGGCGCCCATGCTCTGTATCGGCGGGGTGATCATGGCCATGCGGCAGGACCTGCAGCTGTCCTGGCTGATCGCCGTCAGCGTGCCGGTGCTCCTGATTGCGGTGGGGTCGATCATCACCCGGATGGTGCCGCTGTTCCGGGTCATGCAGACCCGGATCGACACCGTCAACCGGGTGCTGCGCGAACAGCTCACCGGCATCCGCGTGGTGCGGGCCTTCGTCCGGGAGGACGTGGAGACGGCCCGCTTCGGCCGCGCGAACGAGGACGTCACGGACACGGCCCTGCGCGCCGGCCGGCTCATGGCGCTCGCGTTCCCCACTGTGATGCTGGTCCTCAACGTCTCCAGCACGGCCGTGATCTGGTTCGGCGCGTTCCGGATCGAGGACGGGTCCATGCAAGTGGGCACCATGATCGCGTTCCTGAGCTACCTCATGCAGATCCTGATGTCCGTCATGATGGCCACGTTTATGGCGATCATGATCCCGCGGGCGTCCGTCTCGGCGGACCGGATCGGCGAGGTCCTCGGGACCGAATCCAGCGTCCGGCCGCCGGAGCGCCCGGTCTCGCGCGCGGCAGGCCGGGCCGCGCGCGGCGAACTGGAGATGCGCGACGTCGGATTCGCCTACCCGGGTGCCGAGCAGCCGGTGCTCCAGGACGTCAGCTTCACCGCCCGGGCGGGGCAGACGACGGCGATCATCGGCGCCACCGGCTCCGGCAAAACCACCCTGGTGAACCTGATGCCGCGGCTCTTCGACGCGACTTCCGGTTCGGTGCTGATCGACGGGGTCGACGTCCGCGAGCTCCACCCGGACCAGCTCTGGGGACACATTGGCCTGGTCCCGCAAAAGCCCTACCTGTTCTCGGGCACGGTGCGCAGCAACCTGCTCTACGGCAAGCCGGACGCCACCGAGGACGAGCTCTTGGAGGCGCTGGCCATTGCGCAGGCGCGGGACTTCGTGCAGGAGATGGAAGGCGGGCTGGACGCGCCGATCTCGCAGGGCGGCACCAACGTCTCCGGCGGCCAGCGGCAGCGCCTCGCGATCGCCCGGGCCCTGGTGAAACGGCCCGAGCTCTACATCTTTGACGACTCGTTCTCCTCGCTGGACACCGCCACGGACGCCCGGCTCCGGCAGGCGCTCAAGCAGAGCACCGCCGGGGCCACCCTGGTGATCATCGCCCAGCGCGTCTCCAGCATCGTGGACGCGGACCAGATCCTGGTGCTGGAGCGCGGCAGGATCGTCGCGCACGGCACGCACGAGGACCTGCTGGCGGCCTCAGAGACGTACCAGGAGATCGTGAACTCCCAACTCGCAGCGGAGGAGGCGGCATGAGCAAGGTCCTGCCCCAGACGGCCGCCGCCGGGAGCACCGCGAAGGAAGCCCCGTTGCGGATTCCCCGCCCCGCGGGCGGACCCGGCCGCGGCGGCCCCTTCGCCGGGATGAACATCCCGGCCGAAAAAGCCATGAACTTCTGGCCGTCCGCGAAACGGCTGCTGGGCGAACTGCACCCCGAACGGCTGTGGCTGACGCTGGTCCTGCTGCTCGCCGTCGTCAGCGTGACGTTCTCGGTGATCGGGCCCCGGCTGCTGGGCGAGGGCACCAACCTGATCTTCGCCGGCGTCGTGTCCAAGCAGCTGCCCGCCGGGATGACCCAGGCGCAGGTGATCGCGCAGCTGCGCGCCGCCGGGCAGACCGAGCAGGCGGACATGCTCAGTGCCATGACCCTGACCCCGGGAGCCGGAATCGACTTCACCGCGCTGGCCACCGTGCTGCTGTGGGCGCTGGTGCTGTACGTGCTGGCCTCGGCGTTCGGCTGGATGCAGGCCTACATCCTCAACGGCGTGGTGCAGCGGACGGTGTTCCGGCTGCGCGAGCGGATCGAGGCGAAGATCAACCGGCTCCCGCTGCGCTACTTCGACACCGTGCAGCGCGGCGAGCTGCTCAGCCGGGTGACGAACGACGTCGACAACATCTCCCAAAGCCTGCAGCAGTCCATCAGCCAGGCCGTGACCTCGGTGCTGACCGTGGCCGGGGTGCTGGTGATGATGGTGATCCTCTCGCCGACGCTGGCGATCATCGCGCTGGTGACCATTCCGCTGACCCTGGTGACGACGGCGGTGATCGCCAAGCGCTCGCAGAAGCTGTTCGTGGCGCAGTGGAGGACCACCGGCGAACTCAACGGACAGATCGAGGAGACGTACACCGGGCACGCGCTGGTGAAGGTGTTCGGCCGGCAGCGCGAGGTGGAGCAACGGTTCCGGCAGAAGAACGCGGAGCTGTACCAGGCGAGCTTCGGCGCGCAGTTCATTTCCGGGCTGATCATGCCGGCCATGACGTTCATCGGGAACCTGGTCTACGTGGGGATCGCCGTGGTGGGCGGCCTGCAGGTGGCCTCCGGGGCGATGCAGCTCGGCGATGTGCAGGCGTTCATCCAGTACTCGCGGCAGTTCACCCAGCCGCTGGCGCAGCTGGGCTCGATGGCGAACCTGCTGCAGTCCGGGGTCGCCTCAGCCGAGCGGGTGTTCGAGCTGCTGGACACCGAGGAGCAGCTGGCCGACCCCGACGTGCCGCTGCAGCCCGAGATGACCCGGGGGCGGCTGGAGTTCGAGAACGTGTCCTTCGCGTACTCGCCGGAGAAGCCGCTCATTGCCGACCTGAGCCTGGTGGCGGAGCCGGGGCAGACCGTGGCGATCGTGGGGCCCACCGGGGCAGGCAAGACCAC
This sequence comes from Arthrobacter sp. PM3, assembly GCF_003352915.1. NCBI lineage: Bacteria > Bacillati > Actinomycetota > Actinomycetes > Micrococcales > Micrococcaceae > Arthrobacter > Arthrobacter sp. PM3. The sequence goes on along the minus strand of NZ_CP022314.1, from coordinate 612,394 downwards.
CCTGGTGAACCTGATGATGCGCTTCTACGAGCTCGACGCCGGAAAGATCACCCTCGACGGCGTGGACGTCGCCTTGATGTCGCGGCACGAGCTGCGCTCGCGGATGGGCATGGTGCTGCAGGACACCTGGCTGTTCGGCGGGACCATCCGGGACAATATCGCCTACGGCCGGCCGGGTGCCTCGGAGGCCGAGATCCTGGAGGCGGCAAAGGCGACGTACGTGGACCGGTTCGTCCGGTCCCTGCCGGCCGGCTACGACACCGTGCTCGACGACGAGGGTTCCAATGTGTCGGCGGGGGAGAAGCAGTTGCTGACCATTGCCCGGGCCTTTCTGGCCCGGCCGTCGGTGCTGATCCTGGACGAGGCGACGTCGTCGGTGGATACCCGGACCGAGGTCCTGGTGCAGAAAGCGATGAGCGCTTTGCGGTCGGACCGGACGTCCTTTGTGATCGCGCACCGGCTCTCCACCATCCGCGACGCCGACCTCATCCTGGTGATGGAGGCCGGCCAGATCGTGGAGCAGGGCACGCATGCTTCGCTTCTGGCAGCGGGCGGGGCGTACGCACGGCTTTACGAGGCCCAGTTCGCGGCTCCGGCGGCGGAGGTCTGAGATGATCCGAAACCCTCGCTCTTGAGAAACTGAGGTGGGACCTTCCACATCGCCGATCACCGGACTGCAGGGTCGGCGCACGGCAATACCATCTGGCCTCAAGTCAGCTCGCATGCGTGAACCGGCCCTGATGCGCGTGGCTGGATTCACCTGACTTGCTTCACGGAGCTCACATCCTAATGCCGTATCGTAATACCTGAACGTAGAGGGGGTTATCCGATGATCACAGTTCACGACGTAGCTGCATACATTCTCCAAAAGTGCGGCCCGATGAGCACAATGAAGCTACAAAAGCTTTGCTACTACAGCCAAGGCTGGGCTTTGGCGTGGGATGAACGCCCCCTCTTCGACTCGCGCATTGAAGCTTGGGCCAACGGACCCGTCATCTACGATTTGTATCGCCAGCACCGTGGCCGCTTCACCGTGGGCGAGTGGCCCACTGGTGATGCCTCTGCCATCGTTGGCGAGGACAAGGACACCATTGACGCCGTTCTCGCCGGCTACGGTGACCTCACCGGTCAGCAGCTCAGCGACATGACCCACGCAGAGCGGCCCTGGCTTGCCGCCCGCGGAGCGCTGCCGAATGGAGCGCGCTGCAACGTGGGCATCTCTCAGGATGTCATGCAGGATTACTTCGGCGGTCTGGATGCTCAGCAGTCCGAAGATTCCACCCGCCTGTAAGCGGTGGCCGCGAAAAAGGTAGTACGGCCGCCCGCTTCTGAACCCCGGGAGAAGATCGCTTGGGTAGACAAACGCGGGCAGCCGAAGGCTAAAAAAGCTCCACCCAGCGCCACTCGACCTATTGCGATCGATGAGCTTGCCTTCCAGTGGACTGCCCAGGAAGTCGATCACGAGCATAGCGGGCTCTGGGATTGGGATCTGACTCCGAAGGAGACAGCCGACCTGCTCGACTTGCTGTCTGGAATCACGAAACTCTCATGGCGAGAGGTCAAAGAGCTGAAGTTCAACAGCAAGAAGCGCAGCCGGGCCCTCCACCACTCGCAGCCCGTTGATTCTATCTGTAGCGAGGCTCGTCAGCGTCTCGATCAGATTGGCCGCGGCGACCAAGAGGAAGTCTTTCGCCTTCGACATGGAAATACCATCCGTGTCTGGGGCGTGCTGGAGGGTCCGGTCTTCTCCATACTCTGGTTTGACCGGAACCACCAAGTCTGCCCAGCGGAAGGCTAGTCCAACTGAAGTCCTGACCAGCGCTGGGAGCGGGCTCTCAGCGCACTGTGAGGCCGCGGACTCCCCTGGAGCACCCTGCGTAGCGTGGAGTGATGGACACCAACCAGACGCTGACTTACCAGCAGATCATTGATCGCATCAGCTCTGACGCGGCCCTCCACGCCCTCCTGACGCCACTCTTGGCCGAACTGCGGCAGCTCCGAGGGGAGATATCGGAGCTTCGGGAGGTTCTCGACAGCGGTACCGGGACGAAATATCTGACTATCCCCGGTGGCAGAGCTGTTCGGTGTCTGTTCGGAGACTGTGCGGCGCAGGGCCCGCACGGGGAGTGGCCGGCGGTAAGGATCGGTAACCTGATGAGGTTTGGGCGTGAAGACATCGAAGCCATAAAAGAGTTGGGAAGGCCAAAGTCGCCTACCGAGCACCTGACGAGCCTGGAGCGGCGGCAGCGGAACAAGCGCTTGCGCGAACTTTTCCCAATCTGAGAGCGGCAAACTCTGTCCACTAGGAACTTGTACCCCGCCTATACCACGCTACTATGACACTACTCGTAACTCGCTCACACGAATGGAATCGAAAATGACTATTGGAACCTGGGGTGATCGCACCGACGCGACTACCGAGACTGCTCACGAAGCTTCCATTGAGTCATCTCTGCTTCTCAACTACAAAGAGCTCGTTGACTTGGCGCAGTCGGGTTTGAATCGGACAGTTTTCCCGGACTTTTTTGCACCACGGCCAGCGCCCATGACGCTGACATTTGCACGGTAGAGGTATGGCGACTTGGAACGACCTTGTTGAGCAGTTCAATGCTACTCCTGAAGACCAGAAGTCGAATTGGCTGGTCGGAGGCTTCACTCAGGCGCTCCAGCAAGTTGGGCGGGAAGTAGGCGGGCGGAACGTCATCCTTTATGGTTCTGCATTTCTGCAGAAGCAGAACGTTCCGGGTGCTGCAATCAGCATCACTCATGAGGACATCAACGGCTTCATGGCTACGGTCAACGGCCTGGATAGGGCCAAGGGGCTGACGCTGATTCTGCACACACCGGGCGGCGTCACGAACGCGACCGAAACGATTGTCTCTTACCTTCGGCAGTGCTTCACCTCTCTGGAGGTCATCGTTCCGGCCTTTGCTATGTCGGCTGGCACTATGATCAGCCTCGCTTCCAGTCATATCATCATGGCCAAGCATGGGCAGCTTGGGCCGATTGACCCGCAAATGCCGCTTCCGGGCGGTGCCACCCAGTCCGCAAGGGCCATTGTGGAGCAATTCGACAAAGCAAAAGCCGAGATCTCAGCGAATCCGATAGCCGCCCATGCGTGGGCGCCGGTGACTAGTTCACTCGGCCCCGCGTTGCTGCAAGAGGCTTCGAACGCTCTTGCTTACTCAGAGGAAATTGTTGCGAACTGGTTGACGGACTACATGTTCGCTAATGAGACGGACGCTAAAGCCCGAGGGCAACGGGTTGCGCAGCATTTCAACGATGCCTCGCGGCACAAGAGCCATGGGCGCAGGATCGGGGTCAAGGAGGCTGAAGAGCAAGGACTCAGCGTCGCGAAGCTGGAAGACTCCCAGCCATTGCAGGAAGCTGTCCTGGATGCTTACCACAGGATGACAATCATGTTTGAACAGACCATGATGACCAAGATCATCTGGAGTTCAGAGGGTAAGTCCTGGATGAAGAACTGGGCTGGAGTCAGTTAGCTATTTCGCCACTGTGATCACCAGGTGAGCACGCACCACGGACATGGATAGACATGAGATGCACTGATACCCGTGAAGTGCCCCGGGGATTGCGCCGATTCTGGGACGGCATGGCGTGAGGAATGCCAGCTGATACATAGGGGAAATCCCTGTAAATCAGTTCGCCAGCTAGTTGCCGCCATGAGCTCCGTGAGACGACACATGACAGAAGGTCCGCTATCTGCCGACCATTAACGACGCAACGGCAGGCTTCCCTTCAACAGCGGCCACGGAAACGGTCGCCTGTCGGTCCACCGGCAGGCGACCCGACCCAAAGCAAAGCGGACGACGGCAGGTACCCTCCCGCCGTCGTCCGCTCGGCTTAGGCCGCCAGCAAGGCGGCCGGGCACCTACCTCAGTTCCAGAACCCCAGTGCGAACTCCGCGATTACCGTGGAGAGCAGGAATGAGGCCGTGATCGCCACCAGTCCCACCGGGATGATCTTCCAGCCGATGTTTTTCAGCAGCGGGATGTCCTTGCCCAGGGACAGGCCGGCCAGGGTCAGCATCACCGTGGCGATGGAGAGGAAGTCCACGGTCTTGACCGCGGCGGTCAGAGCACCCGCGCCGAAGAACCACGGGCTGGAGATGTACGCGCCAATGGTGGTGATGAACACGATGGCGGAGATCTTCCGGGTGACCTTGGCCAGGCCGATGCTGACCAGGACCAGTGCCAGCAGGATGACGTACCCCACCACGATGGACAGGCTCAGCCCCTTCGCCGCCACCGCGGCGGTTCCGATGCCCAGAACGGTCAGGACGGACAAGGAGAGCCACAGCGGCAGCTTGATCTCGGCGGAGGACTCGGCCACCCTCTCACGGAACCGCCGGTTTTCTTCCTCCTGCGCCGCCTCGCGCTCCACGTCGGCCGCACTGCGGGTTGACCCGGCGGCCCCGGCTGCAACCAGCTCGCGGCTCACCTGCTTGCGGGTCAGGAATTTGTAGAACTTGTCTGCCAGCGGCAGCGCCAGGTAAATGCCCACGTAGACGCCCAGGACGGTGGTGATCAGGTTGGATACGGCGGCCATGCCCAGGATCGCTTCCTGGTCCTCAGGGTAGGCGGCGATGATGCTCGCGGCGGACGCGGCCATCATGGACCCTGACCCCACGCCAGCGCCCATGGCCAGCGCCAGCGGGTCGAAGATCTTCCAGTTGGCCACCAGGGAAGTCAGCAGCGTGATGAACACGGCGCCGAACAGCGTGCCGAATACGTACATGGCCAGCACGCCGCGGTACTGGTCCGAGTCCGGCCCGTACTTCTCGGACACCATGGCGAAGGACGGTTCGCGGTCCAGAGAGAAGGTGGCACCCACGGTGGCCTTGCCCATCCGCAGCAGCACGGCCAGCGGCAGCGCCAGCACGATGGTGCCCAGCAGGTGGCCTACCTCCTGCAGCAGCAGGGCCGGTCCGGCCTTCAGCAGGGTGGGCAGGCTGGGGCCGATGTTGAAGGCCAGCCGCGCCACCAGCAGCAGCACGGCCACGCCCACCAGGGCGGCGGCGACACGCTGCAGGTCGATGCCCAGCGGCTTGAATTTCTGGACTGACACCAGCAGGCCCAGGATCAGGCCCCACACCATGGGGAAAATGATGATGGCGCCGATGCCCAAGTCTATTTTGGCCTGGCCGATGAACTGCACGGCGAGGGCGATCACGAACGCCAAAGCGGCAATGGGGATGGTCAGCCTGGTACCGGCCGTGTCGGTCCGGGCTGTGGTGACAGTGCTCATGATGCGCCTTCCTGGGTGAGAGTACGACGGCGGTACGCCGCGTGGGTGAAGCGTTGACGTTGGGTGGGGGTTGTGGCGGCCGCGGCGACGGTCCAGGCCAGCGCGGTGCCTGCCTCGAACATCACCCCGTACGCCGGGGGAGTGTCCGCCAGGGCGGCGAACGCGTGCGAATGGATGGGCACGTCCGCGCCGGGGATGCTCAGCCACGGATGCAGCGACGGGATGACCTGGGAAATATTGCCCATGTCCGTGGAACCGCCGCTGAGGCCGGCCGCCGGGGACGTGTCCTTGCCAAACGCGTCCATGGCCGCGGTCCAGTGGGCGGCCAGCTCGTTGTCCTGGATCAGTGGCTCGTAGAGCGGCTCGGTGTCCTCGAACACCAGCGTGGTTCCGGTGGCGGTCGCGGCACCTTCGAAGCAGCGCCGCACCCGCTCCAGCAGTGCCTCGAACTCGGGCATTGTGAAGGCCCGGCATTCGAACTCCACCACGGCCTTCTCCGGGATGATGTTGGTGACGTGCCCGGCCTCGGCCACGTAGCAGGCGACCCGGTGGTCGGACGGGATCTGCTGGCGCAGCAGGCCGATCGCCACCTGGCTGAGCACGGCGGCGTCGGCAGCGTTCACACCGAGGTGCGGCGCCGCCGCGGCGTGGGCTGCCTTCCCGGTGAAGATGGCCTTGTAACGGCCCACGGCCTGGGCGCTGGTGCCGGCCGGGTTGTAGGTGACCCCGTCTTGCACCGGGTGGACCATCAAAGCCAGGCCCACGCCGTCGAACGCCCCCCGCTCCAGCATCAGGGCCTTGCCGCCGCCGTGCTCCTCCGCGGGGGTGCCGATGGCCTTGAGGGTGATGCCCAACTGGTCCACGTACGGCTGCAGGGCCAGGGCAGCGGCGACGGACGCACCGGCGATCAGGTTGTGCCCGCAGGCGTGGCCGATCCCCGGCAGCGCGTCGTACTCCACGCACAGTGCGACCGTCAGCTCGCCGCTTCCTGCTGAGGCGGTGAAGGCGGTGGGCAGGCCGCCGCTGCCGCGCTCCACCTCGAAGCCGGCCTCCGCCAGCAGGGCGGTGATCGCCTCCGCGGACCGGACCTCCTCGAAGGAGAGCTCCTTGAACCTGTGGATGTCCCTGGCCAGTGCCTCAACCCGGGGCTTCCAGCGGTCGACGCCGTCTGCCAGGGCCGTACGGAGCTTCTCGTCCGCCGTGATTGTGTCTGTCGTATCCATGGGTCTCCTAGTAGGACAGGGAGGGGAAGGGGGAGCCGGCGGCTCGGGTGGGTACCCAGACGGCCTTGGTCTGCGTGTATTCCTCCAGGACCCCGGGGCCGGAGGAGCGGCCGTGGCCGGAATCCCCGAAGCCGCCGAACGGGACCGCCACGTGGATGGTCTTGTACGCATTGATCCAGAACGTGCCGGCCTTGACCTCGCGGGCCACGTGATGGGCGCGGGAGACATCCGAGGTCCACACTGCCCCGGCCAGGCCGAAGCTGGTGTTGTTGGCGCGGGCGATCGCCTCCGCTTCGGTATCGAACGCGTCCGCACCCACCACCGGGCCGAAAACCTCTGTGGATTCCAGGCGGTTATCGGGGGTGACGCCGTCCAGGAGGGTGGGCATCACCCAGTGGCCGCCTTTCAACGCTGAGCCGCTCAGTGTTTCCGGCAACGCGGCTTCCGTGAGGCGGCGGCCGCCGTCGGCCATGCCTGCTTCGATCAGGCTGCTGACGGTGGCGAACTGCTGCGGCGTGATGATGGGGCCTACCTCGGTGTCTGCGTCCAGGGGATCGCCCACACGGAGCCGGGCAGCCTTGGCGGCCACCATCTGCACGAATTCCGCGTGCACGCTGCGCTCCACCAGGAGCCTGGAACCGGCGACGCAGGACTGTCCTGCCCCGGAGAAAATGGCGGAGATGGCGCCGTCTGCGGCACGCTCCAGGTCCGCGTCAGCGAACACGATGTTGGCGCTCTTGCCGCCGAGTTCCAGCAGGGCCGGGATGCCGGCCTGCGCCGCGGCGACCGCGACGCGGCGGCCGGTGGGGACGGAGCCGATGAAGCTGACCTTCCCGACGCGGGGGTCCGTGGTCAGCGCCGCACCGACCGTCTGGCCCAGGCCTGCGGCCACATTGAACACGCCTGCGGGCAGGCCGGCTTCGTGGGCGATCTGGGCGAGCCGGACCGACGAGGCCGGGGTGAATTCGCTGGGTTTGATGATGACGGCGTTGCCGGCGGCGAGCGGCGCGGCGGAGTTCCAGCCGGCGGTGAAGAGGGGTGCGTTCCACGGGGTGATGGCGACGACGACGCCCCACGGCACGCGCTCGGTGTAGGTGTGCCAGTTGCCGGGGACGGGGATGGTCTGGCCGGTGAGCTTGTCCGCCCAGCCGGAGTAGTAGCCGAACATTTCCGCCACCTTGGCCGCCTCTGCCCGGGCATCGCGGATGGGTTTGCCGGTGGTGGCGGATTCAAGGATGGCCAGTTCCTCGGCATGCTGTTCGACGGCGCGGCTGACCTGGCGGAGGATCTCGGCGCGCTCAAATCCGTTGAGCCGGCCCCAGGCGGCGGCACCCGCCGTCGCGCTTTGCAGGATGGCATCGGCACCCTCGGCACCCGGGTCGGCGTAGCTGGCGAAAGGTTCGCCGGTGGCGGCAGCGGTGAGGGTGATGGTCTCCCCGTTGCCGGTGCTGACGCGGCCGTCCACGAAGGCGCCGAATCCCGCCGGGAAGGCGGCGTCAAGGACTGCCCGGGCGGTGGCCGCGGAGGAAGATGTGGGGGCTGTAGTGGTGTTCACGATGCTGATTCCTTCAAGGAGGCGTGGGATGGGGGTCATACGGCGGACTGGGAGGCAGGTGCGCCGGCGGGGGTGATGGCCGGGGCGACGGTCCGGGCGATCTCGGTGAAGTCCGCCTTTGGTCCGAGCGCGGACAAAGCGTCCTGCCATTGACGGGCGACGGCGGCCAAGAGCTCCGGCTTCTGGCCGATCTGTCCGGCCACGTCCATGGCGAGGGCGGCGTCCCTCGCCATGAGGCCCATGGAGAAACCGGAATCGTGGCTGCCGCTGAGTACCCAGTTGGGGTACATGGTTGCCGAGACTTTGCTGCCGCCGGAGGCGCCGCTGATGCTCGCGGCTGCGGTGACCGGATCGATGCCGTAAGCCTTGGCGACGCCCAAGGCCTCGCCAACGGAGGCGAGGTTGGCGGCGGCCAGGACGTTGTTGAGGAGCTTGACCACATTGCCGCTGCCCGGGCCGCCGATGTGGCTGAAGTTGCCGCCGGTGAGAGCCATTAGCACGGGTTCGGCCGCGTGCAGGGCGGCGTCCGTGGCACCGACGAAGGCACTGAGCGTGCCGGTGGCGGCGCCGTCGCGTCCTCCGGAGACAGGGGCGTCGATAAACGCGGCGCCGTTCTTCTCCGTGAGCTCTGCCATCTGCCGGCTGGTGGCAGGTTCGGAGGTGGTGGTGTCGATGACGGCCACAGTTCCGGGCTCTGCCAGGAGCTGCGGCACCGTGCTTTCAACCATGCTGGCGGCGGGCAGGGACAGAACCACGTAGGGCGTGCCGGCGACGGCCGCCAGAGTGTCGGTGGTGCCGATGCCAATTGCTTGGGCTGCCTGCCGGGCGCTATCCGACGGGTCGAAGCCGGTGACCTGCCACCCGGCCTTGTGCAGGGTGGCGGCCATCGCGCCACCCATGGCGCCGAGCCCGATCACGGCGACGCGGCGGGTTTGTGGCTCGTTCATAGTGGTACTCCTGAGGCGTTGGTGATGAGTCGTGCTGGGTGTTTCCGTGAGTGCTGGGCGCCTAGTCGAGGTAGATGTCCAGGTCTTTCCAGAGTTGCTGGGTGCGGCGGATGGTGGCCCGGCTGCGCTCCGGGTGGGCCGCTTCCATGCCGGCGAGCAGCCCATAGATGAGGGAGTTTGCGGCGGTGACGGACTGAAAGAAGGAGATGCCCTCGGACGCCACCACCAACAGGTGATCTGCCGCGGTGGCCAGCCGGCCGCGGCGCTGGTCGCTGATGGCGATGACAGTGGCGCCGGCCTGCTTGGCGGCCTCGGCGGCGACGATGATCTGCTTCACCGAACGCCACATGTTGATCACCACCAGGACGTCGCCCGGGCCGAGGCTGTTGGTGCTCGACGCCAGATGTGGTCCGGCACGGTTTTCCAGGGTGATGGGATAGCCCATGGTGGAGCCGAGATGGGCCATGACGCCGGCAGGCCCGGCGAAGGAGCCGATGCCGACGACGGTGATGGATTTGGCCTCTGCCAGTGCGGCGATTGCGGCTTGGGCTTCCTCGGGGGTGTTGGAATCCAGGGTCAGGCGAAGGTTCTCGATGTCATGGGTGATGGCCTCGTGGAGCGGGCTGCGGGTTTCGCCGTGCACAGTGAGGGTGTCCTCGGTGGAGATCATGACCAGGTAGCGGGAACGGAGTTCGCGCTGCAGGTCGGGCCAGCCCCGGTACCCGAGGTGCTGCGCGGTGCGGACTACGGAAGAGCTGTTCACGTCCGCCCGCTGGGCGATCTCCGCGATGTCCGCATAGGAGGAGAGTTGAGGATTCCGAACAATGACCTCCACAACCCGGCTCTGGGCCTTGGTCAGCGGCAGATCCGGCAGAGCGTCGCCCACCCAGGCGTAGGATCCGGCCGGGCGCTCGGTGTCGTTTTCCGGGCGGGCGTCGCCGGGGGTGGGGGTGTTGTGCACGGGGGTCCATTCTGTAACGCGGATCACTTTGCAAGTGGAATTGCATCTAACATACTCTGCAAATGCGCTTGCAGGCATACCTTTGCGTTTCCGGAATGTAAAACCTTCAGGGGGAGGACCGTGGCCCGGAGCAGCGGTCTCGATTGCTATCGGCTTCGCGGTAGGAATGCTCGCCGTCAACGACGTCGTTGCGGCCACAAACTCTTAGGTTTCCGGCCGGGTCAGCCCCGGCCTGGTTGACCTGCTTGCCGCGCTCGGGACGGGAGTTGTCGGATCGATCGCCCTGGTCTGCAGGGACATCGCTGACACTCTTCCAGGCGTTGCGATCGCGATATCGCTGGTCCCGCCTCTGGTTGTTGTGGGCCTGACGCTTGAATCGGAGGCATGCACTCAGTCGCTGGGGGCGCTATTGCTGTTCGTCACGAACGTTACGGCCATCCTCGCGACCGGCATCGTTGTGATGGACTTCTATGGCGTCCCGCTCACCTTCTCCCGGGACGGTTCGGCCCTAACTCCTCAAACCTCCGCCACCGGCGCCGTAACGGCTTTATAGGGCGCCGGCCGGGTGGTGCCGTCCCGTCAGGAAGTGTCCCCTCAGCCGATCGGCCACCAATCCGGAAGCAGTTCGCGTAGGTCCGCGAGGAATTCCTCGACGGGGCGGGGCGACGCCTCCAACAGGCGTGACTCCAGCGCGCCGACGACGCCGTAGGCGATGAACCGGGCCACCATGGGCGGCGGGACTTCGCGGCCGCCGGGTGTCGGGACCGCAATGGCTCGCTGTTCAAGCAGGAGGTGGACAGAGGCCTCAAAGTGGGATCCGAGCATGGCGTGCAGCCCGCCAGCGCCGGCCTCGGTAACAAGTCCCCGGCGGTAGATGGAACGGTGCCGGTCCACGTGCCGGACGACATCGGCCGTGACCGCGGCGATGGCCGGGCTGATGTCACCGCCGGCACTAAGGTGCTCTGTGCGGAGGGCGTCCAGCTCTTCGGAGAGGACCTGCCGGAGCAGCGCGGCGGGGGAGGCGGCGTGCTGGTAGAACGTTGACCTGTTGACCCCGGCGGCCGCGGCGACTTGCCCGGCGGTCAGCGTTCCGGCGTCGTGCTCGGCTGCCAGGTCCAAGATTGCAGCAGCCAGCCTTTCCCGGCTGCGCAGAGCCCTCGGGTCACGAAGCACTGGCGCCTCGCTACCCCGTCTCGGTTGCAATGTCATGCAGGTCACACTCCCGGGTGATGTTCGCCCCTGGCGGTGGATAAACCGCCACTTCGAGCGTACCGTTCTAACTATCCAACATATGTCGGATAGTCGATTTGGGCCCTCGCGAGATCCGGCCCACTGCGGAAAGGAAGCACCATGTCCCGTTTTGACGGACGAGTCGGCATCGTTACCGGAGGTGCCAGCGGCATCGGCCGGGCCACCGCTGTCCGCTTTGCCGCGGAAGGCGGGTCCGTCGTCGTCGCGGACATCCAGGACGGACTGGCCGCGCAGGTCGTTTCGGAGATTGACGCCGCGGGCGGCCATGCCCGGGCCTTCCACCTGGACGTGACCATCGAGTCCGGCTGGGCCGGCGTCGTGGCCTTTGCCCTCGAGGAATTCGGCCGGCTCGATGTGCTGGTCAACAACGCCGGCATTGGCGACAACCAGTCCATCGAGGAAACCAGCGCCGAGACCTATAACAGGGTGGTGGCCGTGACGCAGACCAGCGTATTCCTCGGTGAGAAAGCCGCGGCGGCTGCCCTGAAGGCCTCCGGCAACGGCGCTGTGGTCAATGTGTCCTCCATGTTTGGCATCGTGGGAGGGTTCGGCACCTCGCCGGCGTACGCCGCGGCCAAGGGCGCCGTCCGCACGTTGACTAAGAACACCGCGCTCGGGTGGGCCACGGAAGGCGTCCGGGTCAACTCCGTGCACCCTGGCTTCATCGACACCCCGATCCTCGGCGACACCGACCGCAAGCTCCTGACCGACACCACTCCCATGGCCCGGCTGGGCCGTCCGGAAGACGTCGCCGCCGTCATCCTTTTCGCAGCAAGCGACGATGCGGCTTTCATGACGGGTTCCGAACTGGTGGTCGACGGCGGATACACCGCCCGCTGATCTAGTCACCAAAGACAATGCAACAGAGAGAAGAAGGGCATTACATGCGAGCGATCGTATTCAAGGAGTGGAAGCAGTTCCCCGAACTCGAGGACGTGCCCCGGCCCGTGCCCGGACCGGGCGAGGCGTTGCTGAAGGTGGCCGGAGCGGGTGCCTGCCATTCGGACGTCAGCATCTTCGAGGACTTCACCGCAGAGGTTCCCGGGAACATGACCAAGGGCTTCGTGCTGGGCCACGAGAACTCGGGATGGGTTGAGGAGCTGGGCCCCGGCGTTGATGGCATCGAGGTGGGCGGCGCCTACCTGGTGTACGGACCCATCGGTTGCGGCCACTGTAAAGCCTGTTCCCGCGGCCAGGACACGTACTGCGAGAACGCCTCAACGAACCCCTACCTGGGCATTGGACTGGGACGCGACGGCGGAATGGCCGAATACGTCACCGTCCCCGTCCGCAACCTGATCCCGCTCGGCGATGCGGACCCCATCGCCGCGGCACCACTGGCAGACGCCGCCCTGACCCCGTACCACGCCATCAAGACGGCCCTGCCGCACCTGAACGGCGGCGGCAGGTTCGCGCTGGTGGTCGGGTTGGGCGGCCTGGGCCAGATCGCCGTCCAGATCCTCAAGGCACTGACCGGCGCCACCATCATTGCCACCGATATGAAGCCCGAGGCGATGGCCAAGGCCGAAGCGGCAGGTGCCGTCACGGTGCCTGGCGGTCCCGACCAAATTGCGCGGATCCGGGAAATCACGGGCGGTCGCGGTGTGGACGCGGCCTTCGACTTTGTCGGCCTCACTCCCACGATCGCCACTGCCACCGGCTCAATGGCACAGGGTGGTCGGCTGACCGTCGTCGGGATTGCCGGCGGCGTACACGAATGGACCTTCTTCAACACCCCCTACGAGTCCACCATCACCAACACATACTGGGGCACCATCGAGGAACTCCACGAAGTGGTGGACATGTACAGGGCGGGGCAGATTGTCCCTGAGATCGAGACCTTTTCCCTCGAGGACGGACTCACTGCCTATCGCAAGCTGGCCGCCGGCCAGCTGAGCGCCCGCGCGGTGGTGGTTCCGCACCAGGCATAGCCCGGGTTGGCACTCCGGTGACGAGTCGCCGGAGTGCCGCTGGATGGCCTGCTGGTCACGGGCAGAATGACCGCGCAGTGGATGTTAGTCCAGGGGCAGGGTTATCGTCACGCAGGTTCCGGCGTCGGTGGACGAATCGACGGTCACATCTCCGCCGGCAAGGCCTACGGTCAGGCGCATGAGGCGCAGGCCCATGCCGGTGTGCCGACCGATCATGCTTGCCGGCACGTCGAATCCACGGCCGTCGTCGGTTACTTTGAGCTGAACGCCGTGGCTCATGCCCCGCGTGACGCAGCCCAGCCGGACGGTCACCTCTGACGCCTGAGCGAATTTGTAGACATTGCTGAGGAGCTCCTGCGCTGCCCGGTACAGGAGCGTGGCGGATTGCCGGTCTACTTCCATCATGTGGTGCGGAGTCTCCAGGTGCACCACGGTTCCGCTCTCGCGCAAGGGAAACGCCAGGCGGTCAATGGCGCCGGTTACGCCAAGGGCATGGAAGTCGACTGGGTGTGTATCGGTAAGGACGCCACGTACGGCGACCACTTCGTCGCTTAGTAGTGATTTCATACTCTTACTGTGCGCTTGCGTCGTTGGGATTTTCTGATGCCGCGCCGAGGATATCCAACGTCGGAGGGGCTCCTTGTTTTCCCGCTAAAGGCATCGTGCTCGGGAGTGCCATCAGGTTCCTGATGCCGGCCCCTGAACCCGTCATCAGCTCGCGGTGGGCGCAGCCCGCTTTCGGCGGGCCACAAGTGATTTGGCGCCCAGTCCCGCCAACGCGATGACCAAGGCCAGCAGTACTTTGGGAGCTGCGCCCCCCGCAGGTCCGAGTGTTGCCGCCAGGATTTGCTGGCTCATCAACAGCATCTCCTGCAGGTCGCCGGCCAGCATGCGCGTCCCGAGGACGTAGTTGACGGAGGTGAACACGGCGGGAACCACCCACAACAGTGCAAGGTCGACGGCCCACACCGCGGCCCGCCGCGCGGGTCGAAGGCCGCACCATGCCAGGACGCAGCCGACGATGACCGCGGGAATCCACTGGCCGATTGTCGGCACTGCGAGGGGGATATTGGTGCGCCCCACGAAGGCGACAACCCACAGCAAGGCCCACGATGCGAACGGCACTGCCATGAGGCCGGCGCCCAAGGCCGTTAGGCTTCGGGACCTCGACGAGAGCAGCAGGAGCGCTACGAGGGCCGCCGCGATGGACGCGGTCACCCCCGCGAGCAGCCCGGCGACGTAGAGGCTCGCCATCGTTCCGTCCTTCAGGCCGGCGTCGAGCACGGTGAATGACTGGACGGCCGCCGCGACCTGGACCACGAGAACGCCGGCGGCCGCGCACCACACGACCAGCCGCCGTCGGGCGGGGGACCAGATGCGCACCGCGAGTCCGGCGGCCGCGCCTCCCACGGTAAGGAGGGCCACGATCGTGGTGAGCTGGTACTGGCTCAGCGGCAGCAACGCCACAGGCATCTGGTCCGGACCGGCCTCCGCGCCCCACATGTTCTGCAGCGGGAGGTGGGCACCGGTTACCAGCCAAGGTCCCAGGCCGAGCACCCCGGCCAGGATCCCGGTCAGACACCCCCACCCGGCATCGCGGACCGGAGGCCGGCTTGGCCGTCTGCCGGGGGCCTTCTGCTCCATGGCTTGATCCGGAAGGCTCACGGCGGCTCCTTGGTCTTGCGCTCAGGGAGGGACGCGCACGAAGAGTGGATTGTTGGTCCAGAATAATACACCGAATGGATTAACGCTGGGGGTGGGGTCTCGATTATGGCATCGGAGGGTGGCGCTCTTTGTCGTCGGCTTCCAGTGACGAGGGTGCTGGCGGCTGCCGTCGCTCGCCGCGCGGGGATTCCGTCCGTCATCTTGACCAGCGCTGTGACACACGCTACAGTTCATCGGGAGTTATACGAATAACTTTTACAGACTAGTGGCCCAAGGAGGTGCCCATGGCCGGGTTGAGGCCCAAGTCGGGGCCGACGATGAATGATGTCGCCGCTGCTGCCGGTGTATCGCAGGCCACTGTGTCCTTGGTCTTAAACTCCGCCTCCGGATCGCGTTTTTCGGAGGACACCCGTCGGCGGGTGCGTGATGCCGTGGATCGGCTCGGGTACCGCACTAACGCCCACGCGAAGGTGCTGCGCGAGGGCGTTGCC
Source organism: Arthrobacter sp. PM3 (assembly GCF_003352915.1). NCBI lineage: Bacteria > Bacillati > Actinomycetota > Actinomycetes > Micrococcales > Micrococcaceae > Arthrobacter > Arthrobacter sp. PM3. Next base: position 597,102 of record NZ_CP022314.1, on the reverse strand, counting down.
GGGATGATCGGCTTTGTCGGCGACTTCGTGGCGTCGTCACCGTTCGCCGGACGCATCATTGAGGCCGCCCAGGACCGGGCGTGGGAGTCCGGACTCCTGCTGCTGACCGTCAATACGGGAGGCGACAGGGCGCTCGAAGCGGCCTCGCTGGAAACGATGTTGTCCTACAAGGTGGCGGGCGTGGTCTATGCGTCCATGTACCACCAGATACTGGATGTCCCTGAAGTCCTCGGCGATGTTCCGTCGGTGGTCCTGAACTCCGAGGACCGCGGCGGGCGGTTCAGCAGTGTCGCGCCCGACGAGGAAAAGGGCGGCTACACGGCCACCCGGCGCCTTATCGACGCCGGCCACACCCGGATTGCCTTGATCAACAACGACAGTCTTGAGAGCGGGCTGCCGGCCGCGGTTGGCCGTTTCGCAGGCTACTCCAAAGCCATGCTCGAGCACGGGCTGGAAGTGGCTCCGGACTTCGTCCGCTTCGGACACGGCGCCGAACCCGACGGATTCGAGCACGCCACGAGCCTGCTCACCGCCGCCTACCGGCCCACCGCTATTTTCTGCGGGACGGACCGGATGGCGTGGGGTGCATACCAGGCGGCCGCCACCCTGGGATTCTCCATCCCGGCCGATCTCTCAATCGTCGGTTTCGACAACCAGGAAACCCTGGCCCCCCACCTCAGGCCCGCGCTGACCACCCTTGAACTGCCGTTCGAGGCAATGGGACGTCGGGCCGTCGACCTTGTCCTCCAGGGCGCGGAACCCGGTGGCCGGGTCGAGCTCATGGAGTGCCCTTTGATCGAACGAAATTCAGTGACACATCCTAAGGAGATGCCATGAGCCGCACCATCCCGGCCCTACGCCGGCGTCCTGCCGCGGCGCCGTTGCCACAGCGAAGGATTTCTTTTTCGCTGCGCCTGAAAAGAATTTTTCGGGCCTGGCAGTTATACGTATTACTTGCGCCCGCCCTTGTCTACATCCTGGTCTTCAAATACTGGCCGATGTATGGCGTGCAGATCGCCTTCAAGAACTACAACCCGGCGAAAGGCTTCACGGACAGCCCGTGGGTGGGCCTGACGCACTTCGTCCGGTTCGTGAACTCGTACCAGTTCGGCCAGGTCCTCGGAAACACGTTGTGGATTGCCGTTCTGGGCCTGCTGGTGGCCTTTCCGATTCCGATCATCCTGGCGCTTCTGGTCAACCAGCTCCAGAGTGAGAGGTTCAAGAAGTTCACCCAGACGGTGCTCTACTCGCCGGCGTTCATATCCACTGTCGTGGTCGTGGGCATCATGTTCGTGGTCCTGTCTCCCCGCTCGGGACTGGTCAATAACGCGATCCAGCTTGCCGGCGGTGAACCGGTCTTCTTTATGGGATCGGCGGAGTGGTTCCGGCCCATCTACGTCATCTCCGACGTCTGGCAGAACGCCGGGTTCTCCATGATCGTGTACCTGGCGGCCCTGGCGGCCATCGATCCGGCGCTTCACGACGCGGCCAAGGTCGACGGCGCCTCCAAGCTGCAGCGGGTCCGGCATATCGACCTTCCCGGCATCATGCCGGTGGTAACGATCCTGTTCATCCTGGCTATCGGCAACCTGCTCAACGTCGGGTTTGAGAAGGCGCTGCTGATGCAGACGCCGCTGAATCTCTCGAACTCCGAAATCATCCAGACCTACGTCTACCACGCGGGTCTGCAGCAGGCACAGTTCAGCTACTCGGCCGCGATCGGCCTGTTCAACTCCGTCCTCAACCTGGCGCTGCTGCTCTTCTTCAACACAGTGGCGCGCCGGGCCAACCAAGCGACCCTGTGGTGATGCCGACATGTCTTTGATTACCAACCACCGCACTACCGACGCTCCGAAGCAGACCCTCAATCAGGTCCGCCCCAGGCAAACGCTGAGAGACAGGTACGGCGACCGGGTCTTCAACGTCACCGCCACCGCCATCCTGCTTTTGTCCATCCTCGCTGTCGTCTACCCTCTCTACTTCATCGTGATCGCGTCCGTCAGCGATCCAAACGCGATCTATGAGGGCAAGGTCTGGCTGTTCCCTTCCGGGGTGACCCTGGAGGGTTACCAGCGGATTTTCGCGGACAGCCGGATCTGGAACGGCCTGGGCAACACGCTGATCTACACCGTCCTGGGGACCGCCATCAGTGTCAGCACGATCCTCTGCGGTGCCTACGCACTGTCCCGCAAGGACATGCCGGGCCGGAAATTTCTGATGCTCCTGTTTGTGATCACCATGTTCTTCGACGGCGGCCTCATCACCAAGTACCTGGTTGTCCGCGACCTGGGCATGCTCAACACCATCTGGGCCGTCGTGCTTCCCGGCGCCGTCGGAGTCTGGAACCTGATCATCGCCCGTTCCTTCTTCGAACACACCATCCCGAATGAGCTGCGTGAAGCTGCCCAGATGGACGGGGCGACCGACTTCAAGTTCTTCTTCAAGATGGTCCTGCCGCTGTCCAAACCCCTGATCATGCTCATGATCATGATCCACGTCGTGGCGCAGTGGAACTCGTTCTTCGACGCACTGATCTTCCTGAACGATGACACCAAGTACCCGCTGCAGCTCGTGCTGCGCAACATCCTCATCCAATCCGATGTTTCATCCACCGGAACCACCGGAGGAGACATCCAGTCCTACGCCGCAGCGCAAAGGATCGCAGAGCTCACCAAGTACGCCATGATCGTCGTCTCGAGCCTGCCGCTGATGATTGCCCTGCCATTCATGCAGAAGCACTTCACCAAGGGCGCCATGATCGGCGCCGTGAAATAGCAACAACTCCCCTCGCATCACCCGGCCCCGGCGGCAGCCGCCAGAGCCGGAAAACCACAGCTCAGAATAGGAATGACCATGGCAATCAGCCGCAAATACGCCGTCCTTGGCGCCCTCCTGACCGGAACACTGGCGTTCACCGCCTGCTCCGGCGGCAATTCCGGCTCCCCGGAGGCCGCAGACGCCTCCGCTGACTACGGGTACCAGGCGACCGGCTTCCCGATCGTCAGCAAGCAGCTGACCCTGAAGTTCTCGGGGACGAAAACGGCCCTGGCACCGGACTACAACACCATGACCGTGGTGAAGAACTGGGAAAAGGACACCAACATCCACATCGACTGGCAGAACCTGCCCGAGACGGTCTTCCAGGAAAAGAAGAACCTCATCCTGGCCAGCGGGGACCTTCCCGACGCGTTCTTCAACAGCGGCCTGACGGATGCCGAAATCGCAACGTACTCCGCCAGCGGCACGCTGATCCCGCTGGAGAACCTCATTGAAAAGAACGCGCCCAACCTCTCCAAGCTGCTCGCGGCACGGCCCGATATCAAGGCGGCGATCACTTCCTCCGACGGACACATCTACTCCCTCCCGTCCGTGGAAGAACTCGGCCTGGTCCAGTTCCCCAACGAAATCGCCATCAACACCACATGGCTGCAAAAGCTCAACATCCCCATGCCCAAGACCATCGCTGAATTCCACGACGCCCTGCTCGTGTTCAAGACCCGGGACGCGTCCGGGACAGGCAAAACCATCCCGCTGAGCTTCATGCCCGGCTCCTGGTGCGGAGACATCGTTGACCTGATCGCGGCCCTCGGCGGGGTACCTGACAACATGGACCACCGCATCGTCCAGGACAACAAAGTCATCTTCACCCCCACCCAGGACGGCTACAAAAAAGCCATCCAGACCCTGCACCAGTGGTACCAGGAAGGCCTGATCGACCCGGAATCCTTCTCCCAGGACGACAAGGCCTACCTCGCCAAGGGCAAAGCGGCCACGGAAAATCTCGGCGCGTTCGCCTGGTGGGAAATCCCCGAGATGGTCGGTGCAGAGCGCGCCAAGGACTACGCCCTTGTCCCCGTGCTCCAGGGCGTGGACGGCAAGCGTATCGCGAGCCAGTCCAACAACCAGGAAATCGCCCGCGGCGCCTTCGCCATCACCCGGGCCGACAAATACCCCGCCGCGACCATGCGCTGGGCCGACAATCTCTACGATCCCATCCAGTCCGCCCAGGCCAACTGGGGACCGATCGGTGAGACTTTGAAGAAGGACGCCAACGGGCTGCTGATCCAGATCCCGGCCCCCGCCGGAACCAGCGAAGGCGAACGCCGCCAGAAGGTTGCCCCGGGCGGCCCGAAGGCCAACACCGCGGAGAACTTCAAGACCGTCGTCGCTCCCGAACCGCGCGCGGCCGAGCGACAGAAGACCGTCAACGAGAACTACAAGCCCTTCGCGGGCAACGACGGCTACCCCGCGGTGGCACTGTCCGCCGACGAACTCCAGCAGATCAGCAGTATCGAGACCGACAGCGCCTCGCTGGTCAAGCAGAACGTCGCCAAGTGGATCGTCTCCGGAGGAATTGAGCAGGAATGGGACGGCTACGTCACCCAGCTCAAGAACATCGGCGTCGAGAAAATGATCGAGGTCTACCAGCAGGCCTACGACCGCTACAAGAAGAACTCCTAACTACCGGGAACGGGTGGGGGCCGGCGCCATCCGAGCCGGCCCTGCCCGCCCCATTCATCCCCCTGCGGCATCCTCACAAGGACCTGCATGGACCCGACCTGCCACGAAATGAGACGTCACCTTCATGACTGCCGCGACCGCCACGACAGCCGAGACCTTCCGACCGGCCCTGCACTACGCAGCCCGCAACACCTGGCTGAATGACCCCAACGGCCTGATTTTTCACGACGGCGTCTACCACCTCTACTACCAGAACAACCCGCTGGACAACGTCTGGGGAAACATGTCGTGGGGCCACGCCACCTCCACAGACCTGCTGACCTGGACCGAGCACCCCGTCGCCATCGCCTGTAACGAATTTGAAGACATCTTCTCCGGCAGCATCGTCTACGACCGCGAGAACACCAGCGGATTCGGCACCGGAGCAGCCGCGCCGCTGGTGGCCGTCTATACCAGCGCCTACAAGACTGCCTCCGCACACCACGGCATCCAGGCCCAGTCCCTGGCCTTCAGCCTCGACGGCGGCCACACCTGGACCAAATACACCGGAAACCCGGTGTTGAACCGGGAATCCGCCGAGTTCCGCGACCCCAAGGTCTTCCGCTACGACGGCGACGCCGGCAGCTACTGGGTCATGGTGGCCGTCGAAGCCAAAGACTTCGAAGTCGTCCTCTACAAATCCCTCGACCTCAAGGACTGGGAGCTATTGAGCACTTTCGGTCCGGCGAATGCGACCGGCGGCGTCTGGGAATGCCCGGACCTCTTCCCGCTGCCTGTCGACGGCGACCCGGAAAACCTTAAGTGGGTCCTGACCGTTAACCTCAACCCCGGCGGCCCCAACGGCGGTTCGGCCGGGCAGTATTTCGTCGGAGACTTCGACGGAACCACGTTCACCTCAGCCACCACGGTCACCGACGGCCCGCAAGACCCCGACAGGCTGGGCGAGTACCAGTGGCTCGACTGGGGCCGGGACTACTACGCGGCCGTCTCGTTCAGCGACGTTCCAGATGACCGACGCCTCATGATCGCGTGGATGAACAACTGGGAATACGCCAACGAGATCCCCACCTCGCCGTGGCGCAGTCCCATGTCACTGGTCCGTGAAGTGTCCCTGAAGAGCGTGGATGGGAGTTGGCGGCTGGTGCAGCAGGCCGCAGGGGAGCGGGCCCCCCACGCTGTGCAGACCCCGTCATTCAGCCTCGCGGCGATCGAATTATCTGACGGCCGGCACGTCCTGGACGGTGCAGCAGGCAGTGTCCAACGTATTGAGCTCACCGTCACGCCGGGAACAGCCGAGGAATGCGGCCTGATTGTCCGCGGCGGGGAAGCGGAGGGAACCCGCATCGGCCTCCGGCCCACGGAAGGCCGTATCGTCGTCGACCGAAGGGAATCCGGGCAAACCGACTTCCACGGATCCTTCGCGTCGATCGACACCGCCCCGATCCGGACGACGGACGGATCCTACGAGATCACCGTCTATGTGGACCGCTGCTCCGTGGAGGTGTTCGCCCAGGAAGGCCAGGTGACCCTGACCGAATTGATCTTCCCGGCCGCCACCAGCACCGAGGTCTCGCTCTACGCCACCGGGGGCACGGCAACCATCGACAGCCTAAGTGTTACTCAATACGCATAACAGTCCAGGGATTGCCGGTCCAGGGGTCGGGGTCCCGCCGACCCCACGGCGCGAGCACACCCGCCGGCGTGGGCTCGCGTTCACGACCCCGGGCCCGGAACCCCACCTGAAGAGAGACATGACATGCACGATTTAGAGGCCCCCGGGCCAGCCCGGCCGTTTCTGGACGTCGTGGTCGTCGGAGAAGCGCTCATCGACGTCGTCACCTCGCCCGAGGGGACGATCGAATACCCTGGCGGCTCACCCGCCAACGTCGCCTACGGGCTTGGCCGGCTCGGCGTCGCTACCGGGCTGCTGACCGCCATTGGCGACGACGCACACGGCGCCGCCATCGAAAAGCACCTGCACAGTGCCGGCGTCACCCTCCTGCCCGGCTCCTATTCCCTGGGCAGAACCGCGTCGGCGACAGCAACGCTTGCCCCGGACGGATCCGCCGCCTACGACTTCGACATATCCTGGGCACTGGAGCCGGTCGCTCCCGCCTGCAGCCCGAAGGTCCTGCACACCGGGTCGATCGCCACCTTTCTCGCACCGGGGGCAGGCGCGGTCAAATCATTCCTGCAGCAGTGCCGCCACGAATGCACGATCACCTATGACCCCAACATCAGGCCCGCCCTGCTCGGCAGCCACGCCGAGGCAGCGGCCATCTTCGAAGACCTCGTTCAGCTGACGGACGTCGTCAAGCTCAGCGACGAGGACGCGCACTGGCTCTACCCCCGGAAGGATCTGGAGGACACCGCGGCGCACCTGCTGGGGCTGGGTGCCGGGCTGGCCGTCATCACCCAAGGCGCCCAGGGTTCACTGCTCGCCACACATGCGGCACAGCTGAACGTTCCGTCCGTGAAATCCAGGGTCGCTGACACGATAGGCGCCGGAGACTCGTACATGGCAGCCCTGATCCTGGGCCTCCTGACCCGCGGGACCGACGGCTTCGCGCCGGCCGTCCTGGAACAGCTGGGCCGCACAGCCTCCATGGCCGCCGCCATCACCGTGCGGCGCCCGGGCGCAAACCCTCCGACGCTGGAAGAACTCCAAACCCAACTGCAGCCTGCGCCTTAGCCACAGAGCGGACTCAGCTCATCTGCCTTGCCCGCGCCGCGGATTGCGGACGGCGTTGCTTTCAGCGCGACCAGTACCAAGATCTCTTGGCCACGAACGAACACATCGGCGATGGCGGACCGAACCTGGCCCCGTTTCAGTTTCTCGACCCTGCATACCGCGACTTTTATCCCGATTGCGAGCTTTCGCTGAGCGGGTGGCATCGGGCCGCGGCTGGCCTGATATCGCATCGGAGGGTTGTCAGGTTGAAATCTATGACATTCTCACGGCTGTGCCCAAAAATAGCGATTTCCACCCTATCCTGACAGCCATCGGGAGACGGGTCTGACGTCAGGTTGGGGTGTACTCCAACTGGACGAACACGCACGAGGCCGTGTTTGACCCTCGCGGACATGTCCGCATTTCGGTGGCTCCACGGTGCGCTTCAAGCGCAGTGCACCGGCCGTCGGGAAGCCGCGCGCCAGCCGGTTGAACGTCTCCGGTCGCGCCTCGGCGCGAGGATGCTCGAGCGGTTCGGCTGCGGCCACCGGGCTGGGCCGGAGAACCCCTGCCGAGATCCAGTACTCACAACCAGGTGGAACAGCAGCGTCGGCGAGTCGTGCTCCGAGGCCCGAGCCAGCAGGGACTGACGACCATGGTGATCCTCACCCACGAAATGAAGCTGGGCCGCGACGTTGCAGACGGGGTCGTGTTCATGGAAGACGGTGCTGTATGCCAGCAGGGGCTGCCTGGATCGGTGTTCGGCCCCAACGCAGACCCACGCATTAAGCGGTTCGTTCAGACCGTTTCCGACGTTGCGCTGGACCCGGAAACACTCGTTCCTAAGCTAGCGCTCGGTCCATGTGGGGCGGACGGAGGCGGGCGATCCAGAACGGATCGTCCGCCTCCGTTCCGTCCAGGACCAATGCCGGCCACGCGTCCTTGATCATGACCTCGTAGGCTGCACCCTTCGGAGACCTACACGAGTCTGCTGGCGGCCGTGTTGCAGCTACTTCTTGTAGACAATCTTGTAGGGGGAGCGGGCGAACCAGTCTGTGTAAATCATGCCGCCCTCGAACTTTTGGAACCAGCGGTTGGCTCCGTTGTTGATTTTGTCCGACGTTGGGTAGCCCAGCCGCCCCTTCACCCCGCCCAGGCCCTTCCAAGGAATCTCGCTGGCAACCATGTGAGCGCCGCCCTTCGGCGACCAGTAGAGATCGCCGATTGTGAAGGATTGGATCGTCCCTCCCTTGAGCTTGGTCTCTGCGGAAGTCGGCAGGCCAATCCCGTCGGGTCCTCCCAGCCGAAGATAGGCATCGCGCATACCGGCAGATGTGATGATTTTCGTGCCAAACCATATGCTCCAGACGATGGCACCGCCCTTGTAAGTCTTGACGGCGCCCATCGAATACCAAATAACGCTGCCGGACGCCGCGCCCAGGAACGGGTGCTTGGCCCGGACAGAGGCAAACGTCTTGTCGATCTGAGAGGGGGTCTTGCCATTAGCAGAACTCGGCGGTGCTGGCAGGACTGCGGCGTCAGCCGGAATAGCGAATCCACCGAGAAGAATCGGGACAGCCAGAGCCACTCCCACAAGTTTGCGTGCTGCTCTTTTCATTTCCCCCCATTGACCTGCTGACCTGAGTCAACGTCCTAGATTCGGATCGAACCTTACCCCGCGAAGAGTTCTTCCGCGCAGCGCAGGACACATGACACGCCCGTGGATTCATCTGACGAGATGCGCAGAGTTCAATTTGTCATAGTCTCCGCTATCAGCTTTAGGCATTGTCGGGCGGTGCGCACCCCCGCGGCCGAGCCCCACGGAGGGTCCCAGGAAGCCCGCCCCGGCCGTAGCACAGACGCAACACAGCGCCCCGCACAGGGCCCCGCACGTAGTCTGTTGATATGCCTCGTTATGCGCTCGACATCGAATCCGTCCCCCGTCCTGCACGCGCCCAGGCGCTCCTGGATGCGGTGAACCACCGGGTGGTCATTGCCGACGGGGCGATGGGCACCATGCTGCAGGGCCGGGAACTCTCGCTCGAGGCCGACTTCCAGAACCTGGAGGGCTGCAACGAGATCCTCAACGACACCCGCCCGGACGTCATCGGGGACATCCACGATGCCTACTTCGCCACGGGCATCGACGCGGTCGAAACCAACACCTTCGGCGCGAACTGGTCCAACCTCTCCGACTACGGCATCGACAGCCGGATTGAGGAGCTCGCCCGCAAGGGCGCGGAGATCGCCAGGGAGCGCGCCGAGGCGGCGGAGAAAACCGACGGACGGATGCGGTGGGTCCTGGGCTCGATGGGACCGGGCACCAAGCTCCCCAGCCTCGGGCACACCAGCTACGACTACCTCAAGCAGACCTTCGCCCTGCAGGCCGAGGGCCTCATCGACGGGGGAGCGGATGCCTTCCTCATCGAGACCAGCCAGGACCTCCTGCAGACCAAGGCCGCCGTCAACGGCTGCAAGCAGGCGATCGTGGCCCGCGGCATCCGGCTCCCCATCTTCGTCGAGGTGACCGTGGAAACCACGGGCACTATGCTGATGGGCTCCGAGATCGGCGCCGCGCTCACGGCGCTGGAGCCGCTCGGCGTCGACGCCATCGGCCTGAACTGCGCCACCGGCCCGGACGAGATGAGCGAGCACCTGCGCCACCTGTCCAAGCAGTCCTCCGTCGCGATCGCCTGCATGCCCAACGCCGGCCTGCCGATCCTTGGCGCCAACGGCGCGCACTATCCGCTATCACCCACCGAACTCGCCGCCGCGCACGAGCAGTTCGTGCGGGAATTCGGCCTGGGGCTCGTCGGCGGGTGTTGCGGTACGACGCCGGAGCACATGGCCGCCGTCGTCGAACGTCTTGCGCCCTTGCGCGACAGCGTGGCCGTCACCAGCGGCGGGAGGGGCGCCGACGGCGAACGCCTCCCCACCGAGCGTGAAGCAGGCATCGCGTCCCTCTACCACCACGTGAATTTCGACCAGGAGTCCGCGTACCTCGCCATTGGCGAGCGCACCAACGCGAACGGTTCGAAGGCGTTCCGCCAGGCGATGCTGGAAGAGCGCTGGGACGACTGCGTCGATATCGCCCGTGAGCAGGTCCGCGTCGGCGCACACCTGCTCGACGTCTGCATCGACTACGTGGGGCGCGACGGCGCGGCCGACATCAAGGAGGTCGTCTCACGTTTCGCGTCGGCCTCCACGCTCCCGCTCGTCATCGACTCCACCGAACCGCCCGTCCTGCGGGCCGGGCTCGAACTCATCGGCGGACGCCCGGTGGTCAACTCCGTCAACTACGAGGACGGCGACGGCCCGGACAGCCGCTTCGCGCGCATCATGCCGCTCGTGAAGGAACACGGCACGGCCGTGATCGCCCTGACCATCGACGAGCACGGCCAGGCCCGCACCACCGACGGTAAGGTGGCCATCGCCTCGCGCCTCGTCGACGCCCTGGTGGGCGAATGGGGGATGTGCGTCGAGGACATCATCGTTGACGCCCTCACGTTCCCCATCGCCACCGGCCAGGAAGAAACCCGCCGGGACGGCATCGAAACGATCGAGGCCATCCGCCAGATCACCACGAAGTACCCCGGCATCCAGACCACCCTCGGCGTCTCCAACGTGTCCTTCGGCCTGAACCCGGCGGCGCGCATGGTCCTGAACTCGGTGTTCCTGCACGAGGCCGTGCAGGCGGGCCTGACCAGCGGCATCATCGACGCCGCCAAGATCGTGCCGCTCGCCTCACTGCCGGAGGAGCAGCGCAAGGTGGCCCTGGACCTCGTCTGGGACCGCCGCGAATACGACGCCGACGGCAACGTCACGTACGATCCCCTGGCCAGCATGCTGGACCTGTTCGCCGGCGTCGACACCGCAGCGCTGAAGGACCAGCGCGCCGCGGAACTCGCGGCGCTGCCCACCGGCGAACGCCTGCAGCGGCGCATCATCGACGGCGAGGGCAAGGGCCTTGAAGAGGACCTCGACCTGGCGCGGGCCGAGGGCATGACCCCGCTCGGCATCATCAACGACCAGCTGCTCGAAGGCATGAAAGTTGTGGGTGAGCGCTTCGGCGCGGGCGAAATGCAGCTGCCCTTCGTGCTGCAGTCCGCCGAGGTGATGAAGAACGCGGTGGCTTTGCTCGAGCCGCACATGGAGAAGTCGGATGCGTCGGGCAAGGGCACCATGGTGATCGCCACCGTGCGCGGCGATGTGCACGATATCGGCAAGAACCTGGTGGACATCATCCTCACCAACAACGGCTACAAAGTGGTCAACATCGGCATCAAGCAGGGGATCGCCGAGATCATTGCCGCGGCCGAAGAGCACGACGCGGACGTGATCGGCATGTCGGGCCTGCTCGTGAAGTCCACGGTGGTGATGAAGGAGAACCTCGCCGAACTGCAGTCCCGGGGGCTCGCGAAGAAGTGGCCAATCATCCTCGGCGGCGCAGCCCTGACCCGCGCCTACGTGGAGCAGGACCTTGCGGAGCAGTTTGAAGGCACCGTCAGGTACGCCAAGGACGCCTTTGAGGGCCTGACACTCATGGAACCCCTGGTGCAGGTGGCCCGCGGCGCCGATCCCGACGCCGTCGGCCTTCCGCCGCTGAAGAAGCGGATCCATAAGGGAGGGCCGAAGTTCACGGTCACCGAGCCGGAGGCGATGCCCGGCCGTTCCGACGTCGCCACCGACAACCGCGTGCCGTCGCCGCCGTACTGGGGCACGCGCATTGTGCGCGGCGTCGCGCTCCACGACTACGCTACGTTCCTCGACGAACGCGCCACCTTCATGGGGCAGTGGGGGCTCAAGCCCGGCCGCGGCGAGGACGGCGCCTCTTACGAGGAGCTCGTGGAACGCGAGGGCCGGCCGCGCCTGCGGTACTGGCTGGACCGCATCCTCGGCGAGGGCATGCTCGACGCGTCGGTCGCGTACGGCTACTTCCCGGTGGTCTCCGAAGGGGAACAGGTGGTGGTGCTGCACCACGGCGAGGACCGCGACGGCGTCCTCGGCACCCCGGGCCTGCTCGCCCCCGACGGCGGATCAGACGGTCCGATCGGCACCGAGCGGCTGCGTTTCGACTTCCCGCGCCAGCGCCGGGACCGGCACCTGTGCCTCGCGGACTTTGTGCGCTCGCGCGAATCGGGGCAGATCGACGTCCTGCCGGTGCAGCTGGTCACCGCCGGCAACAAGATCGATGAGGTGACGGCCGAGCTGTTCAAGGGGAACCACTACCGGGACTACTACGAGCTCAACGGCTTGGTCATGCAGCTGACCGAGGCGCTGGCGGAGTTCTGGCACGCACGCATCCGTTCCGAGCTGGGGTTCGCGGCCGAGGAGCCGAAGGACAAGGCCGGCTTGTTCAAGTTGGACTACCGCGGCGCACGGTTCTCGCTCGGCTACCCGGCGTGCCCGGACATGGAGGACCGCCGCAAGGTGACGGAACTGCTGCGTCCGGAGCGGATGGGCGTGGTCCTGAGTGATGAGCTGATGCTGCACCCCGAGCAGTCCACCGACGCGTTCGTGTTCCACCACCCGGAGGCGAAGTACTTCAAGGTGTGAGTTGAAGCCGGTCCCTGTCCTGGCTGGGTTGGGCCTGGGCGACCTGCCCTCCCTGGCTGGTGACCGGCTTCACCCGCCGGAGGGCGGCGAGAATGGCCCGCCCCACCAGGGTGATGCCGACGATCGTCGTGATGGCACGGAGCGTGTCCCATCCGGCGGTCGAGGTCAGGAGCGAGTAGAGCAGGAAGCTGCTGAGGTTGGTGGACAGGGGCGCGCCGGGCACGTAGGAGATGCCGGTGCCGGCGCCGACCGCGAACGGCCAGAACCACAGGTTGGTCAGCAGGCCGAACGCGTAGGACGCCAGCGCCCCGTAGCCGCACAGCATCCATAGCTCGGCTTTGCCGCGCACCCGGCGGGGGAGCAGGCCCGCCCCGGCGCCCACCCACGCGCAGGCGAAGATCTGGAACGGCGTCCAGGGCCCAATGCCGCCCCACACGACGCTCGACACGGCGATGGTGGCCGCGCCGAGGAGCAGGCCGAAACGGGCACCGAAGGCGCGGCCGGCCAGGATCAGCAGGATAAAGACCGCCTCCACACCGCCGACGCCGGTGCTGGCCACCCGCACGGCCGAGCCGATGGCGGCCAGCACGCCGAGCAGCGCCACCGTGTGCGCGGAGCGGACCGAGCCGTCCAGGGAAACCACGACGGCGACCGCGGCAACCGGCGCGATGGCCATGGCCGCGTAGGGGAGGGCCGCGGCGGCGTCCCCCGGGAGGGCTGCTGCGAGCAGCGGCCAGCAGAACGCGGCCAGGGCCACCAGGTTCGCGGCAGCGAGCACTGCGAACTCCACGCCCCGGGGCAGCCGGATGCGGGGGGCTTTCACTGCCGCGCCGGGATTCTCCGGCTGCCGGCCGGGGAGCCGCGGCCCCGCAACGGGCAGTGTCGTGACGCTGCGTGCGGCGACAGGTTGCGTTGTGGTGCTTCGCGCTGTGCTGGCCCCGGCTGTGACAGTTTCGGCCACAGACGAGGGGGCGACGCCGTCGCACATCGGGAGGATCCGGGCGCCGAGGCCGCGGGCAAAATCGAGGTCGTGGGTGGCGATCAGGACCGCCGCGCCGTCTTCCGCCGCGGCCCGCAGCGCCGCCGCGACCGCCGTGCGTGCCTCGGCATCGAGCCCGCGGGTCGGCTCGTCGATCAGGAGAACCTGGGGATCGTCCATGGTCTGCAGCGCAATCGCCAGGATTCTGCGCTCCCCGGCGGAGAGGTCCCGCGGGTGCTCGTGGCCGATCGGCATCCGGACGTCGCCCCGAAGGCGTCCAAGGCGCGCTTCCGCGGACATGGGCGGGACATGCTCAGTCCCCGGGCGGTGCCGGTTTGAACGACGCCAGCTTGAACGATGGGATGTGCGGTCCCGGCGTCGTTCGGCCGCTCGAAGCTCTGCCGCGACCGTGTCCCTCGTGAAAAGGTCGTCGGAGGCATCCGGGACGAGGGCGACGCGGCCGCCGTCGAGCGTCTTTGTCTCGGCCGCGCTGTCACCTGGTGTGCCCTGTCCCAAGGCAAGCGCCACCAGGAGGGACGACTTCCCGGCCCCGTTCGGCCCCACCAGGGCGACCACTTCACCGCGGTGCAGGGTCAGCGAAGCCTCACGCACCAGCGGCTTGCCCGCACGGTGTACCGCGAGGCTTGTCGCGGTCAGCACGGGCGCGTGCTCCGTGTCCGGAACGGGCATCGGGTGGGCAGCAGCCGGGGCTGAAGCGGCCGGTGGGGTCGGCGCGATGCCCGGCACCAGGGCGCCGCCGTCGAGGGTCCACCAGGCGTCGGCGACGGGGACGAGCGCTTCCGCCCGGTGCTCCGCCACGATGACGCAGACACCCTCGTCGCGGGCGAGGGCGTGGAGCACTGCGATGACGCGTCCGCGGGCCGCGGTGTCGAGGTCGGCGAGGGGTTCGTCAACCAGGAGCAGGGCCGGGTGGTCCACGACGGCGGCGGCGATGGCCACGAGCGTTGCCTCACCGGCCGAGAGGGTGCTGAGGTTCCGGTCCAGCAGGGCTGTCACGCCGATTCTTTCCGCGGCGTCCAGCGCCCGGATCTTGGCGGGGCCGGCCGCCACGCCGCGCAGCTCGAGTGCGAGAGCGATTTCGTCCCGGACCCGGGTGGCGGCGAAGGCGGTGCGGGGGTTCTGCAGGACGACGCCGATCCGGCGCGCGGTATCGCGCGGCGGCGTGGCGGCACGGTCCGTCCCGGCGACGCGCACCGTGCCGGAGATGTCCCCGCCGTCCACATGGGAGAGCAGCCCCGCGATGCCGCGCAGGATCGTGGACTTGCCGGAGCCGGTCGGCCCCGTGATGACCGTGATTGAGCCGCCCGGGGGCGTGAATCCGGTGACGCGCACCCGTGCGTCACCAATGCGGAACTGGGCGTCCCGGACGAGAACCGGTGCATCGGCGTCGGCCGCGGGCTGGTGGGCTGCGCGGCTGCCGAAGCCGCGCAATTCCAGGGCCGCGGCCACGCGGCCGGCATGTTCGAGGGTGCGCTCGAGCACGGGGACCAGCGCTCGGGCTCCGAAGCGTTCGCCCCGCAGCCGGAACGCCAGGCGTACGGAGGAGACGGCGTCGGAGAGCGCCGGAAGCGCCGCCCACGCCACCACGAGCGTCCGGGCGGTGCCCTGCAGGGGGCCGCCGCGGGCCAGGTGCCGGAAGCCGCGGGCCACGTCGACGCAGGCGTTGAGCAGGCCGAAGCCGAGGATCATCGCGGCGATCGGCACGGCGGACAGGACGGCAGCCCAGAGGCCGGGCGCCGTGACCGGACCGAGGAGGACCACATGGGCGAACGGGGGAGGCAGCGGCACCGGCGGCAGGTTCAGCAGAACCGGTTCCCCGGTGCCCGCCCCGTTGAAGAGGATTCGGTAGACGACCCGCGCCGCGATGAAGACGGCGGCGAGAGCCGCCCCTGCACGTAACGGCGCGGGTCGAAAGGTCATGCTGCGGGTGCGGACGGGGCGTCGTCGACCGTGAAGAGCAGTTCCAGGCTCTCGCCCGGGCTGACCTTCAGGGTGCCGAGGCCTTCCTGCGCGTAGGCCCAGGCGCCGGCGGCCGGCTTGACCCACAGGGACCAGTAGGCGAACGCGGCGGGCATCTTGCTGCAGTCTTCCCGGTACGTGCCGCCCTTGTGGGCGATGTCAAGGTCTGCGGCGGGTACGCCGTTCACGCGGCACACCAGTTCCGTGGGGTAGGCGGCGGTGCCCTCGGTCTTGATCTTGGCGTCCGCGAGGACCTTGGACGCGAGAGTCGGCCCGTCCACGGGCACGCATACGGACGTATCAGCGGCGGCCTGCTTCAGGGAGGCCGAATCGGTGATGACCTTCACGCCGGCGCAGGGCTCGGCGGCAGCGCTGGCTGAAGCTGCCGCCGTGGAAGCCGGTGCGGAGGTGGTGGGCTGGGTGGCGGCCGGCGTGGAACAGGCGGCGAGGGTAAACAGGAGACCTGCGGCGGCGAGGGAGCTCGCGGCGGCGGTGCGGATTTTGGTCAAAGTCACCTGTCAAGGGTAGGACGTGGCCTGCTCGGATCAGGCTGCCGTCACGTTGTGTGACGTGAGGTATCCCAGGTCCGCACCGTGCTGCTAGTCAGCGAGGATGAGGTAGAGAGCGCGGCGGGTCTCGTCCATCTTTTCGATCGCGGCGGCGCGCTGATCCTCAGTCGCGGAGAAGCGGAACTGGTGAATGACGCCCATGAGCTTGGCCACGCTCTGGTGGAACGCGGCACCGGATCCTTGGCCCTCGGTATTCCAGGCGTTATCCAGTTCCTCGGCGTGGGCAGCGACGTACTCCCGGCCGGCGTCGGTGAGCGTGAACTCGGTGCGCCGTCCGTCGCCTTCGGGGGCGATCAGGTCCTCGTCGACGAGTTGCTGCAGCGTCGGGTACACGGAGCCCGGGCTGGGCCGCCAGGCGCCCGAGGTCTTCTCCGCGATGGTCTTGATCAGGCCGTAGCCGTTGGAGGGTGCTTCGGCCAGGAGGGAGAGAATCGCCGCACGGACGTCCCCCTTGCTGGCGCGGCGGGGACCACCGGGGCCGAATCCGGGGCCGAAGCCCGGCCCGAATCCTGGGCCGAAGCCGCGGCCCGGGCCGAAGCCGCCATGCCCGTGGGGTCCGCGCCGGCTCCGCCCACGCCCGAAACGTCCGTCGGCGGGTCCGCCGCCGGAAAATTTGTCGTCGTAAATGCCTTTCATAGCGGCATCTTCCTTCCGTTGAATAAAGTTCTGCTGGTACCACCGATCCTTCGGCGATAGTTAACGATATATCGGAGAGTGTCGGAGGGCAAGGGGGTGGGCGAGAGATCTGTGCGGTGCGTTGCCGTAACACGCCAAAAGGATTCTTCGCCAGACAACGGTTCAGACCAGGGCGGCCGCAATCGTGCGGTCCAGGGCTCGCGCAATGTTCGACGTGACGCTTGACACGTGTCCGACGGCGGCTCTACTGTGATGCCAAGTCGATTTGGCAAAACGGTTTTTCACTCAGACTTGAAGTGTCCCAAGCCCCACCCAACCGTAGATTCCGTCCAAAGAAAGGGAGTCGACAGCGATGTCTTCTCGAACCACGATTTCCCGGATCGCCGCCCTCGGCGGGCTGTCCACCGCGGTGCTTCTGGCAGCAACCGCCTGCGGCGCGGGGGGCCCGGCTGCAACGCCGGGTAGCGCCGCGAGCACCGTCAACGTCCTCGTCGAGGCGGGTGGCCATGCCGAACTGACAGGCATTGCCGAACAGTGCAAGAAGGACACGGGCGTTGACGTCAACTTCGTCGAACTGCCCTACGACGGCATGTTCAACAGGCTCTCCAGCGAGTTCTCCTCCGGCAACGTTTCCTTCGACGTCGCCGCGCTGGACTCCGTCTGGCTTCCCAGCTTCAAGGACGCGGTCCAGCCCATTGACGAACTCTTCACCGACGACGCGAAGAAGGACATCTTCCCCGCGCTCGTGAAGGAAGCGAACGTGGACGGGCACTTCATCGGCATGCCGGCCTGGACCAACTCCGAAATCATCCTGTACCGCAAGGACCTGTTCGAGGACGCCAAGAACAAGGCCGACTTCAAGACCAAGTACGGTTACGACCTCGCCGCGCCGACCACCTGGAAGCAATACCAGGACATCTCCGAGTTCTTCACGAAGGACGGCATGTACGGCACTGACGTGAAGGGTGGCGTCGAAACCGAATGGCTGGCCCATGTCCTCCAGGCCGGTTCCCCGATGGTCCTCGATGCGAACAACAACGTCGTGATTGACAACGCCGCGCACAAGGAAGCCCTCGACTTCTACACCAGCCTGGCCAAGTCGGCCCCTCCCGGCGCCGCTCAGGTGGACTGGGCAGCAGCGCAGAACCTGTTCAACCAGGGCAAGACTGCGATGACCCGGTTCTGGGCCCACGCCTACCGGCAGATCCCCAAAGATTCCCCGGTTGCCGGCAAGGTCGGCGCCGCTCCGATGATCGGCGGCACTGCCGGGGTGGCCGGTGTTCCCGGCCCCTGGTACCTCTCCGTGCCCAAGGCAACCAAGAACAGCGATGCTGCCAAGAAGTTCGTCAAGTGCGCCTATGACCACAATGACCTCGGCATCGAATCCAGCCTAGGCCTGGCCGCCCGCATCTCGGCCTTCGAGAAGTACCAGGACAAGCCGGGCTACGAGAGCTTCAAGCCGCTCATCGAAACCCTCAAGGGCCAGGCAACCGCCACGCGGCCTGCCACTGCCAAATGGCAGCAGATCGTGGACACCGTCCTGGTTCCCCTGCTGCAAAAGGCCGTAGCGGGCGGCGACTCCACCGCTCTCCTGGCCGACGCGAAGAAGCAGATCCAGGACCTCCTCAAGTAAAGACTCCGCGGCCGGCACCCTGCCAGCGCGGCACCGTCAGCAACGGCGGTGCCGGCCGCGGCCCCAACCAGCGGAAGAGAAAACCGTGCGTATCTCCGATCGCCGCTTCGCCCTGTACCTCATGGCCCCGGCGGCCTTGTTCCTGGCAGTATTCGTGGCCTACCCGCTGTTCCGCCTCGTGGCAGACAGCTTCTTCAAGATCTCGCCGATCGCCGGCGGTCCCCGCGCCTTCGTGGGCCTGGATAATTACGTTCGGGCCTTCACCTCGGAGGCTTTCATAGGTGCGGGCTGGCGCACTCTCGCCTACACCTTGGTGGTGGTTACGCTCGAGTTTGCCCTGGGCCTGGGCATGGCCTTGCTATTCACCACCCTGGGGCGCAAGTCCGAGATCTGGCGGACAGTGTTCCTGTACCCGCTGATGATCGCGCCCATCGTCGCGGGCCTGCTGTGGAAGTTCCTCATGATCGACAACTTCGGCCTCATCGGCACCCTCCTGCACCAGGCCGGCATCCTGCAAAACCCCAACCAGATCGGCTGGCTGTCCGACCCGGGCATCGTCCTCTTCTCCGTGGCCGTCCCGGACATCTGGCTCACCACTTCCTTCATGTGCCTGGTGCTGTTTGCCGGACTCCAGAACATTCCCGGTGACCTCATCGAGGCGGCCCGGCTCGACGGCGCCAAGGCCCCGACGCTGCTCTTCAGCATCATCCTGCCGCTCCTGCGCCCCGTTATCGCCGTGGCATTGGTGGTGCGCGGCATCGACGCAGCCCGCGCCTTCGACACCATCCTGATCCAGACCAACGGCGGCCCCCAGTCGGCTTCCGAAACCATGAGCCTGCTGATCTACCGGACCATGATCCGCTTCGGCGATCCTGGACTGGCCAGCGCCATGGGCACCATCTACCTTGTCGCGATGCTCGCTGTCGCGTTCTTCGCGGTGGCCACCATTTGGCGGCCAGGAAAGGACAACTGATGCGCGTCGCCGAACAAACCAGGGCCGACGGCGGGAAGGCACCTGCAGTGCCTGCCGTTAGCTCTGTGCCGACCACCACGCCTGCCGGCGCCCGCAAGCGCCGGGGTGTGAACCGCGAAGGCCTGGAAGCGGGCAAACGCAGCACCCGCGCGTTGCTGTGGATCCTTCTTGCAGCCGCCATGGTCCTCTACGGTTTTCCGTTCCTGTACCTGCTGTTCACCTCCTTCAAGACGCCGATCGACACCATCGCCGTGCCGCCCACGATCCTTCCCAAGGAATGGACGCTGGAGAACTACACCAACGCCCTGGGCCGCAACGGAGTTCTGGCCTCCTTCATCAACAGCGTCCAGACGGCGGTCATCAGCACGATCCTGTCTCTCGGACTGGCCGTGCCGGCCGCTTACGGCATCACCCGTTACAAAACGCCAAGCGGCCGGGTGTTCATTATGGCGGCTCTTGTGACCCGGATGGTGCCGCCGGTCGCCATCGGCATCCCCCTCGCCTCCATGATGGCGACGGCGGGACTCGCTGACACGCCCATCGCCCTGTCCATCGCCCACACCACGATTTCGTTGCCGCTCTCGATCTGGCTGATGTCCAGCTTCTTCGAGGCCGTTCCCAACGACCTGGAAGAGGCAGCCACGGTGGACGGATGCAGCCGGCTCGGCGCCCTGTGGCGGGTGGTGATCCCGGTGGTGTCCGGCGGCATCGCAGTCACCGCGATCTTCGCCTTCCTGGCCTCCTGGAACGAGTTCCTTTTCGCCCTCCTCATGACGGCCATCCGCTCGCAGACCACACCCGTGGTGATTGCGAACTTCCAGACCCAGTTCGGGCTGGACTGGGGATCCATGACGGCGCTCGCGGCCGTGTACTCGATCCCGGTCATCCTCCTCACGCTGATCTTGCAGCGCAAGATCGTCGCAGGCATGACACTCGGCGCCGTCAAGGGGTAGAACATGGAATTCCGGCAGCCAAACGGCCCGCCTCACGGCGTGGCACAGGGGAGTGGACGATTCCTCGGTAGCCTACGAGTAGACGCGGACCCTCAAGAGCATCACCAACCATAAGGACGTGGGAGAGATGAGCAACAAGAACATCGGTATCAAGGACGTGGCCGCCGCGGCCGGCGTCTCTGTGACGACGGTCTCCCACGTCCTCAATGACGTCGTCTACGCCCGGGTCGGAGCAGAGACGAGGGAACGGGTCCAGGAAGCGGCCCAGCGGCTCGGCTACGGGCCGAACCGGCTGGCGCAGGCCCTTCGCACCCAACGTTCGGGCATGATCGGGTTCATCAGCGAGGACATCGCGACCACGCCCCACGCCGGCCGGATCATCCTCGGCGCTGACGAGGCCGCCAAAGCCCGAGGGTACAACCTCATGATCATCAACACCCCGGGCTCGGCCAGCCTCGAATCGCGGCAAGCCGACGTGGAGGCCCTCCTGGAACACCGGGTGGACGGGATCCTCTACGCCACCATGTACCACCGCAACGTGGAGCTGCCGGCCAACCTCGGCAGCGTGCCCTCCGTTTTGGTCGACTCGGTGGCCACGGGCGGAAACATCACAGCCGTGATCCCGGACGAGGAAGGCGGTGCGCGCGCCGCCGTGGGCGCGCTCCTCGAAGCGGGCCACACCCGGGTGGGCTTCATCAACAACACCGATGATGTTCCCGCAACGCGTCAGCGGCTCCAGGCCTTCCGGGACACGCTGACTGAAGCAGGGCTCGACGGCGACGCGGCACCTGTCGAGTCCGACGTCTCCGAGGTGCAGGGCGGCTATGAAGCGGCGAGGCGGATCCTGGCACGAGAGGACCGGCCCACCGGTTTGTTCTGCTACAACGACCGCATGGCGATGGGAGCCTACCGCGCCGCTGCGGAGTTGGGACTTGCCATCCCCGCCGACCTTTCCGTCGTCGGCTTCGATGACCAGGAACTGATCGCCGCCAACCTCCACCCGGGCCTCACCACCGTCGCCCTGCCGCACTACGAGATGGGTGCCTGGGCCACCGAGCACCTGATTGACGCCGTTGAGGGGAAGACCGACCTTACCCTCATGGCGATTCACCCGACCATTCTGAACTGCCCCCTGGTGCGCCGCGACTCCGTCACGGCTCCCCGGCACTAGGCAGCCAGCCCCTTCCACTTCCCAAAAGGAACGCCAGACATGTCCAGTCGCCTTGATGCCGCACGCCCGGAAACAGCCCTGGCAGGGACCTCCAGGTTCCGGCCCGCCATCCATTTCACGGCAAGGGATACCTGGCTCAACGATCCCAATGGCCTCGTTTTCCACGACGGTCTGTACCACCTCTTTTTCCAGAACAACCCGTACGGCAACGTCTGGGGCAACATGTCCTGGGGCCACGCCACCTCCCCCGATTTGCTGTACTGGACGGAACACCCTGTTGCCATTGCCTGCGATGAGACAGAGGACATCTTCTCGGGGAGCGTCGTGGTGGACCACGGCAACACGTCCGGTTTCGGCACGGCGGGGGCGCCTGCCCTGGTGGCCATCTACACCAGTGCCTACAAAGCCGCGTCCGAACACAGCGGCACCCAGGCCCAGTCTCTGGCCTTCAGCACAGACGCAGGCATGACGTGGCGAAAATACGAGGGAAACCCTGTCCTCACCCGGAACTCCGCGCACTTCCGCGATCCCAAAGTCTTCCGCTATCAAGGGGACCACGGTTCCTGCTGGGTCATGGTCGCCGTCGAAGCCCAACACCAAAAGGTGGTCATTTAC
This sequence comes from Arthrobacter sp. PM3, assembly GCF_003352915.1. Lineage (NCBI taxonomy): Bacteria > Bacillati > Actinomycetota > Actinomycetes > Micrococcales > Micrococcaceae > Arthrobacter > Arthrobacter sp. PM3. Next base: position 574,905 of record NZ_CP022314.1, on the reverse strand, counting down.
CGTTCGGACGACCTCAAGTCCTGGGACTTTCTGAGCGACTTCGGCCCGGCCAATGCCGACGCCGGCGAATGGGAATGCCCCGATCTCTTTCCCCTGGCGGTGGACGGGGACCCGGCCAACATCAAATGGGTACTGATCGTCAACGTCAATCCAGGCGCCGTGGCAGGGGGCTCCGGCGGCCAATACTTCGTGGGGAACTTCGACGGCGTCCGGTTCACCCCGGATGATGGCTCGCTCGCGGCGCCCGAAGGACTGGCTTCCCTCGACCCCGAGGCGGCCCCTGCAGCCCTGCAGCAATGCCTGTGGCTGGACTGGGGACGCGACTGCTACGCCTCCGTATCCTTCAGCAACACCCCGGATAGCCGGCGCATCATCATCGGCTGGATGAACAACTGGGACTACGCCAACGAGCTGCCCACCGACCCCTGGCGGTCCTCGATGACCCTCGCCCGCGAAGTGCGCCTCACAGCAGTCGACGGCGCCGCCCGTCTGATCCAGAAACCGGTCCTCGCAGATCCCGGCGCAGGAGAAGGCCTGCCTGCAGCCACGGACCAGATGAATGCAGGCAACTTCGAGCTGCGAAACTCGTCTCTGCGGTTGCCGGACGGGGTACCTGGTACCGCTCAGATCATCGAGGCGGAGATCCTGCCCGGAACCGCTGAACGTGTTGATTTCCGGCTCTTCGGAAGCAGTGACGGGGCCGAGGGTACGGTTCTTGGCTACAGCACAGCCACCGCCCAACTCATCCTGGACCGCAGCGAATCAGGAAACACTCGCTTCCACGGGAAATTCGCTTCGGTAGAGTCCGCACCGGTTGAGCTGGAAAATGGAGTGCTGAAGCTGCTCATCGTGGTGGATCACTGCTCGGTGGAAGTGTTTGCCCAAGGCGGCAAGGCGGTCCTGACCGATCTGATCTTCCCAAGCCCTGAAAGCCGCGAGAACTGGCTCTCGGTCTCGGGAGGCTCGGCAACAGTACACAACCTCACGGTCTCAACAATTAACTAGGAAGGTCCAGAATGCCGACAGCCCAGCACGCCGCCGCTGATCCCGCATCCGGCAACGATGTCCTCGTGATCGGTGAGGCCCTCGTGGACATCGTTGTCTCCCCCCGGGGCACCGTGGAGCACCCCGGCGGTTCACCCGCCAACGTTGCCTACGGGCTGGGGCGGCTCGGTGCGGACACCGCATTGTTGACCTCAATCGGCGACGACCACCACGCCACCGCCATCGAGAAGCACCTTCGAGGCGCCGGGGTTAGCCTGTTGCCCGGTTCCAAGGGCCGTGGCCGAACCGCTACGGCGACTGCTGTCCTGGCGTCCGATGGTTCAGCCCAGTACGACTTCGACATCCGCTGGGACCTCCCGCGGATCGCCCCGGCGACCCTTCCCAAAGTGCTGCACACCGGGTCGATCGCTACCTTCCTGGCGCCGGGCGCGGCGGCAGTACGAGAGCTTCTCGAGCAATCACATGAGCGCTGCGTGGTCACATACGACCCCAACATCCGACCCGCACTGCTCGGCAGCCAGTTTGAGGCAAAAACCCTCTTCGAGGAACTCGTCCCGTTCACAGAGGTCGTTAAGCTCAGCGACGAGGACGCACGGTGGCTCTATCCGCGGCTGTCCCTGGAAGATATCTCACAACGGATCCTTGACCTTGGGGCCGGACTCGTCGCCGTCACCATTGGGGCCGAGGGATCCCTGCTGACTACGGCAGGCACGCGGGTGGCCGTTCCCTCAGTCCAGTCTGCCGTGGTCGACACCATTGGGGCCGGGGACTCGTACATGTCTGCCCTGATCTACGGTCTCCTCATGCGCGGGGCGGATGGGCTGGCGCCGTCGGTGCTGGAGTCGCTGGGCCGCATGGCCTCCAAAGCAGCGGCCATCACGGTGCGCCGTGCAGGCGCCCAGCCCCCAACGTCAGAGGAACTGCAGGCGGAACTCCCGGAGCATCAGCCGGTCGCTTTTTCATCCCCCTGAGAAACCACAACACAAAGGGAAGAACCTATGTCTAGCAAGAACTACTACGACGTGACCACATGGCCTGTCGGCAACCCGTTCGAGGACGTCGGTGAAGTCATCAACAGCATCATCGCCGACATCAAGGACCGGCAGACCGCCACCGATGCCAACAGCGGCGGAAAGCCTGGAGCAGTGATCTATGTTCCGCCGGGTGACTACCACCTCCGCACGCAGGTGCTGATCGACGTCAGCTTCCTCAGGATCTATGGCTCGGGACACGGCTTTACGTCGTCGAGCATCCGGTTCAACGTTCCAGAAGACGAATGGCCCGACCTGCATGAGCTGTGGCCCGGAGGGAGCCGCATCCTGGTCGACATTCCACGCGGCGAAGACGGGGAGGAAGCCAAGGGAGCCGCCTTCTATGTTGCGCGAAGCGGGAACCCACGGATCAGCTCGGTCGAATTCTCCAACTTCTGCATCGACGGGTTGCACTTCAACCCGGACGGCTCGGGGATGCATCCGGAGAACACCTACGTTAACGGCAAGACCGGAATCTATGTCGCAGACGCCAATGACTCGTTTCGCATCAACGGCATGGGGTTCGTCTACCTCGAGAACGCTCTCACCATCTACAAAGCCGACGCGCTTTCCATTCACGACAACTTCGTCGCTGAATGCGGGAGCTGCATTGAGTTGCGCGGGTGGGGACAGGCATCAAAGATCACCGACAACCTGATCGGGGCAGGCTTCAAGGGCCACTCGATCTACGCCGAGAACCACGGCGGGCTCCTGGTGACCGCGAACAACGTCTTCCCCCGGGGTGCGAGCAGCGTCCATTTCAACGGCGTCACGCGCTCAAGCGTCACCAACAACCGCTTGCATTCGTTCTACCCCGGGATGGTGGTGCTTGCCGCGGACAGCTCGGAAAACCTGGTGGCCACAAATCACTTCCTGCGTGACCACGAGCCCTGGACGCCCTTCCTGGGAGTCGATAACGGACTGGACGATCTCTACGGGCTTCTCCGCGTCGAGGGCAGCAACAACTCCGTGATCGGCAACCACTTCTCCGAGGTCATCGACTCGCAGAGCATCCGGCCGCCAGGTGCGGCGCCCGTCATCATCCGGCTGACCGCGGGCACAGGCAACTTCATCTCCAACAACCACGTCGTCGCAATGGACGTTCATGCCAAATCGAGTGACTCCTGCTTCTCGGCTCAGGTGGACGCCCTGCTGACCACCGAGGCTTCGGCCGGCCTCGCGGTTACCGCCGTCATGGTCGATGCGGAGTCGGCAGGGAACTCGATCCTCGATTCCGGGCGTGACGGCCAAGTTAGCGCGGACAGGGCTGTCAACGCCTTCCGGGCCACCCCTTCGGTCGGTGTCCCCGAGGTACGCGAACCCGAAGACGCCGGCACCTACACGAGCGGCCACGGGTAGCGCATGCCGGTGCGGTCAACCGGCAGCACCCCTGTCTGCAGCAGACGTTGCACGCGGCGCCGCAGGGCGGTGACTTCGTCGTCGTCGAGGAGCTCGGCGACCGCGGGAGGTACGGCGTCGGCGAGCGGGGCGATGTCCTCGAGCAGGGCATCGGGGATGGGGTCGCCGGCGAAGTCCCAGATCACGGTGCGCAGTTTGAAGGCGGCCGAGAAGCACAGTCCGTTGTCGATCCCCCAGATCCGGCCGTCGTCGCCGCGCAGCACGTGGCCGCTCTTGCGGTCGGTGTTGTTGGCGACGTAATCGAACAAGGCCATCCGGGCCAGCTCGCGGTGGGTCTCGGGAGCGTCGGCGAACAGCGTGAAGTAGTGCTCCTGGAAGTCGCAGTCGATGAACCACTGCAGCGACCCGACCCCCAAGGGTGCGTCATCGCGGATGACCGTCGGCGGCACAAGTCCCCACGCCAGTGACTCGCTGAGCAGATAGGCGGCACGCTCCCGCTTGTAGAGCCCGGGCTCGAAATCGGACAGCGGCCGCTCCCCGGCCTCCGGCTTGTAGACCGCATACGCGGCGTCGTCCCCGCAGGCGACCTGGACCAGGAAGGTCTCGTTGCTGCTGCGCGGGATGAGCCCGATCAGTTCCACCCGGCCCCCGGTGAGCAGGGTCAGCTCGCGGCCGGACACCGGCTGCCCCGCGTCACGCCCGCAGCCCGCTCAGCGGCTCCGACGTCGAATTCACCATGAGAACCGCCGGCGCCTGGCCCTCCACAAAGGAAATGGCGGACACCGAGCCCGGGCTGATGACAATCCTCTGGAAGAGGTCCAGGTGCGTTCCCAGGGCGCGGGCGACGGCGGCCTTGATGGGGTCGGCGTGGGAGAAGCACACGATGACGCCGCCGGCGTGGGCGGCGCGCAGCGCGTCCAGCGCTTCGACAATGCGTGCCTGCATCTCGGTGAAGCTTTCGCCGCCCGGGAAGCGGAAGAACGACGGGCTGTGCTGCACGGTGTGCCATTCCGGCAGGGCCGCGAGGGTTGCGATCGCGGACCCGGTCCACTCGCCGAAATCGCACTCCAGCAGCCCGGCGTGGTGGGTCAGGTCCAGTCCCGTCCGGGCCGCCGTCGGCTCCGCCGTTTCCCGGGCGCGCTCCAGCGGCGAGGAATAGACGGCGTCGACGGTCAAACCCGCGAGCCTTTCCGCGACCCGCTCGGCCTGGGCCCGGCCCCGGTCCGACAGGTGTAGTCCCGGGGCCCGCCCCGGCAGGACCGTACCCGTCGTCGGCGTCTCCCCATGGCGCACCAGCAGCAGGAGCGTGCCCTGCCGCTCGGAGGAGGACCCTTCCGATGAAGGCCCTGGTGCCGGCGCTGCCGGCGCAGTTGCTGCAACCATCAACATCAAGCGTATCGCTCGCCGTCTACCCCATGCCTCGCAAGCTTGGCCCGGGGACCCCGGACAGCTCTCCTGCGCCGCCCCGGCGCGCAGGAATCTCAAAAAATCCCTCGATCCCCGCCCGATCGGGGATTACCGTGGAGGGGTGAGTGATCGCCCCGATATCTTCACCGTTGGTGAACTGCGTGCCTCCGGCCACGTGCACAAGGATCTGCGCCGCGAAATCCGCGACAACCTGCTGGCCGCGCTCGCCGCCGGCCGCGACCCCTGGCCCGGGATGTACGGCTTCAGCCGGACCGTGCTGCCCCAGCTGGAGCGGGCGCTGCTCGCCGGGCACGACGTCGTCCTGCTCGGCGAACGCGGACAGGGCAAGACCCGGCTCCTGCGCACCCTGGCCGGGCTGCTGGACGAGTGGTCGCCGGTGATCGAGGATTCGGAACTGAACGAACACCCGTATGAGCCCATCACCGAACACTCCCGCGCCCGCGCCCTCACCGAAGGGGACAGGCTCCGGGTGGCGTGGCGGCACCGCTCCGAACGGTACGTCGAGAAGCTCGCGACGCCGGACACCTCCGTCGCGGACCTGATTGGCGACGTCGACCCGATGAGGGTGGCCGAGGGCCGCCGCCTCGGGGACCCGGAGACCATCCACTACGGCCTGGTCCCGCGCTCCAACCGCGGCATCATCGCCATCAACGAACTCCCCGACCTCGCCGAGCGGATCCAGGTCTCCATGCTCAACGTGATGGAGGAGCGCGACATCCAGATCCGCGGCTACGTGCTGCGCCTGCCCCTGGACGTCCTGGTGGTCGCATCCGCGAACCCCGAGGACTACACGAACCGCGGCCGGATCATCACGCCGCTGCGGGACCGCTTCGGCGCCGAGATCCGCACCCACTACCCGATTGAGCTCGACGACGAGGTCGCCGTCATCCGGCAGGAGGGGCACCTGGTGGCCGGCGTCCCGCCCGTCATCCTCGAGATCCTGGCCCGCTACACCCGGGCGCTGCGGCAGTCCCCGGCGATCAACCAGACCTCAGGGGTGTCCGCGCGGTTCGCGATCGCCGGCGCCGAAACCGTCGCCGCCGCGGCCTTGCGCCGGGCCAGTGTGCGCGGGGAGGTCGACGCCGTCGCCCGGATCATCGACCTCGACGCCGCCGTGGACGTGCTCGCGGGCAAGATCGAGTTCGAATCCGGGGAGGAAGGCCGGGAACAGGACATCCTGGACCACCTCCTGCGCATGGCCACCGCGGAAGCCGTGCGGGCGCACTTCCACGGCCTCGACATGGGCCCGCTCGTCGCCGCGCTCGCTGGCTCGGCCACCGTGACCACCGGGGAACTGGTCACCGCGCGGGAGTTCCTTGAAAACCTGCCGGCCCTCAACGGATCCCGGCTCTACGACGACATCAGTGAGCGCCTGGGGGCGGACAACGACGGGCAGCGCGCCGCCGCCGTCGAACTTGCCCTGGAAGGCCTCTACCTCGCCCGGCGGATCTCCAAGGAGTCCGACGACGAGGCCACCATCTACGGCTAAATACGGCTGAGGACGGGAGGGCCATGAGCACCCACCACCGGTCCCGGTACGGCCGGTACACGGGAGGACCGGATCCACTGGCGCCGCCGGTGGACCTGGCGGAGGCGCTGGACGCCGTCGCCGAGGACGTCATGGCCGGCTACTCGCCCCGGCACGCCCTGCAGGAGTTCCTGCGCCGCGGCGGCCGCAACCGGGAAGGACTCGACGACCTCGCCCTCCGGGTCCAGCAGCGGCGCAATGAACTGCTGAACCGCCACAACCTGGACGGCACGCTCAACGAGGTCCAGAAACTGCTCGACACCGCGGTGCTGGAGGAGCGCAAACAGCTCGCCCGTGACGCCATGATGGACAACACCGACCGCGCCTTCCGGGAGATGCAGCTGCAGAACCTGCCCCGCTCCACGGCGGCCGCGGTCAACGAACTCGCCTCCTACGACTGGCAGTCCAGCACCGCCCGGGAAGCCTACGAGCGCATCAAGGACCTGCTGGGCCGCGAAATCCTGGACCAGCGGTTCGCCGGGATGAAGGAAGCCCTCGAGAACGCCACGGACGAGGACCGTGCGGCCGTCAGCGAAATGCTGCAGGACCTCAACGAGCTCCTCGAGAAACACCGGCGCGGCGAGGACACCGACGAGGACTTCCACGACTTCATGGCCAAGCACGGCCAGCACTTCCCGGAGAATCCGCAATCGGTGGAGGAGCTGATCGACGCGCTGGCCCAGCGCGCGGCCGCCGCCCAGCGGCTCCTGAACTCCATGTCCGCCGAACAACGCGAAGAGCTGATGCGGCTCTCCTCGCAGGCGTTCGGCTCGCCCGGGCTGATGGCACAGCTGGGCCAGCTCGACGCCAACCTGCAGGCTCTGCGCCCCGGCGAGGACTGGTCCGGTTCCGAACGCTTCGACGGGGAGCAGGGCCTTGGACTTGGTGACGGCACCGGCGTGCTCCAGGACATCGCCGAACTCGATGAGCTCGCCGAACAGCTCTCCCAGGCCTATAACGGCTCACGCCTGGACGACCTCGACCTCGACGCCCTCGCCCGCCAGCTCGGACAGCATGCCGCCGTGAACGCCCGCACCCTCGCGGAGATTGAGCGGGCCATGCACGACGGCGGCTACCTCCGGCGCGGTGCCGACGGCGACCTCCGGCTGTCCCCGCAGGCCATGCGTCGGCTCGGGAGGTCCCTGCTGCGGGACACGGCCAAACAGCTCTCCGGCCGGCAGGGCCGCCGGGACACGCGCGTTGCCGGGGCGGCGGGGGAGCACACCGGCTCCAGCCGGCCGTGGGAGTTCGGCGACGCCGAACCGTGGGACGTCACCCGCACCATCACCAACGCGATCCGCCGCACCATCGCCGACGGCGGCGACCCGCGCCACGGCCTGCGCCTCGCGGTGGACGACATCGAGGTGACCGAAACAGAGGCCCGCACCCAGGCCGCCGTCGTCCTCCTCGCGGACGTCTCTTTCTCGATGGCCGCCGAGGGGCGCTGGGTGCCGATGAAACGCACCGCGCTCGCGCTGCACCACCTCGTCAGCACCCGGTTCCGCGGCGACCGGCTGCAGCTGATCACCTTCGGCCGCTACGCCCAGACCACGGACATCGGCGAGCTCACTGCCCTGCCGGCTCTGCGGGAGCAGGGCACCAACCTGCACCACGGGCTGCTGCTGGCCGGCCGGTTCTTCCGGCAGCACCCCTCCATGCAGCCGGTCCTTCTGGTGGTGACCGACGGCGAACCCACCGCGCACCTGCTGGCCGACGGCGAGTCGTGGTTCTCCTGGCCGCCGGACCCGGAAACCATCCGCGTCACGGTGGCCGAGCTGGACCGGCTGGGGCGTGCCGGCACGCAGGCCACGTTCTTCCGGCTGGGCGATGACCCGGGCCTGGAACGGTTCATCCAGCGGATGGCCCGCCGGATCGACGGCCGGGTGGTGTCGCCCGAGGCCGGGGACCTGGGCGCCGCCGTGGTGGGGGAGTACCTCCGCGCCCACTTCCGCGGGCGGGCTTACAGCGACGACGATTGGGCGCAGTAGACGGGGCGGAGAGCACCCTTCCGGCCCTACCGGGCTGACGCCGGACGGCCTATCGTGGTCCCTGAAATAGGTCCGAGGGAAAGGAACGACGATGTTCACCCTGCAGATTAGCTACCCGGTCCGGGACTACGAGGCCTTCAAGAAAGTCTTCGACACCGATCCCGCGGGCCGCGCCGCCTCAGGCGCCCGGTCCGTCCGCCTGTTCCGCGATACAGAGGAGCAGAACAGCGTGGCCGTGCTCCTTGACTTCGACACCAAGGACGCCGCAACTGTCTTCCTGGAACGGCTGCGCAGCGAGGTGTGGGACAAACCCGAGGTACTGGGCCAGCTGATGACGGCGGCGCCGACCGCCAGGATTCTGGAGGAGACGGCCCGCGAGGGCCAGGGCGCGGGCTGACCGCTTAGAAGCCCGGGGGCCGGACGGCAGACTCCCGGGAACTCAGCTTTCCGAGCGCGCTGTCCGGAAAGTTCTCCAAGAGGTGCCGCGGGTTCTCGTACACCTCTGCGGCACCGGCTTCGCGCAGTTCGGCTTCGCTGATTCCGCCGCAAGTGAGCGCGATGGCGGGAACGCCGATGGCCGCGGCCGCCTTTACATCCCAGACGGCATCGCCAACAAAGACGACGTCCTCCGGGCTGAGGTCAAGCTTCTCCAGGCAGGCAAGGAGAATATCCGGGGCGGGCTTGCTTTCCTCGGCGTCGTTGGAGCTGGTCCAGGCATCGATGGACGTGCCGGCGTCCAGGAGGCGGCGGCTGACGTCCAGGTCGCGCGCCTGCGCTGACGATGCCAACCCCACGGCCAGCCCGGCGCCGGAGCACGCGGCAAGCAGGTCCCGCGCAGCGTCGAAGGGCCGCAGGGACGGCCAGAATGTGGAGAACACGGCCCCGTGCGCGGATTTCAGGTCTTCCTGCACGTCCTCGGCGCACCCGGGCACCAGATGTTCGATGAGCTTGTCGCCGCCCATACCCACGCAGCGGTGGATGGCGGAGACCTGGATGTCCAGGCCCTCCCGCCGGAACGCCTGCCACCACGCCAGGGCATGGAAATAGCTTGAGTCAATCAGTGTCCCGTCGACGTCGAAAAGCACGCCGCGCTTCTTCACGGATTTTGAGCCTGTTGCCACTGCTGGACCACCTTACGTTGAGGGCGGGCGGGGTGTCCGCGGCGAGCCGGGCCGAATCCGACCCGCTCCATAGGGATGATAAGCCCCGGAAAGCGCTGGTGGGAGGCCCAGATCTCCGGCGTGCTCGCCGTGCTCTACCTGATTTTCAATGAGGGCTATCTGGCGACCGGCCCTGGCACGGACCCGGTCCGCGCCGACCTCACCGCCGAGGCCATCCGGCTCACCCGGCTGCTCCGCGCCCTCATGCCGGACGACGGCGAGGTGGCCGGACTGCTGGCCCTGATGCTCCTCACGGAGGCCCACCGTGCCGCCCGGATTTCGGCAGGCGGTGGCCTCGTCACCCTGGATGAACAGGACCGGGGATCGTGGGATGCGGTGCTGATCGCCGAAGGCCACCGCCTGGTGCGGGAACGGCTGGCGTCCGGAATGAAGCCGGGCCGCTACCAGATCCTCGCGGCGATCAATGCCGTTCACACCTCTGCCAGCGACATCCGCGACACCGACTGGTCACAGGTCGTCGCCCTCTACGACCAGCTGGTTAGCCTCGACCCGTTACCGGTCGTCGCGCTCAACCGGGCCATCGCCGTCGCCGAGCTGGACGGGCCGGAGGTGGCGCTCGCCGCCGTCGACCGCCTCGAACTCGACCTGGCCGGGTATCACGCCTACCGCGCCACCCGCGCCGACCTGCTGCGGAGGCTCGGCCGTTTCCCGGAGTCCCGGGTGGCTTATGACAAGGCCATCGGGCTGGCGGGCAACTCGGCCGAGGCCGCTGAGCTCACGCGCCGCCGCGACCGGCTGGCTCCGTGAGCTGGATGCCATGTCCGCTGGAAGGGCGCCCGGTGTCGTTCGAATCCGGGCGCGGGCTTCCGGACGCAGTCCCGGGCCGCTAGGCTCTGGGAACTGTGACCACGCGCACGGTCCCGGTTTGCCCAGGGTTCCGGGACAGACCGTCCGCCGCTCAAGAAGGGATCTCGCATGCCGGACTACAGTGTCGAAGGGATCGCACGCTCCTACATCGAGGCCGTTGGCTCGCACGATTTGGACGCCGTTGAAAACCTGCTCGCCGAGGATCTGGCGGCCACGTTCGCCGGCGCGAGTCTCGACATGGCCGGGTGGACCGCGGCACTCAACCGCCTTCTGCCGGTGTTGGTCCGCAACGAGATCCGGGAGATCTTCACCGTGCAGGACCGTGCCTGCGTTGTGTACGACTTTGTCACCGACACCCCTGCCGGTTCAGTGAGGTGCATCGAGCTGCTCAGCATCAGCTCAGGCAAGATCCGCGAGATTGAACTTGTTCTGGATCGCGTCGCCTTCGCCCCCGTCAATGCGGCCTTGAACTCCATGAGGCCCTGAACATAGTCCGAGACCGAACGCAGTAAGCGTGACCGAAGGAGCACCCATGACCACCAACTCACCCGGGAGCCTGCACGTACTGGGCTCATTGCGAGCAGAGAACGGCAAGGGCGTCGTGCGACTTGAACATCGGTTCGACGCCGATGCCGAGGACCTGTGGTCAGCCCTCACCGATCCCGGCCGGCTCGCCCGCTGGCTCGGCGTAGTCGACGGCGACCTCCGCGAACGCGGTGACTTCCGCGCACACTTCTTCGCCAGCGGATGGGAAGGCACGTGCCACGTGGACGTGTGCCGGGCCCCGCAGCGGCTGCTGTTGCTGACCACGTCCCCGGACGAACCGGACGGCGTCTTCGAGGTGACGCTGAACTCCGCCGGGGAACAAACCGTCTTGGTCATCGAGGACCGCGGCATGCCCCTGGGGCAAATCGCCGCCTACGGGGCGGGGGACCAGATCCACGTCGAGGATCTCGCGGCCTACCTCGCCGGCAGTGAGCGCTGTGACGCGCTGGTACGGTGGCAGGAACTCCATCCCGCCTACCTGCAGCTGGCCGCAGACCTCACCGCACCATGCTCGCTGGCCTAGAACCGGTCGGTGCCGCGCAGCCTGCGGGGGCGGCCGTCCGGGTCCACGATGAGGCGCCGGATCGGATCCGCCCAGAGCCGCTGGATGGACGGCACGGGTTCCGGAGTGTGGTGGCGGACGTGCCCAGCGGGGCGGGCCGAGCGGTTGCCGCTTGCGTGCCAGTGGTCGAGGGCGTCGGCGGTGGTCTTCCACAGCTGGAGCCCGGCTGCCGGGTCCTGGAGCCGGGGATCATTCGGATCCACGCCCAGGTGTTCCGCCCAGAGTTGCCGCCGGAGCCCGCGCGCCAGCGACCGGGACGCGTCCGGCCCGGCGCCTGGCCGCTCCGGGTTAGCCGCACTGGTGTCCAGCACGGCGCAGGTGAGCTCGCTGTCGGTGGTCCAGGACCGGCGGTTGAAGTTGTCCGAGCCGCAGGTAAACCAGATGTCGTCGATGACGCAGATTTTGGCGTGGACGTAGATCGGCGTTCCGGCTTTATTCTCGAGGTCGAACACGCCGACCCTGTCCGGCGCCACCCGGCGCAGCATTCTGAGGGCACGCAGCTGCCCGATCCGGCTGGCCGGCCCGGCGATGGGGCCGTCGGAATCGGGATAGCGGGGCACGACGGCGATCACGTTCAGTTCGGGATTCCGCTCGAGTGCGTCCGCAATTCCCGCGGCAACCTCGGTCGACCACAAATACTGGTCCTCGATGTAGATCAGCGAACGGGCGCGGGCGAAGGCTTTCGCGTAAGCGCGCGCGACGCTGCGCTCGCCGCGGGGCGCGAACGGAAACGGCGGGCGCTTCACTCCGTAGGTGCGCAGCAGTTGCACGGCGTGCGGTCCCGCCGGCGGGGGCGGCGGCACGGCAGTGGGCAGCGGCTTGGGGTGCCGGGGCATGCGGGCGAGGCGCTGCAGCAGCATCCGGTACGGGGTGCGCCGGTCCAGGGGATGGGGGTCGTTCCACCGCTCGGCGAACACGGCCAGCACATCCGCCACCACGGGACCCCGCAGCTCGAGGGCGGCGTCGTGCCACGGCGGCCGCTTCCCGTAGCGGGGATCCATGTCCACCGCCTGCGGGTCTCCGGCGTGGTCGGCGTCGTCCCGGCGGCTGTGGGAGAGGTCGATCCCGCCAACGAACGCGACGTCCCGCGAGGGATTGTCACGACGGCGGATGACAACCATCTTCTGGTGATGGGAGCCGAACATTCGTACCCGCTGATCCAGCAGCACCTCTCCGCCGGCGTCGTTGATTTCACGGCCCAAGCGCTGGTTGGACCGGCCGCTGATCGGGGCGGATACGCGCTGACCATGGGATCTCCAGACCAGGCCCCGCACTTCCACTCCCGCGCGGGCCAACCCGGCGAGCACGTCGCCAATCGACGGTCCATCCGGCAGCAGCCGCTCATCGGCGTCGCCACGCCAGTCCGTGAACCACACCCGGTCTCCCGCCTGCAGGTCCGTCAGTTCCTCGTGAAGCCGGGCGAAGTAGGCCGCGCCATGAATCAGGGGCCGCACGAGGTTGCCCTCCGACCACGACAGCGACCCGGCACCGCCCGCGTGCACGTCCGTAGCAAGGTTTCCCCGCTCAGCGCGGCTCAGGAACCACGTGCCAGCTTCACTGTCCACTCAATCCTTCTTTCGGGCCGGGACCCGGGGCCAGACCGCCGGTGTCCGGTCTCCAAAATAGCCTACGAATGTGCGGACCGATCCTCCCGGCCGAAGTGGGAGCATGGAAACATGACTCCTGAGCGCAGTCTCTCTGGCTTCTTTCGGCGCCCCCGGCCCGTCAAACTCGCGGCAGGCCAGGAATCGGTGTGGGACTATCCCCGGCCCCCGAAGGTCGAGCCGCGATCCGAACGGATCATCGTGCGGCTTGGTGGGCAGGTGATTGCCGATACCACTGATGCAGTGCGCGTCCTGGAAACCAGTCATCCCCCCGTCTACTACTTGCCCTTGGACGCGTTCCCTCCGGGTGTGCTCGTCCCGGTCGGGGGCACCACCTTCTGCGAGTTCAAGGGGGAGGCCCATTACTTCGACGTCGTCGCCGGCGGAGTCGCCGTTCCCCGGGCCGGGTGGACCTACCCGCAACCCACCCGCGGCTTCGAGGCGCTCAGCACCCGGGTGGCCCTGTACCCGCGCCACATGGATTCCTGCGAAGTCGACGGCGAACAGGTGACCTCCCAAGAGGGAGACTTCTACGGCGGTTGGATCACTTCGCAGATCGTTGGCCCGTTCAAGGGGGGCCCGGGCACGGCGGGGTGGTGAGCGCACCGTGGCCCATTCGTACCCCAATGCTTAGGACTGGTCCTCAGCCCACTCGGCCCGGCAATTCCGAGGGCTCACGTCGCCCTACTTAGTAGGAGAGTATTCCGGGTAGTAGCGCCGGATTTCTTGGACAGTTTTGCCTGCCTCAACCATGCGATCAATGGACATGATGGCGCGGACTTCTTCATCGCTGGACTTGATGCTGTTCCACGGGCCGATCGTCCGGTAGCAGAAGTCGTTCGGGTCGTTGAGTCTGGTCTCGTTGTAGCACTCGGGATGATCCGGTCCGCCGGCAGACGTAGCAGCCGGAACCGAAGCCGCCGAACCGAAAGCGGTAGACACTCCCAATGCCAGCAGCGGCGTGAGCGCCAGGACGGCAACACAGATTTTCATACGCTTGTTCATGGTCCCCCCAATTAGCCAATGATGGAGAGAGCCTACCTCAGGCCGATACACGCTCCACGCGGAGGCTCCATCGGGACACGGGAAGCCGACCCCACTCTAGGGTCGAAACGCCTCCCGGGCGTGGAGTCCCTCCGACACGATGGGCCTACCGGCTGCTCACCTGCCCGAATAGCTTCGCGATCGGTGCGAGGACGATCGGGCGGGCGGCGTACCACGCGGCCGCCGTGACGGCGATGGCGGCCGCAAAGAGCCAGAAGCCGGTCCAGTTCACCTCGTCGGAGCCGCCGAACATGTGGTTCAGGTTGCGCAGCGCACCGGTGGCGAACACCAGGAACACGTGGACGAGGATGAACAGCACGAAGAACAACATCGTGGGGAAGTGGATCGCGCGTGCAACCTCCACCGGGTAGATCCTGCTCAGCGTTTTGGCGTTCTTCGGCCAGAACTCGCTCATCCGCACACCCGTAATCGCCGCTAGCGGGGCCGCGATGAACACCACGATGAAGTACATGAGCTGCTGCAGGCTGTTGTAGTTCGTCCAGCCGGACTCCACGGGCCAGTCGAGCGTCATGTACTGCAGGAGCGCGGAGAGAGCATTCGGGAACACCTCCCAGCTTGTCGGCACGAGCCGCATCCAGCGGCCGGAGGCCAACAGCAGCACCACAAAGATCAGCCCGTTGACCAGCCACAGAATGTCGAGGCACTGGTGCAGCCACAGGTTGATGCTGATCTTCTTGCCGCCGCGCTTCGGCGTCCAGTATGCCGGCGGCTTCTGCTGGGTACGCACCTGGTAGCCGGAGCGGATGATGAGCGCCATCAGGAAGAAGTTGAAGAAGTGCGCCCACTGCGCCCACCACGGGAAGCCGGGCTCGGCCGCCGCCGGAAGGTCGTACACGCCGGGGTAGCGGCTGAGGAACTCCGGGACCCCCGGCAGCGTGGTCACACCGCGGGCGGCGAGCACCAGGATGCCGGCGGCGGCCACCGAGCCGGCCGCGATGAGCACCACCAGCTTGATCCACTGGCCCAGGGTGCGTGAACCGTACAGCTTGGCCTCGGCCTTCGGCATCGCGGGCTCTTGAGTGGCGTATGGTTCCGCGACGGGCGATGCCGCCGGCGCCGGGGCGGCAGGGGGAAGAGGCACACTCGGCTCGACCGCGGTGACGGTTTCCGCCGCGCTGGCGACGGGAACAATTTCTTGGACAGCGGGTTCGGGCCCGGCCTGCACCGCGGGTTCGGGTTCGGCTTGCACCGCGGGTTCGGGGCCGGGGGCCGCGGCGCGCACCGGAGCCAGGCCCGCCGGGGGCCACGGTTCCCCGCCGGGGACGCGGGGGAGCCCGCGGCGAAGGGCCGTGGCTCCCGATGCCGGTACGGCGGGCGTGGCGGATGCAGCGACCGGAGCAACGGCCGACGGCGCCACTTCCGGCGCTGCTGTCCCAGCAGGACCTGCTGGAACGAGTGAGTCAGGCACGGCCGCCGTCGGCATTGCGGTTGCGGCGGGAGCCCCGGTACGGGCCGCCACCGATACCGGAGCTGTGCCGGCGGGCGGCCACGGCTCGCCGCCCGGCACCCGGGGCAGGCCGCGGCGAAGCTGCCGCGGCGCCGCGGCAGCGTTAGGAGCGGAGGCGTTCAGAGTCGGGGCGTCCACCGCGGCAACGGTCGCGGCAGGAACCTTCGCGGCAGCGGCCGGCGGGGACACCGCCGTCGTATCCGCTGCTGTTTCCTGCGGAACCGCAGCGGCGGCAGCGGGTGCGGCAACGGGGGCCGAAACGAAGCGGGCGGGCGCCTCGCCCGCGGGCGGCCAGGGTTCGCCGCCCGGCACGCGCGGCAGGCCCCGCCGAAGGGACCGGGACTGAGTTGCCATCGCTACTTCTTCCGGGCCTCGAGCGCGCTGATCAGCTGGGGGACCACCTGGAAGAGGTCACCGACCACACCAAAGTCGGCGATCTCGAAGATCGGCGCGTCGGCATCCTTGTTGATGGCGACGATCGTTTTGGCGGTCTGCATGCCTGCCCGGTGCTGGATCGCGCCGGAAATGCCCAGCGCGATGTACAGCTGGGACGACACGGACACGCCGGTCTGGCCCACCTGGTGCGCCTGCGGAATATAGCCCGCGTCCACGGCGGCCCGCGACGCGCCGACGGCGGCACCGAGCGTGTCGGCGAGCTGCCCGACCAGGGCGAACTGTTCCTCCGACCCGAGGCCCCGGCCGCCCGCGACAACCTTCGCGGCGCCCCGCAGCTCCGGCCGTGCCGTGGTGGCGGCCGCCTCCTCGAACGCGTCGATCCGGGCGGACCGCTTCCCGGAGGGCGTCACCGCCAGGGTCTCCGACGCCGGTGGCTGGGCCGTGGCGCGCGCCTCGATGGAGCCCTGGCGGACGGTGATGACCGGCGCCCCGAACGTTGCCGTGGACGTGACGTTGTATGCGCCGCCGTAGACGGAGTGGTGGGCCACCACGCCCTCGTCGTCGCGTGAGACACCGACCGCATCGACGGAAACCGCCGCCCGCGAACGGGCGGCGTACCGGCCCGCGAGGTCGCGCCCGTTGACCGAGTGCGAAATCAGGATCGCGTCCGGCTGCACCTGCTCCGCGGCGGCGGCCAGCGCGTCCACGCCCGGCACCCCGAGCGCGGACGGATCCGCAGTCTCCGCGATCAGGACGTGGGCAGCACCAAGGGCTGCGGCCTCCGCGGCGGCGGCGCTCCCGGCGTCGGGCGCGGCCAGGACCAGAGCAACGGGCGTGCCCACCGCGGCGGCAGCACCGAAGAGCCCGGCCGCAGCCTTTTCAAGTTCACCGGAAGCCCCGGTTTCGACGACGACGAGGATCGCGTCACGAGGATATTCAGTCATGTCGTTGCTCCTTACGCCAGTCGGTTCTCTACCAGGAAGTCGGCGAGCTTCTCGCCGGCGTCGCCCTCGTCTACGATCTTCACGCCCGCCGCGCGCGGCGGCTTCTCCGCAACCGTCAGCATGATCGACCGGGCCGCGTCCGGGTCTTCGGCCGAGATCCCGAGGTCGGCGAGGGTCAGCACCTCAAGGGGCTTCTTCTTCGCCGCCATGATGCCTTTGAAGTTGGGGAACCGCGGCCCCGGGAGGGCTTCAGTAATCGAAATGACCGCCGGCAGGTCTGCCGACACCGTCTGGACGCCGGATTCGACCGGCCTGGTGCCGGAGACGGCGCCGTCGCTGATCTGGACGGAGCTGAGGCCGGTGGCGTGGGGTACGTCGAGCAGTTCAGCAAGCATCGCGGGCATCATGCCGGCCGATCCGTCGGTGGAGACATTGCCGGTGATCACCAGGTCAAAGCCCATGCGGCGGATCGCCGCTGCCAGGGTTTCGGCAGTCAGGCCAAGGTCCGCACCCCGCAGCGCGTCGTCGCAGACGTGGGTGGCGCTCGCCGCGCCCATCGCCAGCCCCTTGCGGATGGTTGCCGTGGCACTTTCGGGTGCCGCGGAGAGGACGGCGACGTCGGTGCCCTCGTTGGCGTCGGCGTACGTCAGGGCCAGCTCCAGGGACCGCTCACCGATCTCGTCAATGACTGTTTCGCTGGCATCCCGATCGGCGAGGCCCGTTTCCAGGTTCAGTTTTCGGTCCCCGTACGTGTCCGGGACTTCCTTCACTAAAACGACAATCTTCATCGACGGCTCTTCCTGTGGCGGCATGTCGCCACGGCGGAGACATGGCGAATCACCATTGAGTCTACGAAGACGGGGCCCTGCGTGCGCGGCAGGGCCCGTGTCGTGAAAATAAATGAAGTCCCGGTTTGGTCCGCTGGCCCCGGGAGCCCTATTAGAGGTAGCCCGCTGTCAGAGGTAGCCCGGGGCCGCTTCCAGGCCGAAGTAGCCCTCGAGGGTCATGCTGCCGGTGATTTTTCCGGCGAGGGCCGGTCCCACGTAGCGCAGATGCCATGGTTCGTAGGTGTAGCCGGTGATGGCGTCGGCACCGTCCGGATAGCGAATGATGAAACCGTACTCCCGGCCATGCTGGGCGGCCCACATGCCGGCCGGTGTCGTGGCGAAGCAGGCTTCCAGGGCACACGTTCCGCTGGCGTTGCCGATGTCGATCGCCAGGCCGGTCTGGTGTTCGCTGTACCCGGGCCTGGCGGCGATGGTATCCGCCGTCGCCTGTCCGTATTGGTTCACGTAGCTGTTATAGAGGCTGGCCTGCTGGCTGTACGAACGGTAGCCGCTGATCGGGATGACGTTCACCCCGGCGGCCTTGGCGGCTTTGGAGAACTGTTTATAGGCGTTCGCGGCCTGCGCCTGCAACAGTTCGCCTTGGACCCGGACCAGCTGCGACGGCACGTACGACGCCGGGTTCAGGGGTCTGTGCTTGTTGACCACCACCTGCAGGCTGGAGGCGGAATCGATGTCGTAGCCGGTCGCGGCAACTGCCGGCACCGAAGGGGACGCCATGCCGAGCGCAAGCACCAGGCCCGCCACGGCACCTGTCATCCTGCTGATTCTTCTGAGTACCGTTCTCTTGAGCACCGTCGCCTCCAGGAAAACTATCCGGAACAGTTGGCGGAACTTTACCGAGTCAGCACGGCCCGAGTCGAGGGTCCGTGCTGACTCGGCGAGAATGTCCGGGCCCCAGATGCACCCGACGCATGCGGACGACGGCGGGAGTTCCCGCCGTCGTCCGCCGTGCTTTTGTCACTGGTCCTGCGGGATCAATGGGAGCCGGTGTCTGTTCCCGCCGCATGGAGGGGGCTAGTTTTGGAGTAAGGGACTGCCCCGGCGGCCGGTTCGTTGTTGGCTCGGGGTTGCTCATCGCCCTTGAGTTAAGGAAATCCATCGTGGCATACAACGTCGCGCAGAAGCTCATCGCGTCCCATCTGGTGACGGGCGGCATGATTCCGGGGTCTGAGATCGGTCTGCGCGTCGACCAGACACTGACCCAGGATGCGACCGGAACCCTGGTCATGCTTGAACTGGAAGCGCTCGGGCTCGACCGGACACGCGCCGAAGTGTCCGTGCAGTACGTCGACCACAACCTGTTGCAGGCCGACAGCAGGAACGCCGAGGACCATGATTTTCTTCGGTCCGCGTGTCGCCGGTTCGGCCTGTGGTATTCGAAGGCCGGCAACGGGGTGTCCCATCCGACCCACATGCAGCGTTTCGGCGTGCCGGGCAAGACCTTGGTCGGCGCGGACAGCCACACCCCGGCTGCGGGTTCGCTCGGGATGCTCGCCATCGGCGTCGGCGGCACCGAGGTGGCCGCGGCCATTGCGGGTGAGCCGCTCTACCTCAAGATGCCGGAGATCTGGGGCGTGCGGCTCACCGGTAGTCTGCCGCCGTGGACGAGCGCCAAGGACGTCATTCTCGAAATGCTGCGCCGGCACGGGGTGAAGGGCGGCAAGAACCGGATCCTTGAGTACTTTGGTCCCGGGCTGGCGACGCTGACCGCGATGGACCGGCATGTGATCGCAAACATGGGCGCCGAACTGGGGGCGACCAGCACGGTCTTCCCGGCCGATGACCAGGTCTGGGCGTTCCTGCGGTCCGAGCAGCGGGAAGGCGGCTTCACCGAGCTCCTTGCCGATGCCGACGCCACCTACGATGTGACCGAGGAGATCGACCTCTCCGCGATCGAGCCGCTCATCGCGCTCCCCAGTTCGCCGGGAAATGTGGTCCCGGTTCGGGAGGTCGCGGGGAGGCCGGTGGCGCAGGTGGTGATCGGCTCATCAGCGAATCCCGGGCTGCGGGACTTCGCGATTGTGGCCGCCATCGTCAAGGGACGGCAGTCCCACCCCGGGGTGTCGTTCGACGTCAATCCAAGTTCGCGGCAGATCCTGCAGGACCTGACGAAAATGGGTGCCACTTTTGACCTGATCCGTGCGGGTGCACGGCTGCATCAGACCGGCTGCATGGGCTGCATCGGGATGGGCCAGGCGCCGGCGCACGGGACCAACAGCCTGCGCACCATGCCGCGCAATTTTCCGGGCCGTTCCGGTACCGAGGAAGACTCGGTATACCTGTGTTCACCCGAGACGGCGGCGGCCGCCGCCCTGACGGGAACGATCACCGACCCCAGGGACCTGACGGGACTGTTCGGTTTGGAGTATCCCGCGCTCGACCTGCCCGCGGTGTCGAACGTGAACACCTCGATGCTGGAGGAGCCGCTGCCTCCGGAGGAAGCCGCCCGGGTGACCCTGGTCAAGGGTGAAAACATCGCCTCGCTCCCGGTGTTCGAACCGCTCGCCGACCGGATCGAGGCGCCCGTCGCGCTGGCCCTGGGTGATGACGTCTCCACCGACGAGATCCTGCAGGCCGGGGCGCGCGCCTTGCCCTACCGCAGCAACATCCCGAAGCTGGCCGAATTCACCTTCGCCCAAATCGACGAAACCTATCCCGAACGGGCCCGCGGGACCCGGGACACGTCCGGCCACATGGTGGTTGCCGGCGCGAACTACGGCCAGGGGTCCTCGCGGGAGCACGCCGCCATCACGCCACGGTTCCTCGGGTTGCGGGTGGTGCTGGCCGTCTCCTTCGCGCGAATCCACTGGCAGAACCTGGCCAACTTCGGGGTGCTGGCGCTGGAGTTCGCGGATGCGGGCGATCACGACCGCATCCGGCAAGGCGATGTGCTCCTGCTGACAGGGCTGCGGGACGCCCTCGTGACAGGAAACAACATCCACGTGCGCAACCGGACCCGGAACGAGGACTACGCCGTCCGGCACAACCTCTCGCCACGCCAGATTGAGATGCTCCTCGCCGGCGGCCTGATCCCGTGGCTGCGGGACCGGACACCGCAGGAGGCACGCGGACCCGCGGGAACCGGATAGCAGCCAGGCCAAAACTGGAAGCTTGTGCGACGGAATGGATTGACTGAAAATTCAGTCAGAACTTATGGTTGATGCAATGCATCACCATGATGTAGCTCACGAAAGGCTTGCCATGATCAGCACGCGCATTCGCAAAGACGCGGATCCCGCCGGTGCCGCATCCGCGCACAAGGACCGTTTTGGCCGCATCGAGTCGGCCGGCATTGAACTCATTCCCGACGAACAACGCACCTCCCGCCCCCGGAACCTGTTCACCGTCTTCTTCGGCGGCAACTTCGCCTTCTCTGTCATCGTTTTCGGCTGGCTTCCCATAACCTTCGGCCTGAACTTCATTGGGGCAGTGACGGCCAGTCTGGCCGGCCTCATCGTCGGTACGGCCCTGATTGGCCCGATGGCACTCCTGGGACCGCGGACCGGGACCAACAACACCGTTTCCAGCGCCGCGCACTTCGGCACGCGCGGAAGGTTGATCGGCTCGGCATTGACACTGCTGTTCGCGCTGGCCTACGCCGCCATCGCCGTCTGGACCTCGGGCGACGCGCTGGTTGCCGCCGCCGAGCGGTTGCTGGGCGTGCCCGTCGACGGCACCACCTTGGCCATCGGCTACGCCGTGATCTCCGTGGAAATCGTCCTGGTGGCGCTCTTCGGCCACGGCACGGTGGTGGCGATGCAGAGATTCGTCGCCCCGGTGGTCGGCATTCTGCTGCTCCTCGGCGTCGTCGCCTTCGCCCCCACGTTCAGCCCAACCTCCGCCCACACCGACTACCTTCTGGGCGATTTCTGGCCCACCTGGATCCTGGCCGCCGTCATTTCCGTCGGAGGTCCGCTGTCCTACGCGCCCACCCTGGGCGACTACAGCCGGCGCGTCTCTCGAAAGCGACACTCGGACCGTTCCGTGGCTGGCGCCACCTGCCTCGGCGTGTTCCTGGGGCTTTTTGTCACGGCCCTCTTCGGCGCCTTCACGGCCGCGGCGATTCCGGAGCTCGGCGGCTCCTACGTTGCGGACCTAGTGCGCGCCGCGCCGGTCTGGTATCTGCTGCCCATCCTGATCATCGCGCTGGCCGGCGGACTCGGCCAGGGGGTACTCAATCTCTACGCCAGCGGGCTGGACCTCGAAGCCCTCTTCCCGCGGCTGCGCCGCATCCACACCACGCTCATCACGTCGGTGATCGCCGTCGGCCTGCTGTACCTTGGCGTCTTCGTGTTCAACGCCGTGGACTCCATCACCGCCATGACGCTGGTGCTCAACGGATTCGCCGGCCCCTGGGTGGCCATCAACGTCCTGGGTTTCCTGATCGCCCGCCGCGGCAAGTACCACGCCGGGGACCTCCAGCTGTTCCGCGCGAACGGCCCCCGCGGCCGGTACTGGTTCAACAACGGCTGGAACCTGCGTGCCGTCGCTCCCTGGGCCATCGGATCGGTCTTCGGTCTGCTGGCCACCGACACGTCCCTGTATACCGGCCCGCTCTCGCAGCTCGCCGGGGGAATCGACCTCAGCTTCCTCGGATCCACGATCGTCGCAGCGGCAGGTTACCTGCTGGCCCTGCGGCTGTGGCCCGAAACCGCTGCTGCGGTGGAGCCGGCTCAGGCTGAAGCTGAGGACGTATTACTGTCAAACCATGAGTGAAAAACTAGCCAGGATCCTCAACGCCGCCACGACGTGCATCGCCAGGAGCGGCGTCCGCGGAATGCGGGTCAATGATGTGGCTGCCGAGGCCGGAGTTTCACCAGGCCTCCTGTACTACCACTTCACCGACCGGGCCGGCCTGCTTGCCGCGACGCTTGACCACATCAACAAGCAGGTGGGCAAGGACGACGCCGCCCCCGCGTCCCCCGAAGCCGGCGACCCCGCCCGGCACTTCAGGCACCTGCTCCTGGACGAGATCAAGGACGACGTCGACGTCCGCCGGAATTCGGTGGCGTGGAACGAGCTCCGGGCCTGCTCCATCTTCGAACAGGAACTGGCGGAACCGCTTTCCCGGACAACGGCGGAGTGGAACCGGGAGATCGCCCGCGCCCTGGTGGCCGCCACCGACGGGACGAGCCAGGAGGAGGCCGCCGTCACCGCGGAGATCCTCACCTGTTTGGTGGAAGGGATCTCCGGCCGCTGGCTCAACGGGTTCATCAGCACGGATCACGCGCGTTCACTGGTGACGACGGCGATCAACTCACTCACCGCCGCACATGGTTCCGCCGTCGCCGGCAGGAGCTGAAACCTAACTGCGGTCGAAGAACAGGTCCGGTGCGTCGGTCCCCGACGCAGAAGGCGCCCCGGCATATGCCGGGGCGCCTTTTGGCGCACGGTCCGGGGTGCGCGATTGATCTCGTTGCCGGACCGGGCGGCTCAGCCCAGACGGGGCGTCCGCGGGGGAGGGGTCCGGCGCGAACCCGTTGCCTCAAAAGCCGCGGCCAGGCTCAGCAGGGCGACGTCGTCGTAGGCCCGGCCCGCGATGGTCAGGCCCACGGGCATGCCGGTGTCGGACATGGTGCCCATCGGCACGGTGACGGTCGGGATACCCAGGTGTCGCGGCACGAGGTTGCCGTTGGCGACCCAGACGCCGTTGCGCCAGCCCAGATCGGCCGAGGCCTCGTTGACGTCCATGTCCGCAGGTCCGACGTCCGCGGCGGCGGGGAACAGCACTGCGTCGAGTCCGAGCCTGTCCATCCAGTCCTCCAGGTCAACGCGGCGGGTCTCTTCCAGCCCGCGCAGGCCGCCTTCCAGATGCGGGATGTCCGTCAATGATGGCGCACCGTGCTCGCGGATGTGTTCCGGGTAGTGGGCGATGTCGTCATCAAAGCCGGTGTAGCGGTCCGGGAGCGCGCCGTCCGGGTGCGGGAAGATCGTTGCGCCGTCCACGGCAGCCAGGCTGTTCAGTGCGGGGTCGCCGTTTGCCGCGAGGAAGTCTTCCCAGGCCCAGACGGAGAGATCCACGATTTCCCGCTGCAGGTATTCCGGGCTCACCAGGCCGCGCGTGGCGATGGTGGGTGCCCCGGGCCGGTCCCCTTCGTAGTTGGACACGACAGGAAAATCGACCAGGACAACCTCGGCGCCGGCCGCCTCAAGATCGCGCCGTGCCGCTTCCCACAGTTCCATCACCGAGCCGCGGGTGTGGATGCGCCGGCCGGTCTGTCCGCCGATACCGGGCGTCTCTCCGGTACCGGCGTCCGGGTCGGCGTTAACGTACATGGCCGGCACGCCGAGCCGCTTGCCCTTCAATACCGACTGTGCCGCGCGGGCATCTGCCGGCGCCAGCGCAGGGTAGGACGACGGGCGCAGCGACGAGGCGGCCGGGATCTCCACCCACGGCTGCACACGCCAGAAGTCGCCGCGCGTGTTGGCGTCGTCGGCCACGATCACGTCAAGTACTTCGAGCAGGTCCGCCATGGAACGCGTGTGCGGCACCACGACATCCATAGTGGGCACCAGGGGCCAGTTGCCGCGGACGGAAATGACCCCGCGCGAGGGCGTGTACGCGCACAGCGCGTTGTTCGACGCCGGCGCACGCCCGCTGGACCACGTCTCCTCCCCGAGGCCGAAGGCCGCGAAGCTTGCCGCCGTCGCGGTTCCCGACCCGTTGGAGGAACCGGAGCCGAATGCCGCCGTGAGGAAATCGGCGTTGTAGGGGCTCTCGGCCCGTCCGTAGACGCCGCGCTGCATGCCGCCGTTGGCCATCGGCGGCATATTGGTCAGGCCGATCAGCACCGCGCCGGCTGCCCGCAGGCGTTCGATGGTGAACGCGTCGCGCTGTGCCACGAGGTGCTCGAAGGCAGGCGAACCGGCTGCCGCGGTGAGGCCCTTCGCCAGATAGCTGTCCTTGGCCGTGTACGGGATGCCGTCCAGCGGGCCGAGCGTCCTGCCTTCAGCCCGGCGCTCGTCGGAGGCCCGGGCCTCCTTCAGCGCATCGGGGTTCATGACGACGAGCGCGTTCAGCTTGATGCCGCTGGTGTCGTACGTATCGATGCGGTCAAGGTAGGCCCGGGTGAGTTCCTCGCTGCTGGCCCGGCCGGACTCCAGGGCGGCACGCAGTTGGGCGATGGACGCCTCGACGACGTCGAAGCCCGTCATCACGCCACCGTCCGGTCGAGCGTGGGCTGCTGCTGGGTGATGCAGTGGATGCCCCCGCCGCGGGCCAGGATCGGGCGGGCGTCCACGGTCACCACGCGGCGTCCGGGGTATGCCTCGGCGAGGATTTCCGCGGCCACCGCGTCGGCCCGCGCTTCGCCGTACCCGCAGGCGATCACGCCGCCGTTGACCACAAGGTGGTTGACGTAGCTCCAGTCCACGTAGCCTTCCTCGTCGCGCAATGTCTCCGGCGCCGGCAACTGGCGGATCCGGAACGGCCTTCCCGCGGCGTCCGTCTGGGTTTCGAGGAACGCCTGCAGGGTGCGGCTGACCTCGAAGTCGGGGTGTTCCGGGTTGGTCTGGGTGTGCAGCAGGACCTGGCCCGGAGAGGACAGGGTGGCCACCATATCGATGTGGCCGCGGGTACCCATGTCCTCGTAGTCGCGGGTCAGGCCGCGCGGGACCCAGACGGCCTTGCGGGCGCCGATGGTGCGTGCCAGTTCCGCCTCGACGCGGGCTTTGTCCGCGTACGGGTTCCGGCCCGGGTCCAGCTGCACGGTTTCGGTCACCAGCACGGTGCCCTCGCCGTCGACGTGGATGGCACCGCCCTCGTTGACCAGCAGCGAGCTGACGAGCTCCGCACCGGACTTTTCGGCCACGAAGCGTGCCATCCCGGCGCTCTTCTCCCATTCAGCCCACTTCGGCGCGCCCCAGCCGTTGAAGACCCAGTCCACCGCGCCGAGCACGCCGGGGCGTTCGTCGTCGACGACGAACGTCGGCCCGACATCGCGCATCCAGTATTCATCGAGCGGGGTTTCAAGCCGTTCGATGCCGCTGCCCAGCATGTCGGCGGCGCGCTGCCGCTCGCTGGGATCCACCACCATGGTGACCGGCTCGAATTCGGCCACCGCGAGGGCGACGGCCGTCCAGGCCGCGTAGGCCTCCTCGGCCGACGCGGGGTCATCGCCCAAGGTCAGCCCGGTGCGGGGAAACGCCATCCAGGTGCGGTCGTGGGGTGCGGTTTCAGCGGGCATTCTCCATGCCATGGGAAGGGCTCCTTTGTCTTTCCTGCTTCGACGCCGTCGGTCTCCTCCTCAATGAGGGACGCCCTGCGGCCGAAGCCGAATCACTATTGATCAACCGATCAATAAGCAAAAAATTACTCTAGACTGTTACGTGATGTCAACCACTCAGAGGAAGCGCGCCGTCCGAAAGGCACCGGGGGAGCGCGCCAGTGAAATTTCAGAGGCCGCCCGGAATATTGCCCTCGAGCAGGGGCTCGGTTCGATCACGCTGCGCAATGTGGCGGCCAGGGTGGGGGTCGCCTCCGGGCTTGTGGCCCACTACCAGCCCAATGTGGAGGAGCTTGTGGCGTCGACGTTCACCGGCATCGTCGCGGCCGAAACGGCCGAGGTGCAGGCGGCCGTGGACCGGATACCGTCCGCGCCGGGGCAGCTTGCCTACCTCCTGGACACCCTGCTGGACGGCAGCCGCCTGGACGTCACGGCGATCTGGGTGGACGCCTGGACCATGGGCCGGCGCAACGAGGCCTTGGCGGAGTGCGTCCGCGACCAGATGGACGCGTGGCAGGCCATGCTGCAGGGCGTGGTTGAGGCCGGTGTGGCGGCCCACGACTTCGAAACCTCTGATGCGGCATCCGTGGCCTGGCAGATCCTGGGGATGATCGACGGGCTGAACGCCCAGGCCCTGGTGCGCTGGGACGGTGTCAAGGAACGCGGCGTTCACATCGCCCGGGCAGTGGAGGGGATGGTCGGCGCGGCGCGCGGATCGCTGCAGCAACAAGGTTCGTCCCCGGGCTGACGCCGTCCGCAGGGGCGCCGGCAGGCGGCAAGCGCGCTACCGGGCTGCCGTGCCGCACCAGGTGGCCAGGGCCTCGGTGAGCCCCCCGGCCGAGTCTTCGCCGACCCACGCGACGTAGCCGTCGGGGCGCACAAGGACGGCCGTGGGCGCGGCCACCTCGCCCAGCACCGGAAGCTCCCACGCGCCGTCGTACTTTGCCTGGACATGCCGGACCCGGCCGGTCTGTGCAGGGCCGGTCTGCGCAGGGCCGGTCCAGGCGGCGGCGTCCAGCTCCGGCCCGCCGAACTCCAATAGCACCGGCCGGGCCTGGTGCAGCAGCTCGAACACCCGCACCGGCCCATCGGGGGTGACGATGTCAAGGTCCGGCATCCGGCGCCCCAGCAGCGGGTGGCCCGCGCCGAGGTCGTACGCGACGTCCAGCCCGGTGATCAGTGCAGCGATCGGGGTGCCCGCGCCGTCGACGCGCAGGACCTCGTCGAGCAGGTCGCGCAGCGCCTCCTGCCGCGGGTCCGCCTTCTGGAACAGCGACTGCGCCATCGTGTACTTCAGCGCCCGCGCCCCGGCCGGGTGCCGCTCCGCATGGTAGGTGTCCAGCAGCTCCTCACCCGAGATGCCCAGCACCACCTGCCCGAGCTTCCAGCCGAGGTTGACGGCGTCCTGCAGTCCCAGGCCGATGCCGAGTCCGCCCGTCGGGGAGTGCACGTGCGCGGCGTCGCCGGCCAGCAGCACCCGGCCTTCGCGATAGGACACCGCCTGCCGGGTGGCGTCCGTGAACCGCGACAACCACCGGGGGCTGTGCACGCCGAAGTCCGTGCCGAACACCTCGACCAGCGCCCGCCGCAGCTCCGCCAGGGTGGGCTCGGTGGCCGGACCCAGCTCCGCCTCGGTCACCACGACGCGCACCGTGCCGTCGCCCATCGCGTGGAGCCCGTGGACGCCGCGACTGTCAATCTTGCCGGCCTTCGGAAGTTCCCCGGTCACCTCCACTTCGGCGATGAGGCTGCTGCGCGTCGCGTCCGGGCCGGCGAACCCGATGTCGGCCGCGCGCCGCAAAACACTGCGGCCGCCGTCCGCGCCCACCACATACCGGGCCCGCAGCGGTCCGGCGGCCGCGAGCTGAACGTCGACGCCGGCGTCGGAGTGTGCGACGCCGGTGACCTCCGTGCCGTGCCGGACCGGCACGCCCAGTTCCCCGGCCCACTGGAGCAGCAGCCGTTCGATGTGGTTCTGGAAAAGTGCCAGCGTGTACGGATGGCGCGTGGGCAGGCGGCTCAGGTCGAGCGCCGTGCCGCCGAACGTGGCCGCCTGCATCGTTTTGCCTTCGGCGAGGAACCGGCCGGCGATGCCGCGCTGGTCAAGCAGCTCAATGGTGCGGGAGTGGATACCGCCGCCGCGCGAGCCCGTCAGGTCCTGCGACTCGCGCCGCTCGAGGACCACGACGTCGGCACCCGCCAGCCGCAGCTCGCCCGCCAGCATCATCCCCGTCGGGCCGCTCCCGACAATCACCACATCGTGCATATCTTCCCCGCTCACCTCGGCACCGAACGCCCAGTATCCGGCATGCCGGGGGCCTTGCCGCAAGCCCCCGGCGGCGCGATACCTTGGAAGTGGCAGGGGATGCACTTTCTTCCGGAAACCCGGTCCCGCCCCCGGAACCTCCTGCACGATCACCCGAATTACGAGCCCACCGCGACATGGACCCTGCTCTTTGTATAGTTGTATACAAGTATGTAGCTAACGGCGGAAGGCGCGACATGGCATATGCACCTGCCCGGAACACCGGGGCGCACCTGGTGTATGCGGAGCTGAAACGGCAGATTCTGAGTCTTGAGCTCAAACCGGGGACGCGCATCTACGAGCCCGCAATGGCTGCCGCGCTGCAAGTGAGCCGCACCCCGTTACGGGAGGCCATCCGGCGGCTCATTTCGGAGAGTCTTTTGGAGCAGCAGCCCACAGGGGGTGTGCTGGTGCCCGTGCTGGATGCGGCGGCGATTTCGGAGCTGTACGAGGTGCGCGCGGCGATCGAATCACTGATGGCCCGCGGGGCGTGCGCGAAGGCGACACCCGCCGACATCGAAACGCTCCGGGGGATCGTCGAACGCAATGCCGCCATGGTGAAGTTCGCCGACGACGCGATGAATCACGGCAAGTCGCTGCACGACAAGATCGCCGAGATCGACGGGAATTCCTGGTCCCAGCGCTTCCACGACCAGATCGCCAGCCAGATGGAGCGCTACCGCCACTTCACCAACAACACTCAGGAGCGGCGGGACCGGGCCCTGGCCGAACACCGCATTCTCGTGGAGGCGGTGGCCGCGGACGACCCGGAAAAGGCCGCGAGGATCGCCTTCGACCACGTCATTGGTGCCCGGGACGAGGCGCTGCGTGCCATCTCGGGCAGCAGCCTTGTTATCACATGATCGGTGACCTGGGCCGCCGCTCGTCCGCGGCCCTCCTGATCCATTCGGCACTGATCCAGGCCGTGACCTTCCTGGTCCGGCCGGCCGCCACCTACCGGGCGCTCGAGCTCGACGTTCCCGGGTATGCCCTGGGCGTCCTGGCTGCCAGCTATGCCGTCTTTCCGCTGCTGCTCGCCGTCCCGACCGGCGGCCTCGTGGACCGCTTGGGTGAGCGCCGGCTCATGGCGATCGGGTCCGCCGTCGTTCTTGCGTGTTCAACATACCTGTTGTTCTGGGGCTCGTCGATATCCGCCCTGGTCATCGGAACCGCGCTCCTCGGCGCCGGCCAGCTGGCCTGCGTAGTGGGACAACAGGCCGTGGTGGCCAACAACGCTGTCGCATCCCGGCTGGACTCGGCCTTCGGGTACCTGACCTTCGCGGCCTCCCTGGGGCAGGCGTTGGGGCCGCTCGCGATATCCCTGGTCGGAGGCGCCTCCGTCCGTCCCGACACCCAGGCGATCTTCTTCCTCTCCGTCTGCATGAGCCTGGTGCTCTTCGTCACCACCTTCGGCGTCTCGGCAAATGTCAGCAGCCGCAAGCGGAAGGCGTCCTCGGACGACGGCGGCAAAGGCGGCGTCGTGTCGCTGCTGAAGACCCCCGGGGTAGCCCGGGCGCTGGGCACCAGCGCCACCGTCCTGGCCGTGGTGGACCTGACCACGGTTTACCTCCCCGCGCTCGGATCCGAACGCGGGCTGACGGCGGCGACGGTCGGCCTCATGCTCACCACCCGCGCCGTGTTTTCCATGGTGTCCCGCATCATTCTGGGGCAGATGTCCCGGAAACTGGGGCGCATGAGACTGATGGTGCTCAGCCTTGTCCTGTCCACGGGCGCCTTGGCGGTGGCGGCAATTCCCATGCCGGCCTGGACCTTGTTCATCGTGATGGCCGTCCTGGGGCTGGGGCTCGGCATCGGCCAGCCCCTCACCATGTCGTGGCTGTCCGCGCAAGCACCGGCCGGGCAACGCGGCCGGGCGCTGGCCCTGCGGCTCGCCGGCAACAGGGTGGGCCAGGTGGTCCTGCCGAGTGTCATCGGCATCGTCGCGGCAGGGTTCGGGGCGGCCGGAGTCTTCCTGGCGTCCGCCGGTGCGGTCGGCGGGACACTCCTGCTGCTCCGCGGCGTGCGGCTGGACGACTAACCCCAGCCGCGCAGCTTAGGGCAGGCGCGAAGGGCGCAGTACGGTCGCGTCGCCTGCGCGGCCGGGATCGAGCGGCACGGGGCTGATCAGCACTGCCGGTCCGCGGTGCAGGACGCCGTCGGACAGCACCCCGCAACGCAGCCCGCCCCGGCCGCGCATGGCTTTGTGGGCGCCCGGGGCGAGCATCGCGTCCATCCAGGCGCAGGGATGGGCCGGCCGACCGGCCTTGAGCCCCACCCGCTCTCCCCGGGACTCCAGCACGAAGTCGTGTCCGAGCAGCGGTGCCAGTTCCGCGCCCCGGATGACCACATTGCGGCGCGTCAGCAGCGGGTCCAGGGGCGCCGTTCCCAGCTCGGCAGCGATCGCTTCGAGTGCCTCGGCGGCGAACACGGTGACGGCGGCGTCCATGTGCGCGGCCTTGCCGAAGAACCGGTCGCCGACGATCCCCTTGCCCGCCACCAGCGTCACCTGGTCGGCGTCGGCGGTGGGGACGTCGGCCGCCCCCTCGCGCGCCCGGCCGAAGTAGGCGTGCGCCGGGGATACGAGCAGGTGGAGGATCTCGACGTCGTATCTGTAGCTGGCCGTCATCCCACCACGCTACCGCGCGGCATGCCTCTGCCGCCGAGTTCGCGGGAAGCTGCCGAGTTCGCCGAGAGCTTCCGGCGATTTGGGCGCATTCCGGCGAAGTCGCGAGCGGGAGGGGACGGGAGGGCGCAGGAAGGGCCGCGGGAGGCGGATCGGGGCCGGTAAGCGGGGCGTCGCGCACCATTGACAGCCCCCGCGGCGCGGCCTATCCTACAACCAAATGGTTGTAGATCAGCAAAGTGACGAAGACCTTGACCGCCTCTTCCAGGCGCTCGCCGATGCGACCCGCCGGGACATCGTGCGGCGGGTGACGGCGGGGGAGTCCTCGGTCTCCGGGCTCGCCGCCCTCTACGCCATGAGCTTCGCCGCGGTGCAGAAGCACGTGGCGGTGCTGGAACGCGCCTCCCTCATCACCAAGGAGAAGCGCGGAAGGGAGCAGATTGTGCGGGCCGATCACGGCGGACTGCAGAAGGCCCGGCGCCTGCTCGATGAATACGAGGACGTCTGGCGGCAGCGGGCCGGCAGGATCGCGGACCTGCTCGCCGAACCGGCCAGGGAAACAGAGCGGACACAGGCAAGGAAACCGGAATCGCGCAAGGAGTAGGAAAGGTTCATCATGACAGTCATCAGTTCGGTCAAGAATCTTGAGGCGCTGAGCCTCACCTTCGTCACCGAGTTCGACGCCGGCGTGGAGCGGGTCTGGCAGGTCTGGGCCGATCCGCGCCAGCTCGAGCGCTGGTGGGGCCCGCCCACCTGGCCGGCCACGTTCGTGCAGCACGACTTCGTTCCCGGCGGCAAGGCCACCTACTACATGACGGGCCCGGACGGCGACAAAGGCCACGGCTGGTGGATGTTCACCACCATCGAAGCCCCGCACCGCCTGGAGTTCGACTACGGATTCGCGGACGAGGCCGGCAACCCCACCGGCGACCACGGCGCCGCGCACGGCATCGTAACGCTGGAGGACCTCGGCGGCCGCACCCGGATGGCCGTCCTCACCACCTTCGAAAACGAGGACCAGCTCGAACAAATGCTCGCCATGGGCATGGAGGAGGGCATGCGGGAGGCGCTGGGCCAGGTCGACGCCATCCTCGCCGAACACGCCAACGCCTGAGCAGCGCAGCACCGCAACACCGCAACGCAAGAAGACGACGGCGGGAGCCTCCCGCCGTCGTCCTCTTGCCGCAAACTTCCGGCGACCCCGCACGTTTCCGGCGGTCTCGGCACCTCAAGTGCCTCAGAGGACCTTGCGGATGGTCTGTTCGAAGCTCGTGACGTGGTGCAGGGCGAGCTCCGCGGCCTTGTCCGCGTCGCCTTCGGCCACGGCCCTGAGCAGCTCGACGTGCTCGGTGATGTGCCCGCTGACGGAGGGGACCTTGTCCAGGACCAGGCACCAGATCCGGGTGGCCAGGTTGTCGTAGCGGATCAGGGTGTCTTCCAGGTGCGGGTTCGCCGCGGCCCGGTAGATCAGGCGGTGCACCGTCAGGTCGTAGCGCATGAGCTCCCGGGACTGTGCCGGGCTCGGATCCAGCTCCGCAATGGTCTTGGCGACGTCGAGCAGTTCGCGGCGCATGGCGGCGTTGGCCCGGGTTGCGGCCCGGCGCGCCGCCAGCGGCTCCAGCAGTTCCCGGATCTCCGAGACGTCGGCCAGTTCCGTGAAGTCCACGGTGGTGGCGAAGGTGCCGCGCCGCGGATAGGAAACCACCAGATGGTCCACTTCCAGCCGCTTGATCGCCTCACGCACCGGCGTGCGGCCGAAGCCGAGCTCGGCCGCCAGCTGTCCGTCATTGATCGGCTCGCCCGGCCGGATTTCGAGCATGATCAGCTTGTCGCGCAGTTGCCGGTATGCGGCCTCCGCCTGGGAGAGGGTCTCGTCCTCTGCCGGCGGCAGGACGGTCAGTGCGTTCACAGCTAGGCTCCGTTCCGGGTTCCCAGCGGAAGCCGGCTTTCACTTGGCTTCCAGCTATTGACTCTCATGTGATCCCAATCATACCATTGACATCACACTGATATATCAGTCATAGCAACAGTGGTATTTCAAAAGGAGCAACCGTGGTTGAGCAGTTGAACGAGCGACTTTCCGTCGTCGATCCCGAAGTCGCGCAGGCCGTGGCACGGGAACTGAAACGCCAGCAGTCCACCCTCGAGATGATCGCCTCCGAGAACTTCGCCCCGGCAGGGGTCATGGAGGCACAGGGGTCGGTGCTGACCAACAAATACGCGGAGGGTTACCCGGGCAAGCGCTACTACGGCGGCTGCGAACACGTCGACGTGATCGAACAGCTCGCCATCGACCGGATCAAGACCCTCTTCGGCGCCGAAGCGGCGAACGTCCAGCCGCACTCCGGCGCCCAGGCCAACGCCGCCGCGATGTTCGCCCTGCTGGAACCGGGCGACACGATCATGGGCCTGTCCCTGGCCCACGGCGGGCACCTGACGCACGGCATGCGCATCAACTTTTCCGGCAAGCTTTACAACGTCATTCCGTACCACGTGAGCGAGAAGACCCACCTCGTGGACATGGCCGAGGTCGAGGCCCTGGCGCTCGAGCACCGTCCCAAGATGATCGTGGCCGGCTGGTCCGCCTACTCCCGCCAGCTGGATTTCGCCGAGTTCCGCCGCATCGCCGACCTCGTCGGCGCCTACCTGATGGTGGACATGGCGCACTTCGCCGGGCTCGTCGCCGCGGGCCTGCACCCCAACCCGGTCCCGTACGCCGACGTCGTCACCACCACCACGCACAAGACGCTCGGGGGCCCGCGCGGCGGGGTGATCCTGAGCAAGGAGGAGTACGCCCGCAAGATCAACTCCGCCGTGTTCCCCGGCCAGCAGGGCGGTCCGCTGGAGCACGTGATCGCGGCCAAGGCCGTGGCATTTAAGATCGCCGCCTCGGAGACGTTCAAGGAACGCCAGGAGCGCACGCTTGAAGGCGCGCAGATCATCGCCTCCCGGCTGCTGAAGGACGACGTCGGCGCCGCCGGCATTACCGTGGTCAACGGCGGCACGGATGTGCACCTGGTCCTGGTGGACCTGCGCGACTCGGAACTGGACGGGCAGCAGGCCGAAGACCGGCTGCACCGGATCGGCATCACCGTCAACCGCAACGCCGTCCCGTTCGACCCCCGCCCGCCGATGGTGTCCTCCGGGCTGCGGATCGGCACCCCGGCCCTGGCCACCCGCGGCTTCGGCGCCGCGGAGTTCACCGAGGTGGCCGACATCATCGCCGCGGCCCTGACCGCCCCGGCGGTGCAGTCAACGACCCGGGACAACGACCTCAGCGACGAAACCGCCGACAGCCTGCGCGCCCGCGTGAGCGCCCTGGCCGACAAATTCCCCCTCTACCCGCACCTGTCCGGCGACCCGGCCAACGCCGCGCAGGCACCGACCGCCCAGGCAACGGCGCTTGAGGCAGAACTGATTGGAGCAGCACAATGAGCACCGACCACCTTCCGGAGCACCCGGAGTTCCTCTGGCGCAACCCCGAGCCCAAGTCCTCCTACGACGCCGTGATTGTCGGCGGCGGCGGCCACGGACTGGCGACGGCGTACTACCTGGCCAAGGTCCACGGAATGACCAATATCGCCATCCTGGAAAAGGGCTGGCTCGCCGGCGGCAACATGGCCCGGAACACCACGATCATCCGGTCCAACTACCTCTGGGACGAGAGCGCCGCGATCTACGAGCACGCCCTGAAGCTGTGGGAAATCCTGCCCGAAGAACTGGACTACGACTTCCTGTTCAGCCAGCGCGGCGTCATGAACCTCGCCCACACCCTGGGCGACGTGCGTGAAAGCATCCGCCGGGTCGGCGCCAACAAGCTCAATGGCGTCGACGCCGAGTGGCTGGACCCGCAGCAGGTCAAGGAACTGTGCCCCATCCTGAACATCAGCGACAACATCCGCTACCCGGTCATGGGCGCCACCTACCAGCCGCGCGCCGGGATCGCCAAGCACGACCACGTCGCGTGGGCGTTCGCCCGCAAGTGCGACGAGCTCGGCGTGGACATCATCCAGAACTGCGAAGTCACCGGCTTCCTCAAGGACGGCAACCGGGTGGTGGGCGTCAAGACCAACCGCGGCACCATCCACACCGAAAAGGTCGGTCTCTGCGCCGCCGGGCACAGCTCGGTGCTGGCCGAAATGGCCGGGTTCCGGCTCCCCATCCAGTCCCACCCGCTCCAGGCGCTCGTGTCCGAACTGCACGAGCCCGTCCACCCCACCGTCGTGATGTCCAACCACGTCCACGTCTACGTCTCCCAGGCGCACAAGGGCGAACTGGTCATGGGCGCCGGCGTCGACTCCTACAACGGCTACGGCCAGCGCGGCTCCTTCCATGTGATCGAGCAGCAGATGGCCGCCGCCGTCGAACTCTTCCCGATCTTCGCCCGCGCCCACGTGCTGCGGACCTGGGGCGGGATCGTGGACACCACCATGGACGCCTCCCCGATCGTCGGCACCACCCCGGTAGAGAACATGTTCGTCAACTGCGGCTGGGGAACCGGCGGCTTCAAGGGCACCCCGGCGGCCGGGCTGACGTTCGCGCACACGATCGCCACCGGCGCCCCGCACCACCTCAACAAGCCCTTTGCCCTCGAGCGCTTCGAAACCGGCGCCCTGATCGACGAACACGGCGCCGCCGCCGTGGCCCACTAGAAAGAGGACCGGACATGCTCCTGATTCCCTGCCCCAACTGCGGCCCCCGGGACGAGACCGAATTCCACTACGGCGGCCAGGCCCACGTGCCTTACCCCGAAAACCCCGCCGAACTCACGGACCGGGAATGGGCCGAGTACCTGTTCTACCGGGACAACACCAAGGGCGCGTTCGCCGAGCGCTGGCAGCACAGCACCGGCTGCCGGCAATGGTTCAACATGCTCCGCGACACCCTCACCTATGACATCCACGCCGTCTACCCGATGGGCCAGCTCCGCCCGGCGGCCACGGCCACCAGCCCCGTGCTCACGGAAGGAACCACCAAATGACCGCTCAGCAGCCCGCGCGCCTTGGCGCCGGCGGACGCATTGACCGCAGCGTCACGTGGCGCTTCACCCTGGACGGCCGCGAATACACGGGCCACCCGGGCGACACCCTCGCCTCCGCCCTGCTGGCCAACGGCCGGCACCAGGTGGGCAACTCCCTCTACGAGGACCGGCCGCGCGGCATCATGTCGGCCGGCGTCGAGGAATCCAACGCCCTGGTCAAGATCGCCGCCCGGTTCCCGGGCCACGTGGCGGAGTCCATGATTCCGGCCACCACGGTGACCCTCGTGGACGGCCTCAGCGCCGAACTGCTCAGCGGACTGGGCAAGCTGGACCCGGCCGAGGACCGCGCCGAGTACGACAAGAAGTACGTCCACACCGACGTCCTGGTGGTCGGCGGCGGCCCGGCAGGCCTGGCCGCCGCCCGCGAAGCCGTCCGCACCGGCGCCCGCGTCATCCTGATCGATGACCAGCCCGAGCTCGGCGGCTCCCTGCTCTCCGGTTCCACCGCCCCGGAGCTTGCCGACAGCATCGAAGGCAAGCCTGCCCTGGACTGGGTGGCCGATGTCGAGGCCGAACTGATCTCCGCGGCCGAATGCACCGTGCTGAACCGCACGAGCGCCTTCGGCTCCTACGACTCCAACTACGTCATCGCGGTGCAGAACCGGACCGACCACCTGTCCACCCCGGCCGCCCCCGGTGTCTCCCGGCAGCGGATCTGGCACATCCGGGCCGCCCAGGTGGTCCTTGCCCCCGGCGCCCACGAACGCCCCCTGGTCTTCGAGAACAACGACCGCCCCGGCATCATGCTCGCTTCCGCCGTCCGCAGCTACCTTAACCGCTACGCCGTCGCCGCCGGTTCCCGCGTGGTCATCAGCACCACGAACGACAGCGCCTACGCCCTGGCCGCGGACCTCCGCGCCGCCGGCATTGGCGTCGCAGCCGTCGTCGATGCCCGCCCGCAGCTGAGCGCCGTGGCGGCCGCGACGGCGGAGACCGGCACCCGGGTGCTGATCGGCAGCGCCGTCGTCAACACCACCGGCGCCGAACGCATCGACGGCGTCACCGTCCGCAGCATCAACGACGCCGGCGACCTCACCTCGGGCATCGAAAACATCGCCTGCGACCTGCTGGCGGTCTCCGGCGGCTGGTCACCGGTGGTCCACCTGCACTCCCAGCGGCAGGGCAAGCTGCGCTGGGATGACGACCTGGCAGCATTCGTGCCCGCCAGCATCGTCCCCAACCAGCAGGTGGCCGGCTCCGGCCGCGGCAGCTTCGAGCTCGCCGACTGCCTCGCCGAAGGCATCTCCGCCGGTGCCGCGGCGGCCATCGCCGCCGGCTTCGCCTCCACCATCGAGCCGGCCACCCCGGAAGCGCCGCGCGCCGCCGCCCCGACCCGCCAGCTCTGGCTGGTCCCCGGCCAGGAGGGCACCCCGGGGGAGTGGCACCACCACTTCGTCGACTTCCAGCGCGACCAGACCGTCGCCGACGTCCTGCGCTCCACCGGTGCCGGCATGCGCTCGGTGGAACACGTCAAGCGCTACACCTCGATCAGCACCGCCAACGACCAGGGCAAGACCTCCGGGGTGAACGCGATCGGCGTGATCGCCGCCGCCCTCAAGCAGGCCGGCGCACCCGCCGGCGCCACACCGGGCATCGGGGAAATCGGGACCACCGCGTACCGCGCTCCCTTCACCCCCGTGGCGTTCGCCGCACTCGCCGGCCGCCAGCGCGGGGAGCTCTTCGACCCGGCCCGCCTGACCTCCATCCACCCCTGGCACGTCGCCCAGGGCGCCCTCTTCGAGGACGTCGGTCAGTGGAAGCGCCCCTGGTACTACCCCCAGAACGGCGAGGACATGGACACCGCGGTCCTGCGCGAATGCGCCGCCGTCCGCGACTCCGTGGGCTTCATGGACGCCACCACCCTGGGCAAGATCGAGATCCGCGGCAAGGACGCGGGCGAGTTCCTGAACCGCATCTACACCAACGCGTTCAAGAAGCTCGCCCCCGGTTCGGCCCGCTACGGCGTCATGTGCACCCCCGACGGGATGATTTTCGACGACGGCGTCACCCTGCGCCTCGACGAGGACCGGTTCTTCATGACCACCACCACCGGCGGCGCCGCGAAGGTGCTGGACTGGCTGGAGGAATGGCTGCAGACCGAATGGCCCGAACTGGATGTGCACTGCACCTCCGTCACGGAGCAGTGGTCCACGATCGCCGTCGTCGGACCCAAGTCACGCGCCGTGATCGCCAAACTCGCCCCCGAGCTGGCGGCCGATGGCGGCCTCGACGCCGAAGCCTTCCCGTTCATGACCTTCCGGGAAACCACGCTGGCCTCCGGCGTGCAGGCCCGGATCTGCCGGATCTCGTTCTCCGGCGAGCTCGCCTACGAAATCAACGTCCCGTCCTGGTATGGGCTGAACACCTGGGAGTCCGTGGCCGCGGCCGGGGCCGAGTTCAACATCACCCCGTACGGCACCGAAACCATGCACGTGCTCCGGGCCGAGAAGGGCTACCCGATCGTCGGCCAGGACACCGACGGGACCGTCACCCCGCAGGATGCCGGCATGGACTGGGTGGTCTCCAAGGTCAAGGACTTCATCGGCAAACGCTCCTACACCCGCACGGACGCCGCCCGCACCGACCGGAAGCACCTGGTCAGCGTCCTGCCGGTCGACGGGACCATCCGGCTGCCGGAAGGCACCCAGCTCGTGGAACAGGGCATCACCGTCAACCCCGCCTACGGACCCGTCCCGATGCAGGGCTTCGTCACCTCCAGCTACCACAGCGCCGCCCTGGGCCGCTCCTTCGCCCTGGCCCTGATCAAGAACGGCCGCAACCGGATCGGCGAAACCCTGGTGGCTGCCGCCGGCGACGAGCTCGTGGACGTCGTGGTCGCAGAAACCGTACTTTTTGACTCTGAAGGGACCCGCAAAGATGGCTGACACCGCAGCACTCGAAAACTCCAAGAAGATCCAGACTCTCCGGAAGAGCCCGGCCGCCGTTCTGAGCGCGGCCTTCGCGGCCGGCTCCGTCGCCGGCGTCGTGGAACTGCGTGAGGTGCCGTTCCTGACCATGGCAGGGCTCCGGGCCAATCCGGCCGGCGACGCCGGGGCGCGGCTGGGTGCCCTCACCGGCGGCCTGCCCACGGTGTCCGGCGAGGTGCGCGGCAGCGGCGACACCGCGGTGCTGTGGCTGGGCCCGGAGGAATTCCTCCTCGTGGCACCCGCCGAGGCCCACGAAAGCCTGGGCGGAACCCTTCCCGGCGCGCTCGTCGATGCGCTCGGTGACGGCGAAGGCCAGGTGGTGGACCTCTCCGCCAACCGCACCACGTTCGAGCTCTCCGGCCCGCGGGCCCGGGCCGTGCTGGAAAAGGGCTGCGCCCTGGACCTGCACCCCCGCGTCCTCAAAGCAGGGACCGCGCTCGCCACCGAAATCGGCGGCATCCCGGCGATCCTGTGGAAGACCGCAGAGGAGAGCTACCGGATCTTCCCGCGGGCCTCGTTTGCGGAGTTCCTCGGCCGCTGGCTCCTGGACGCCATGCGGGAGTACGCCTCACCCGAGGTCCCCTGATGGCGCTCAGCGCCCTGGACCTGTTTTCTGTTGGCATCGGGCCGTCCTCATCCCACACGGTCGGCCCGATGCGGGCAGCAAAACTGTTCGCCGACGGGCTCAAAGCCGGCGGACAGCTCAGTTCCACCACCCGGGTCCAGGCCGAATTGTTCGGCTCCCTCGGCGCCACCGGACGGGGCCACGGCTCGGACAAAGCCGTGGTCCTGGGGCTCCAGGGCCTCGACCCGGAGACCGTGGACACCGCAACCGCCGATGACCAGGTGGCGGCCGCGGCCCTCGACGCCGAGCTCCGGCTTGGCGGGGACCACCGCGTCGACTTCAACTGGGACGAGGACGTGGTCCTGCACCGCCGCAAGTCACTGCCCGCCCACCCCAACGGCATGACCTTCCGGGCGCTGGACCACACCGGCGCCGTGCTCCAGGAGCGCAGCTACTACTCGGTCGGCGGCGGCTTCGTGGTGGACGGCGACGCCTCCGGCACCGACCGGGTGGTGGAGGACTCCACCGTCCTGCCGTACCCCTTCACCACCGCGGACGAACTCCTGGCCATCTGCCGCCGCGAGGACATGTCGATCTCCGATGTCATGCTCGCCAACGAGGGAGCGTGGCGCAGCGAAGCGGAGACCCGGGAGAAGCTCCTGGCCCTCTGGGCCGTGATGCGCCAGTGCGTGGAGAACGGCTGCTCCGCCGAGGGCATCCTGCCGGGCGGGCTCAACGTCACCCGGCGCGCCCCGTCCCTGTTCCGGACGCTGGCGGCGTCCGCCGCGTCCGCCCAGGCCGCGGCGGCCGCCGCCTCGCCCGCCCAGGTGCCCGCCGATCCGCTGCTGGCCATGGAATGGGTGAACCTGTTCGCCCTGGCGGTCAACGAGGAAAACGCCGCCGGCGGCCGCATCGTCACGGCGCCCACCAACGGCGCCGCCGGGATCGTCCCCGCCGTGCTGCACTACTACGTCAAGTTTGTCCCGGGAGCCAACGACGACGGCGTCGTCCGGTTTCTCCTGGCGGCCGCCGCCGTCGGCATCCTCTTCAAGATCAACGCCTCCATCTCCGGGGCCGAGGTCGGGTGCCAGGGGGAAGTCGGCTCGGCCTGCTCCATGGCCGCCGCCGGGCTCTGCGAAGTCCTGGGCGGAACCCCGGAACAGGTGGAAAACGCCGCCGAAGTGGGCATCGAACACAACCTCGGCCTGACCTGCGACCCCGTGGGCGGCCTGGTGCAGATCCCCTGCATCGAACGGAACGCCATCGCCAGCGTGAAGGCCATCAACGCCGCCCGGCTGGCTCTGCACGGCGACGGCAGCCACAAAGTATCACTGGACAAGGCCATCAAAACCATGCGCGAGACAGGAGCGGACATGAAGAGCAAGTACAAGGAGACGTCCCGAGGGGGACTCGCCGTGAATGTGATCGAGTGCTGAGCCATGACTGACACCCAGACTGAACGCCCCGCCGTCGTGCCCGCGACCACCGTTGCGCACGTCCTGACGCTCGACTGCCCCGAATCCCCGGGGATCGTGCACGCCGTGTCCGGCTTCCTGTTGGAGCACGGCTGCGACATCATCGAGAACAAGCAGTTCGACTCCCAACTGGACCACCACTTCTTCATGCGGGTCCACTTCGGCTCCGCCGGGGACGAGACCACGATCGACGCGCTGCGGGAGGCCTTCGAACCCGTCGCCGAGAGGTACGGCATGCGCTGGGAGCTCCACCGGCACGGGACCAAACGCCGGGTCCTGATCATGGTGTCCAAGTTTGAGCACTGCCTGAACGATCTCCTGTTCCGGGCCCGCGTTGGCGAACTGCCGGCCGAAATCGTCGGCGTCGTGTCCAACCACCCCGATCACCGCCGCACCGTTGAATGGCACGGCATCCCGTTCTTCCACATTCCCGTCACCGCGGACACCAAGCCGGCCGCCGAGGAACGCCTCCTGGACCTCGTGGACCGGCTGGACGTCGAACTGGTGGTGCTGGCCCGCTACATGCAGGTCCTCAGCGATGACCTCACCCGGAGGCTGGACGGCCGGGCCATCAATATCCACCACTCGTTCCTGCCCAGCTTCAAGGGCGCGAAGCCGTACCACCAGGCCTACGCCCGCGGCGTCAAGACCGTCGGCGCCACGGCGCACTACGTCAACGCGGAGCTCGATGAGGGGCCGATCATCGCCCAGCAGGTGGTGGAAGTGGACCACACTTACGGGCCGGACGACCTCGTCGCCGCCGGACGCGACACCGAGTGCAAGGCCCTCTCCAACGCCGTCCGCTGGCACTGCGAGGGGCGCGTCATCCTGCACGGCAACCGGACGGTGGTGCTGCGCTAGGTTCCGTGCCGCCGTCGGACGCCCTTCGGGGGAATTCCCGACGGCGGCGCCGGGCCTTACAGGTCGCCGTCGCCGTCCGGGCCCGGCTCCAGGAGGCCGCCGCCTGCCCACCGCCGCAAGGCGAGCCGTTCGGCGTCGTCGAATTCGATGAGGGCCACCCGGCAGAGTTCCTCCACGTTCTTCAGCCACGCGGCCGCCAGGCCCGGGGCCGTGACCTCGTCGTTGAGCTGGACATTCGCGTACCCCAGGCCCTGGATGACGAAGTTCACGGCGGCCCGGGACACCGCGGTTCCAGCCGCGACGCAGTCGTCCCGGACCAGGCGCGCCAGTTCACTGCGGTTGACCGGGCGTTCGCGGAGCGTCGACTCCATCGACAGGAAAACCTGCCGGAACTGGGCGGAGGACAGTGCGGGAATGTCGGTCACGCGCGTGATCTGATCCTCGATCGCCGGGCGGATCTCCGCCGGCGACGGCAGGTCATCCGGCGAGAACCGGGTGGCGTCCCACACCCAGCCGGGCTGTGGCGTGGCCGCGTATTCGATGCCCTGGCCGACCTGCGCAACCCAGGAGCCGAACTTGCCGTAGCCGCCCCAGTCGGTCTTGAGGGACGGGTCCGCCGTGAGCGCCCGGTGCGCCACAAGGGCACCGGTGAGCGGGCCCGGTGCGGACTGCACCAGGGCGCGGACTTCCTCGGCAGCCGTGGCCGCCGCTCCGGAGGCGGCCGGGGCGGTCCTGAACGGGGCTGCGGGCTGGCCGCGCCGCACCGGCCGGCCGGCCTCGGCACCGGTTCCGTTGAGGATCGCCACGAAGTCATGGGATTCCACCACGCTGTCGGCCATCTCGCGATAGGCGAAGGCCACGGCGCCGGCGGCGATCACGGTGGTCATGCGGTCCGCGGCCCGGAACCGCTGAACGAGGGACGTGAAGTCCGCGTCGGCGGAGGCGACGAAAAACTCGTCGATGTTCCCGGTCCCGGAGAGCGCGTCGACGGCGTCCAGGACCAGGTTGATGTCCGTGCTGCTCTTGCCGCGCTGGGTCAGGGACGGGCAGTCGATCACGCGGAACCCTGCCCTGGTCCAGTACGTCCGGTACTTGGAGAAGACCACCGGGTTCAGGTAGCAGTTGCGGATGAGGAACCGCCGGGAGGTTTCCCCGGCCCCGCCGTCGGCCAGAGCGTCCATCCAGTGCTTGGGATCCTCGGCGAACCTCTTGGCCGCCGCCGGGTCCAGCGCCTGCAGGCCTATATAGACGTTGTCGAAGTCAACGAACATTGCGGCACGGA
Source organism: Arthrobacter sp. PM3 (assembly GCF_003352915.1). Classification (NCBI taxonomy): domain Bacteria; kingdom Bacillati; phylum Actinomycetota; class Actinomycetes; order Micrococcales; family Micrococcaceae; genus Arthrobacter; species Arthrobacter sp. PM3. The sequence goes on along the minus strand of NZ_CP022314.1, from coordinate 531,862 downwards.
TGCCGGGCCTTCGGGACTGGGGGAGAGGTTCGGTCATCGGCTCAGTGTGCCAGTAAGTGCCGTGCGCTCACCAGATGTTGCGGGCACCAGGCCGCGTCCCCCGCTGTGACTTCCGTGTGTTTTCCCTGTGGATCGGCCGCCGGCCCTTGCGCGCGTGTGGTTGCCCGGGGCAAGCTGTTGAGAAGTTGATGAATTCATCAATAAACCGCGGGCCGACGGCGAAGACGGCGACGGAGCCTGCCACCGAGGCGGCGGCGCCCGGGCAGGAACCCGCAGGACGGGAAGGCACGTCACATGAAGCGTGCAGCATTCAAGTCAACTAAATTCTGGGCCATCGGCATTCCGTCGCTGATTGCCGTGGCAGTGGTCGTGGGAATCGGTCTCGTTATCCTGTACAGGACGACCGTTGGGCCGAACCAGGGTCCCGCTGCGTCGGCGCCTCCCGGATCGAACCCGGCGGCAGGCCGCGCGACCTACCAGGCCGTGCCGGATCAGGTGCTGTTTGCGCTCAAAACCGACGGGACGCCCAACATTTCCGGCGACCTGTCCAACATCGCCCAGGGCGACGCCGGGGACTGCTACTTCCTGGCGGCCCTGATGACCGTGGCCGCGCGGGAGCCCGACACCATTCAAAACCTGGTTCATGCCAACGGCGACGGAACGTACACCATGTCCTTCCACAGCAAGTACAACGGCGTGCCCGATCCCGTGCAGGTGACCGTCAACGGTGACCTGCCCTACCGCCACGGCGAACCCTTCGAAAACGGCATCGAAAAGATCGGCGGCAAGAACGTCTCGTGGGCGGCGATCATCGAGAAGGGATGGGCGGCTGCGAACGGCAACAGCTACAAGAACATCGACGGCACCGACCTCAGCAACGCCCAGGACCACGACGTGCACAACGCCCTCTATGCCATCACCGGCAAGGTGGGCGTGGACCGCAACCCCGGCGGTCCCATGACGGACGTGAGCTTTGAGCAGATGCAGCAGGATTTCACGAACGGCCTCATCACGCTGGGAACCTCAAACTCCGACGGCCGGCTGGACTCCGACCACTCTTACGCCGTGCTGGACGTGAACGCGTCGGACCACAGCGTGGTGGTCGGCAATCCGCAGGGCGGCCAATCCACGCTCTCCTTCGCTGCCTTCGAGTCCACCAACATCAACCAGTACATCGCGATCCCCACGTATCCCTGAGGGTTGCGTCCCCGGGGCAGGCCCGCGTGAGAAGCTTGCTTGAAAAGAGCTCACTGGGGGGACGCTTTGGACGTAGGTTCGATGGTCATCGGCGCGCTTGTGATAGTTGTGCCTGTAATTCTCGGTGTGACCGCCTTGTACTGGGTCATTCGCCTCGGCGTGAAGCACGGGCTGCGTTCCTACGAGAGGGAAAAGGCGCGGGACGTTAGCGCGAGCGGTCACTCGGCATAGCCGAACCGCGGGCTCAGGAGGACGGCAGAAACCAAGGACGACGGCGGGAGGTGACTCCCGCCGTCGTCCGTTGGCGTTGCTTACTGCCTATGAAACCGGTCTTTAGGCGCCGGGGTTCAGGCTGAGCGTGAAGGTGTTCGGGCCGCTGGCGTGGACCGCGATGTTGCTCTTGGTGGTGTTGTGGCGCTCGGAGAGGTCGTGGATCAGGGCGTCGAGCTCGTGGTGCATGGTGGCCCGGTCCCAGAGCTTGTGGGTAACAGAGTTGGCAGTTTCAAACGTCATTGTTCAGTGCTTCCATTCATGAATCCGGATGTCCGGCTGCCGCACCGATGCGGAGCCGCCGTGGGTCAAACCAGGAACGCCTGAGACCTTGGGCAGCTCTGCGAGCTCACCGGTTTGGCCTCATTGCGTCCACCTTTTCCATAGTGCACAGGCGGGCCCGGAGCTCTCAAGCCGATTGCGGGTGAGTCTGATCACAGCCGCGTGGACGGCTGCCTCAGAAGTCCTTCATATCCACCGCCACGGTCCACCTAACGAGGTCTTCGGCCGCCGGCCCTCAACGGCACCGTCCGCGGCATTCTGTCGTGCACCTGCAGAATGCGCGCTGCATAGCGTGTCGTGCCCGCGGACCTGTTCGCGCCGCCCAGTAGCCTTCAGCCCATGACGCCCGTAATTCCCCTCCTTTTCTGTGCCGTGCTCGGCCTTCTTGCCGTGTTCCAGTTGTTGCTTATCGCCGGGTTACCACTTGGCCGGTTCGCCTGGGGAGGCCGGAACGCGGTGCTTCCGGGGCGCCTCCGGATCGGGAGTGCCGTCTCAGTCCTCGTCTACGCAGTCTTTGCAGGGGTTGCCTTGGAGCGCGCAGGGCTGATTGCGATCATGCCGTCGCCGTTCGTTGGCGTGGTCGCGATGTGGGTGGTTGCTGCCTATTTGATGCTCAGCGTGCTGCCCAACCTTGCGTCCAAGAGCACGCAGGAGAGGCGCGTCATGGTCCCTGTATCTGTCGTCCTCGCTGGTCTGGCGTTTGTGATCGCGCTGGGCTGACGCGCCGGCCGGGTGCGAGTCTCTTGTCGAGCATGGACGGCGGACCCATCGGCGGCCGGCGATGTGACAGATGTGGCCGGAATAATCGCTTCATTCCGGCCAGTATCGTCCAATGGCGGCACGGCGAAGGCGGCCCGGGCTCCGGCAGGCTGCCGGCCTCAGGAATTCCTACCGGTAACGGGCAGCCGATGCGTTATTGTGCGTCGTATAGCACCAGCTTCAGTTGTGAGCGAGGTAAGCAGCATGACGGTTGCCGAGATCCAGGTGGACCAGCGGGTGATCGGGATCGACTCCCGGCGCTTCGCCTCGGTCGAAAAAGCGCTCGTGGAGTTGATCACCAACAGTGACGACAGCTACGCCCGGCTCGAGAGGGCCGGCGCCTCCGCGGCCGGACGGATCCGCGTCGGCTACGAGCGCCACCTCGCCGGGGCGGTGCTGACAGTCAGCGACCAGGCGGAGGGCATGTCCTTCGAACAGGCGGGCCGCATCCTCAGCTACGGCGGCGCGCACAGCCCGCTGTCCCGCGGCGAGGGCACCGGCCGCGGGTACTTCGGCCGCGGCCTCAAGCAGGCCATCTTCGGGCTGGGGCACGGCTGGATCGAGACCATCAAGGACGGCCGATTCACCCGCATCGACGTCTTCCGCGGAGAAAACGGCGGCTACCTGTACGACGACGACGGCGCGGACCGCCGTGCCTTCCCCGCGGACTACGCCCGGCTGGGGATCGCCGCCGGCGACGGAGCCGGGAACGACGCCGGCCACGGCACCCGGGTGACGATCGTCGTCGACAACCCGCACGTGACAATCACCCAGCACGCCACGCTGCTGCAGTCACTCTCGGACAACATCTATCTGCGGGACGTGCTGGACCGGCGGGCGGTGGAGCTGGTGCACGGCCGCCCCGGTGCGGAGGACTACGGCAGCGAGGGCATCCGGTTCCGCGAGCCCCCGGCCGCGGTGCTGATCGGTCCGGACCAGCCGGGCAGCTTCAGCTTCGAGGGCCAGGAGTTTCCCTTCACCGTCACGCTCAAGCGGGCCCGGGACGTGGAACTTACCCTCAAGGGCGACGAACGCACCGCCGGCCTGGTCGTCGAATCCGGCATGGCGGTGCTCGACTGCCAGTTGTTCGAGTACGAGAACCAGGTGGGCACCGAATACCTGTTCGGCACCGTGCGCTGCGCCGCGCTGACCGACATGCTGGGCCGGGGCAAGGCGATCATCAGCGACGAGCGGGAGGGCCTGAACCTCAAGGACCCGTTCGTCGCGGCCTTCTCCCGCGCTGTCAGCCGGATGATCGCCGGCGCCGTGCAGGCCGAGAAGGACAAACTCACGCACCTCGAACGCGCCACCACGTCGGGGCGCACCGCCGAGATGATCGAACGCCTGCTGCAGCATATGAGCGAGGCGGCCGTCGTCGATCTGGGCCTGGAGACGGCGCCGCCGCGCTGGGACGGGGACGGCTCGCCGGCCGCCGGGACGCAGCCCGCGGCGCTGCGGTTCACCACGCCGTTCTACTACCGGCCGCCGGGGCATTCGTTCCATGTCGCGCTGCTGCTGGATCCGGCCCAGTTGCCCGACGCCGGGACGCTCACCTTTGACGTCACGCTGTCCGGCTCGCTGCGGATCGATCCGGCCCCAATGCCGATCCCTGTTAGCTCACTTGGGGACACCCGGAGAATCGAGTGGACCTTGACGGGGGAGCGGGCCGGCGACCACGGCGAGATCACCGTCCGGGCCGGCGACTACTGGGCGCTGTGTGAAATCGTCATCGCCGACCACGCCTCCCGCCGCAGCGTGGACCAGCCGCCGCACCACGCCATCGCCGCCCCTGCCGCCGTCGGGGCCGCGGCGCAGCATCCCGCGCACCGCGAGGTCCGCCGCCCGAGCCGGGATCACGGCGTCGACCTCTTCACCGGTTACGACTTCCGAAACCTGCACAACAGCGCGGACCGCGCCGTCTACAGCGCCGCGGAGCGCAAGGTCATCATCAACACCGGCGCCCCGACGGTCCAGCTGTATGTCGACGGACGCGGCCGCTTCCGGGATTCCGCCCGGCTCCTGCTGGCCGAGCTGTTCCTCGACGTGATCTCCGATGAACTGGCGCGGCGCCGTGCCGAGCAGCGCGGCCATGCGGGCGACCTCGCAGCGTTCCAGGCCGCCAAGCGGGACATCATCCGGCGCTACGGCAGCGACATCCACCGCACGTTCCTGGGGTGAGGCGGCCTCTCAGGGAACGAGCACTCAGGGGACGAGCACGATCTTGCCTGTTGCCGCAGTGCTGCCCAGCAGCTCGTGGGCGTGCCGGGCCTCGGCCAGGGGCAGGCGCTCGGCCACCACCGGGTGGATCTCGCCGCGGCGGAGCATCCCGAGGAGGGCGAGGAAGTCCGCCTCGAACCAGTCCTGATGGTGGATGCGCAGCTTCTGGACGCGGTAGGACATGACTTTGCGCCGGGGTGACAGAACGCCCCATGCGGCGACGGCCCCGGTGGCCGCGTACCAGGCGAAGACTCCCGGCCAGTTCTTGCGCCCCTGCGCGATCGTGGCGTACCGGCCGAACACGACGAGCCGTCCGCCGGGCCGGAGCGCCCGGAAGGAGCGCAGCGACAGCGGGCCGCCGATCCCGTCCAGGGCGATGTCCACGCCGTCGCCGGTGAGCCCGCGGACCCGGGCCAGGAAGTCGTCGTTCTGGTAGTCGATCGCCACCGCGCCGAGCCGCTCCACCGCCGCGCAGTCCCGGGCGGCCGCCGTCCCGTAGAGCCGGAGTCCGGCCAGGACGCCGAGCTCCAGGATCGCCGTGCCCACCCGGCCGGCCGCCCCGTGCACCAGCACACTTTCCCCGGGCTTCGCCTTGGCTGTCCGGTGCAGCAGCTGGTAGGCGGTCATGTACGGGAAGACCAGGCTGACCACCTCGGCCGGGTCGAGGTCCTCGGGCACCGCGACCGCGTATGCCTCGGGCACGCAGACGAGCTCGGCGTTGGCGCCCCACACCGTCAGTGCGCCGACGCGGTCTCCAACTTTGACCCGGGTGCAGCCGGGACCGAGCCCGTCAACGACGCCCACGAGTTCGTAGCCGGGGGTGAAGGGCGGTTTGGGTCCGCCGAGGTACGTCCCGGCGCGCAGCTGGGCGTCGGTGAACGATACTCCCGATGCCAGGACCCTGACGCGGACCTCGCCCGGGCCCGGCCGGGGATCCCTGACGTCAATCACGTTGAGGACCTCGGGGCCGCCGAAGCGGTCGATCACCACACGCTTCATGAGCCCACTCTACGCCCGCGCCGGGGCCGGTTCGAGGCGCCCTCGGGTCCCGCTTAGCACCTTCGGAACCGGGCCGACGACGGCGGCAACAACCCGCCGTCGTCGGCCTAACCATGTTCAGTCCGCCGGGGCGTCTGCCACGGTGTTTACAGGTAGCTCTTCACGCTTTGGCGCAAGGCCTCGGTGTGCTCATAGATCTCTTCGAGAGAGTTGATGGGCACTCGCGTTTCTTCTTTGTCGGCGCCGAATAGTCCAATGTACTTCTGCGCGCGGTTGAAGTGGAGACGGGCAATGGGCTTGCGGTTGTTGTCGTCGAGCAACACTGCAAAGTAGGACTTGGCGTCTCGCTGCGAGACACGTGCAGGCTTGACCTCGCTGCAGACGATGGCGCGGACGATTTGGTAACCCTCGATTTCTTCCAGGGTTGTCTCAATGCCGTCGGCTTCTGCCAGATCGGCCTCCGCCACGGGGGCACTAGTGACAGTTGCAGCAGCGGCTGCCTCATCATTTTGCGGGAAATTGGGTGTCCCGAGCGCCTTCTTGAGCCGGTCGTTGACCTGATCGTTGAGAAACTGCTTGGAAGCTTTGGCGACAAGCGTGGTGAACTGCTCACGGACCTTTTGCGTATAGGCGCCCGAGTAAACACGGCCGGTCAGGAACTTGACCCATTCATCCTCCGGCTCCTTGAACTGCGCAGCCAGCGTCCTCTTAAGTTCCCCTATGTACTTGAGTTCACCCGCCGCATTGATGATTGAATCGAGGTCGAAGACATCCTTGGAAAGTTTTTGCAATTCAGGGATGAGAGTCTCGTCGATGTCATTCAAGTCAAGGACCAAGAAGGGCTTCGCGTCCATCCTGTTTGGTGCGTCGAGATCAGTGAAGAACTGGTAGACCTCGCCGTTGGTCAGGATGGCAATCCGCGCATTGGTCACTGCAAAGTATCGGAACAGCTGCGATGCGTGCTCGATCTTAACTGGCTCGGTGGACTTTTTGCATTCGATCAGAATCTGTACTTCGCCATCCTTGACGATGGCGTAGTCGATCTTCTCACCCTTTTTGAGGCCAACATCCGCTATGAACTCGGGAACGACTTCCAATGGATTGAAGACGTCATAGCCCAAGATGGTGGAAATGAAGGGCATGACGAACGCGTTCTTAGTCGCCTCTTCGGTTTGAATAACTTCTCGCTGTTGGCGCACCTTTGCTGCCAGTGCGGAGAGCTTTTCTGCAAATTCCATACGTCCCCCTCAAGAACAATGATTGTTCTGTCAATTTATCTCAGTCCTCCGACACTGGAGTGCAAGCGAGGCCCACTGACCCGTAAGCGTCCATGGGGGACGGCGACGCAACCACCCGCCGTCGTCCGCCAGACCCTGTTCAGCCCACCGCGGGCGGCGTTAGGATGCGGTGTGACTTTCACGCACGGTTACGCGGCCAATGGCGACGTCCGGATGTACTACGAGGTCCACGGCCACGCGCGGGCCGGCGAGCCTCCGCTGCTGCTGATTCCCGGCGGCGGCTCGAGCATCGGGACCAACTTCGCGGGCCTCATCCCGGCCCTGCTGGCCGAGAGCCTGCAGGTGATCGCCGTCGAGGAGGAAGGCCACGGCCGGACCGCGGCAACAGGCCGCCCGCTCACCGCCGAAAACTCCGCCGACGACGTCAAGGCCGTGATGGACGAACTCGGCCTGGACACCGTGGACGTGCTCGGCTTCAGTGCCGGGGGCCATACCGCGCTGGCGCTGGCCATGCGGTACCCGGCGTCGGTCCGGTGCCTGATTGCCGCCTCCACCTTCGCCGGCCGGGACGCGGTGGGCGAGGAGTTCTGGGACGGCATGGCGGCGGCCACCCTTGACGACATGCCGGAGGCGTACAAAGACGCGGACCGGGCACTCAATCCCGAGCCCGGGCATCTCGAGCGGATGTTCGAGCTGGACCGGCAGCGGATCCTGACCTTTCGCGGCTGGCAGGACGAGGACCTGCGCCAAATCACGGCCCGCACTCTGGTGCTGTGCGCCGACCGGGACGTCGTCAGCGCCGACCACGCCGTGCGGATGTCCCGCATCATTCCCGGGGCGCGCCTGATGATCGTGCCGGGCACCCACGGCGACTACCTCGGCGAGTTGGCCGCCAGCGGCGGCGACCTGCGGGCCATGCGGACCACCGTCCCGTACCTGCTGCGGTTCCTGGAGGAGTAAGGGGTCAGGGCTCTGCCGGCGTCGAGGTGTTCTCCGGCGTCGAAATCGCCCGCCGTCGAACTCGCCGCCGGAAAGGCACCGGTTCGCCGTAAACTTCCGGCGATTTGTGGAGCTTCCGGCGAGTTCGCGGCCGGGCGCGGGCGGGACCGGGTTCCTGGAGGAGTAGGCGGTCAGGGCATGGCCGGCGCAGTGGTGTCGGCCGGCCTCAGAGACTTTTCGGCGTCGAGGTCCAGTGCTGCCGGTGCAGGCGTTCAAAGCCCGCCAGGAGCAGATCGAGCGCGAATTCGAACTCGAACTGGTCGTCGCAGCCCCGCCCCACCACGGAGTCCTCGTGCGCGGAGGCGGCGGCGACCTTCAGGATGTTCGGATACCGCTCGGCCATCTCACGGAGCATGGCGGCCTGTGCCTCGGGCGGAAAATCCGCCGGCTGCTCCGCCGAGGCGGCGGCGTCGTCAAACAATTCCTGGGTAAACCCCCACATCCGGCTGCCCAGGGCATGCATGACGTGGTGGGTCAGGTCCACGGAGAAGCCGCCGGCCAGGAACATGCCGATGAAGGAATCCATGTAGCCCAGGACCGCCGGCGTCTTGTTGGTGCGCGATTCCAGGACCTGCCGGGCCCAGGGGTGGCGCAGGAGTGCCGCCCGGGCCGAGAGCACCCGCAGCCGAACGGCGTCCCTCCAGCCGGCGCCGGGGACGGGGGGATCGATCTCGCTGACCAGGGCGTCCACCATGGCGTCGAGGAGTTCCTCCTTGCCGGCAACGTGCTTGTAGAGCGCCATGGGCACGACCCCGAGCTCCTGGGCGAGCCGGCGCATGCTCAGCGCCTCAATCCCCACCTCATCGGCCAGTGCGACGGCGGCCCTCAGCACGCGGTCCCGACTCAGCGGGATTCGCCGCATCCGCTCGGCTTGCTGGGTCATCCGGCCACCTTTCCCTAACGCTCCGCCATTGACAAGTGTACGTCGTACACCTAACGTTTTCCGCATAAAGGTGTACGCCGTACACCAGCTTCGGGAGTCATTCCAGCTAGTCATTCCAGTCAGTCATTCCAGCCAAGGACACCAAGGTGACAACACACACCAGCAGCGCCCCCGCGATCCGCGTCCGCCGGGCGCCCCCAGTGGCCCGTGGCCGCCGGACTGATCCTGCTCAGCCTCATCCCCGTGATTGCGGGGGCGGCCCGGCTGACCGAACTGACCGGCGGCGCCGCCGTCACCCCGCAGAACGCCCGGTTCTTCGCCTCGCCCGTGCCGGTAGTGGCGCACATTGTCAGCGTCACCGCCTACAGCCTGCTGGGGGCATTCCAGTTCCTCCCCTCCCTGCGCGGCCGCCGCGGCTGGCACCGCATCGCCGGCCGCGTCCTGGCGCCGGCCGGCCTGCTGGCGGCCCTGTCCGGATTGTGGATGACCCTCTTCTATCCGCTGCCGCCGGGGGACGGGCCGGCGCTTTTTGTCCTGCGGCTCGTCTTTGGCTCGGCCATGGCGGCGAGCATCGTCCTGGGAATAGCCGCCATCATGCGCCGGGACTTCGTGCGGCACGGGGCATGGATGACGCGCGGCTATGCGATCGGCGTCGCCGCGGGGACGCAGGCGCTGACCGGGCTGCCGTGGATGCTGCTGGTGGGTACGCCCGATGAGCCGACCGGGCAGCGCTCCTCGGCGCCGCGTGGCTGATCAACGTTGCCGTGGCCGAGTACGTCATCCGCCGCCGCGCCCGCTTGGCCGAAATCGCCGGAACGGCAAGGGCTCGCCGTAAACTTACGGCGAATCGGTCGGCTTCCGGCGAGTTCGCGGCCGGGAAGGGCCGCTAGACTCGCGCGCATGACGATTGTGGATGAGCAGGGCCGTACCGAACCGCCCCTTGCAGCCGACGAGACCGCGACCCTCCTGGGGTTCCTGGATTACCAGCGGGCCACGCTGGCGTGGAAATGCGCCGGGCTGGATGCCGCGGGCCTCGGGGCTACCACGGCCGCCTCGGCCATGACGCTGGGCGGGCTGCTGAAGCACATGGCCTACGTGGAGAGCGAGTGGTTTTCCCGCGTCCTGCACGCACGGGACCGGGAGGCCCCGTTCGATGCCGTGGACTGGAAGGCCGACCCTGACTGGGACTGGCATTCCGCCGCCGGCGACAGCCCGGAACAGCTGCGGGCCCTGTGGCAGGACGCCGTCGAGCGCTCGCGGGAACGGGTCGCCGAGGCCCTGGCCGGCGGCGGCCTGGACCAGCTGGCCCGGCGCCGGTGGTCCGACGGTTCGGCGCCCAGCCTGCGCTGGATCCTGTGCCACATGATCGAGGAGTATGCCCGGCATAACGGCCATGCCGACCTCCTCCGCGAGACCGTGGACGGCCAAACCGGGGAGTAGCGGCCGCAGGTCCGCGGCCGGCCCCGCCCTCTGGCTCCTCAGGCGTCCGGCATCCGGAGCACGTCCACGGCGGCCAGCAGGTACGGCACGGGATCCGGATCGCTGCCGGTGGCCCACTGCATCCAGGCCTCGAATGTTGCCCCGAGATAGGCGGCGCAAAGATACCCGGCGGTTTCCGCGCGGACGCCGAGCGCGATCAGATACCGCAGGCCCCGCTCCCGCTGGGGCGCCAGCGCGGCATAGCTCCGGCTGGCCAGGTCCGGCTGTTCGGCGATCAGCCGCAGCCGGCCGCGCGTGAGGGCGAGGTCCGGCAGCGCCGCCGCTCCGGCGGCGGCCGCCGCGCCAAGCCCTGCGCGGATCTGCGCCGCGCCCATTCCGGTTGGAAGCGTGACGCCGGAGGCGACGTCGGGCGCGTGGCTGCCGGAGCCGGTGCCGGGAGCACTGCGGGACGTGCCGCCGTCGGCCGCCGTATCCAGCGCCAGGCCAGCGGCCTCCGCGGCGGGCTCGATGCCGCCCCAGACGAGATCGGCCTTGCTGGCGAAGTAGCGGTATAAACTTTTGCGGCCGATGCCCGCCGCGCTTGCGATGTCCTCCATGGACGTCGCTTCGTACCCCCGCTCCGCGAACAGGTGCAGGGCGATCCGGGCGACGGCGTCGGGGTTGATCGTTGCGGGGCGCCCGGCGGCGCGCTCATCCGAAGGCGGGCGGGTCGCGGGCGGCTGGCCGATATTCACCCTTACATAATGACACAGGGTGTCATAAAGTGGGCCTGTCAGCATCCTCAACGTCTGGAAGGACATCATGGGCAACGAAGCTTCATGGCAGGAAACCGTCACGGCCGGCCGCTTTGCGGGCAGGACCGTCATCGTCACCGGCGCCGGATCGGGCATCGGGCAGGCGACGGCCCTGCGGGTCGCCAGGGAGGGCGGCCGGGTGATCGCGGCCGACATCAGCAAGGAGCGTCTGGACGCCCTGGTGCAGGAGAACCCCGGCCTCGACCTGGTGCCCGTGCCCGGCGACATCTCCACCGAGGAGACCGTTGCCGCCGTTCTCGCCGCGGCCGGCGGGCGGGTGGACGCACTGGCGAACGTCGCCGGGATCATGGACAACTTCACGCCGATCCACGAGGTGGACGATGAAACGTGGGAGCGGGTGTTCCGGATCAACGTCACGGCCCTCATGCGCCTGACCCGGGCCGTCGTGCCGCTCATGCTTGAAGCCGGCACCGGGTCCGTGGTCAATATCGCGTCCGAGGCCGGGCTGCGCGGGTCCGCCGCCGGCGCGACCTACACGGCGTCCAAGCACGCCGTGATCGGCCTGACCAAGAACTCGGCCGTCATGTACGGACCGAAGGGACTGCGGTTCAACGCTGTGGCGCCCGGGGCCACCATCACGAACATCGAGGCCCCCTGGGGATCCGAACTCGGTGCCGCACGCCTCCAGCCGCTCATAGGCGCGAACATCCCGGCGCCCGCCACCGCGGCGCAGCTGGCGGCCTCGATCACCTTCCTGCTCAGCGACGACGGCACCAACATCAACGGTGCGGTCCTCGCCTCCGACGGCGGCTGGTCGGCCGTCTAGGTCCGGGTCCGGTTCGGGGAGGAGGGACGGCGGCGGGAGACTCCCGCCGCCGTCGTTGCACGACTTAGTAGGCCTTCACCCGCTGTTCGACGATGAGGTGGATGAGGGCGAACACGCCGTCCTGGTCGATGGCCGCCAGCGCGGCGTCGAGGGCGGCCGGGATGTCCTTGTCCTCGGCGACGGTGATGCCGAAGCCGCCGAAGGCGCGGGCCATCAGGCCGAAATCTGGGTTCTTCAGCTGGGTGCCGGAGACCCGGGAGGGATAGTGGCGCTCCTGGTGGGTGCGGATGGTGCCGTATTCCTGGTTGTCCATGACGATGACAAGCGGGGTGGCGCCGTACTGGGCGGCCGTGGCGAGTTCCTGCCCATTCATGAGGAATTCCCCGTCGCCGGCAATCGTGACCACCCGGCGACCCGGGCTGGCCAGCGATGCGGCGATGGCCGAGGGCACCGAGTACCCCATGGAGCCGTTGCGGGCGCTGAGCATGGACGCGTAGCGCCGGGTGGGGAAGTAGCGGTGTGCCCAGTTGGTGTGCTCGCCCGCGCCGAAGGTGACCTGGGCGTCCTCGGGGAGCCGGGGCACGAGGTTCGCCATCAGGGTGTCCATCTTCGCGGGCCCGTTCCCGGGCGTGGCCGGGGGCAGCCACGCGAACGCCGACTGCTCGGCGCGCATCCTGGCCGTCCAGGCCTTCCACTCGTCCTTCACGGGAAGCTCAATGCCCGCGAGGTCCCGGACGAAGGCGTCGGGTTTGGCCACGATCTGTCGCGACACCGGGCCGGAGCGGCCGCGCAGTGACGGGTCGATAGTGACCAGGAAGTTCTTTTTGTTCCAGTCCTGCCGGCAGACGAACCCGTCCGTGATGACATCGCCGGGCACGGTGCCGACGAAGACGAGGAGGTCGGTTTCCTCCAAGAGGTCGTACGTGGGGCGGGGGCGGCCGTAGCCGATCGGCCCCACATAGCTGGGGGAGTCGAAGGAGACGGTGCCCTGCGTCCGCCATTCCGCCGCGGCCGGGATGGAGTGCTTTTCGAGCCACTCCGTGAGCTGGGTGGCCGCGTCCTGGGTCCAGTCGTTGCCGCCGGTGACAAAGAGCGGCTTCTTGGCCTCGGCCAGGGCCTCAGCCAGGGCGCCGGCGTCCGTGGCGCTCATGCCACCTGCAGCCACCGGGACGGCCGGGTGCAGGGCGGGGCTCACCTGCTGGCGGATGATGTCCTCCGGCAGGCCGACGACGACCGGGCCGGGCCGCCCGCTCATCGCCGCGAACATGGCCTCGGCAACGATCTCCGAGGCCCGCTCGGCGTGGTCCAGCACCATGACGCGCTTGGCGCCGGTGTCGAACCAGGCCTTGATGTCGAACTCCTGGAACGCCTCGCGGTCCCGGTGCGCGAAGGGGATCAGGCCCACGAACAGCACCATCGGCGTCGAATCCTGCCACGCGGTGTGCAGCCCCACATGGGCGTTCGCGGCGCCCGGCCCGCGGGTGACCATGGCGACGCCGGGCCGCTGGTTCATCTTGCCGTCGGCCTCGGCCATGTACGCGGCGCCGCCCTCGTGCCGACAGACGACGGTCTCGATGTCCGAGCCGTGCAGTCCGTCGAGGACGTCCAGGAAGCTCTCGCCGGGAACAACAAAGGTGCGTTCGACGCCGTGGGCCACGAGCGAATCGACAATCACGTGCCCGGCGGATTTGAGGGGACCGTTGCCGTTGGGGCTGTCCGGGTTAGTCTCCGGGACGGTCTGGAAGGGGGCGAGGGTGTCGCCGTCGACTGGCTGCGTGTCGGTTGCGGTCATGGTGGGTGCGGACTCCGTTTTCATCACGTGGTTGTCTTGTTGGGTAGGTTCGGCGCGCATGGCTGCTCCGCTGGAATCCAGCGGGGGCAGGTGGCGGTGGCTAGTCTGTTTCCGGTCCGGTGCAGAAGAAGCAGCCGTCCTCGCAGCTCTCGCTCGACGCCGGCGGGTTGCTGCTGTGCGTGGCTGGCGGGCGGCGCTCCTGCAGGGTGCTGGTGCGGCCGGGACTCGGCGGGTTTCGTGGCTTCATGGCGGCTTTCAGGTTGTGTGTCGGATTGTGGACCGGTCAGCGGACAGATGTTCGCTTCGAGGGGGTTCGGTTAGCGGATCGGAGTCCGGTTGGCCAGCACGGGGGAGGCGCCCGTGAAGCCGTCGCGGGTCTCGGCGATGGCGTGGATCTGTTTCCGGCAGGCGTACCAGCCGCCGACCATCAGCGCGATGGCCACCAGGGTCACCAGCAGCGTGAGCGGGGAGTCGATGAACACCATCACGAGCACGCCGAGCAGGAAGACCAGGGAGAGGTAGCTGGTGTAGGGGGCACCGAACATCCGAAAAGAGGGCCGTTCCAGCCAGCCCTTGTCCGCCCACCGCTTGAGCTGGATCTGGCAGAGCACGATGGTGGCCCAGGTGACGACGATGCCCACCGAGGCGACGTTCAGGACAATCTCGAACGCCTGGCCCGGGACCAGGTAGTTCAGCGGGACCCCGAGGAGGGAAACGCCCGCGGTGATGGCGATGCCGCCGTAGGGGACGCCGGCTTTGTTCATCCGCTGCGCAAACTTCGGGGCCGACCCCGCCATTGACATGGAGCGCAGGATGCGGCCGGTGGAGTACAGGCCGGCGTTCAGGGATGACAGGGCGGCTGTGAGGACTACGAGGTTCATGATGACGTCCACGCCCTGGATGCCGAGAGAACCGAAGAACGTCACGAACGGGCTCACGCCTTTTTGGTACGAGGTGTAGGGCAGCAACAGGGCGAGCAGGATGACCGAGCCGACATAGAAAACGGCGATGCGGAGGACCACGGAGTTGATGGCCTTCGGCATGATCTTTTCGGGGTTTTCGGTTTCGCCGGCGGCCGTGCCGATCAGTTCGATCGAGGCGTAGGCGAACAGCACGCCCTGCATGAGGATGATCATGGGCAGCAGGCCGTTGGGGAAGATGCCGCCGTTGTCGGTGATGAGGCTGAAGCCGACTTCCTGGCTTTGCACGGGGGTGCCGAACATGACGAAGTAGCTGCCGACCAGCAGGAACGCGACGAGGGCGGCCACCTTGACCAAGGCGAACCAGAACTCGAGTTCGCCGAAGACTTTAACCGAGGCAAGGTTGAGGCAGAGGACCGCGATGAGGGCGATCAGCGCCCATGCCCACTGCGGGACGGCGCCCATCCAGGGGACGTATTTGCCGAAGAAGTTCATGTAGAGGGCCGCGGCGGTGATGTCCACGATGGTGGTGGTGGCCCAGTTGATCCAGTAGAACCAGCCGGAGATGAACGCGGCCTTCTCTCCGTAGAATTCGCGGGCGTAGGACACGAACGAGCCCGACGACGGCCGGTGCAGCACCAGTTCTCCGAGGGCGCGCAGGATCAGGAAGGCGAAGAAGCCGCAGACGGCGTAGGCGATGACCAGGGAAGGGCCGGCCGCGTTGAGCCGGCCGCCGGCACCCAGGAACAGGCCGGTTCCGATGGCCCCGCCGATCGCGATCATCTGGATCTGCCGGGGCTTCAGGCTCTTGTGGTAGCCGGCGTCCTCCGCGTGGATGAGGGCATCCGAAGCATGGGCGTGGCCACCATCGGCCTCGTACAAACCAACCTCGTCATTGGGGCTGTTGGACAGGCTGTTGGGCATGGGTGTTCCTTTCGATCTGTCTGAGATCTAAATGGGGTTGGGAGGGAGATTGTGGGGACAGCGAGGGGTCAGATCAGAAGATCGACCACCCTGTCCGGTCGGACAGGTCGGCGAGAGCCGCCGTACCCGCCAGGGAATTTCCTTTGGAATCCAGCCTCGGACTCCAGACACAGACGGCGCACTCGCCGGGGACGATCGCCAGGATGCCGCCGCCCACACCGCTTTTCCCCGGAAGCCCCACGCGGTAGGCAAACTCGCCGGCAGCGTCGTACATGCCACAGGTCAGCATGATGGAACCGATGCGCTTGGCCTCGCTCCGGGAGACCACCGCGCCGTGGGCCCCGCGGCCGTCCCTCGCCAGGAACAGGCCGGCCTTGGCCACCTCCACGCAGGTCATCATGATTGAACACTGCCGCACGTAGTTCTCGACGACGGCCTGTGCGGGCCGCCGCAGGTTGCCGAAGTCCTTCAGGAAGTGGGCCAGGGCCAGGTTGCGGCTGCTGCTGGCGAGCTCACTGCTGGCGGCCGCCTCGTCGATGAAGGGACCTGCCTGGCCCACCTGACCGGTGAGGAAGCGCAGGACCTGAGCGGCAGCGTCGGGCGACTTTTCCATCAGGTGGTCGGTGACCACCAGGGCGCCCGAATTGATGAAGGGGTTCCGGGGGATCCCGTGCTCGACTTCCAACTGGACCAGGGAATTGAAGGACGTCCCTGACGGTTCGCGCAGGACCCGGGACCACAGCGAGCCGGAATCATCGGCGCTGAGTGCCATGGCCAGGGTGAAGACCTTGGAGATGCTCTGGATCGAGAACGGAAGACCGGCGTCGCCGGAACTGAAGACTTCACCGGACGTTGTGGCAACTGCGATGCCGAACCGGTCGAACGGCGGTGACTGCAGGTGAGGAATATTTGCGGGCACGGACCCTGTCTCGGTCCTGGGCCGGTGGCTCCGGACCAGGTCGTCCAGGATCAGGCCAAGCGGCGGCGAGGCAATTGCTGTCATCATCTCCTGCCCAGGTGCTCCTTCTGCGTGCCGGCCCACTCCTGAATGTGGAGCAGGGCCACCAGCGAATCGCGGGGATTGCTGAAATCCAGTCCGGTGACCCGGGAAACCTTGTTGATCCGGTAGTAGACGGTGTTCTTGTGCAGCTGCATCCGCCTGGCGCATTCGGCCACGTCCAGGGCGGCGTCGAAATAGGCGCGCAGGGTTTCGGCCAGCTCGGGATCGTCGCGGAGGAGGGCCCAGAGGCTGCGGTGCCGGAAGGCCGACGTCGTGAAGTTCTCCACCGCGTCGTGGAAAAGGATCTCCGCTTCGAAGTCGTCCACGCCGGATACCGGGACGTCGCCGGACCGGCGCATGCAGCCCAGCAGCGCCTCCGTTATTCCGGTCGCGGAATGGATCGAGAGCAGATCGGGGACGACGGGTCCCACCGCGGCGAAGGGGCTGATGCCGAGATGCTTGGCTGTGTCCTTGACGATTGCCTCGGCCAGGCTCCGCAGCCCGGCTTCGGCGTTGGCGGACTGCAGTCCGGGAATGATCACGGCGGTGTCGCCGTGGAACTGTCCGACGACGGCGGACGGCTTGTACGCGGCGGCATGGATGGACGCGAGGTTCGCCAGTTCGCCGTGCTTGAGGGCGGCGTCGTCGGCTTGCGCCTCCGCGGCTGACATGCCGATCAGGATCAGCGCCGTCGGCAAGTCGGCGGGAATCTTCTCGCTGTGGGCGCTGGCCGCGGCTTCGGCCGGGCCAGAGAGGATCCGGACCACCCGGTCCTCGCGCATGTGGACGGACTGCTGGTTGCGGTAGCGGATCAGCTCGGCGGACGCCCGCGCGGCCGATCCGGTGAGCACATAGTCAACGTCGTCGCCGAACCCGGCCCCGGTTTCCTGCAGCCAGATGTACCCCATGATGCGCTCGCCGGCGAACAGGGTGATCGCGACCCGCTCCCGCAGCCCGTCCTGGGGCCGGGCCGGAACGCGGACCGGAAGGCGGGTGCGGTGGAGCTCCCGGTAGGCACCGAGGTCCTTCAGCAGGACTTCGTACTTGCGCGGGCCGCGCCGGGACAGGATGGAGGCCTTGCGCAGTTCGTCGATGTTGTTCGTCACCGTGGAGTAGGCCAGGACCTTGTTGGCCGCGTCCTCGATCAGCACATGGCTCGACGTCAGACGGGCGGTGGTCTGGGCGATGGCGAACAGGTCTTCTTCCAGCAGCGTCAGCACTTCGCGCTGGTAGCTGCGCGGCTGGATGCGGTCCTTCGCGATGGACATCAACCGGTCCCAGTCCGCGGCCGGATCCACCAGAAGCAGACCCGTTCCGGCGGCCCGGAGCAGCTCTTCGGCTTCGCCCAGTTCCCCGGGACCGCCCTTGACGGCCAGCACCAGGGGAGGATCCTTAAGCAGACGCCGCAGCGCCGGCAAAGCCGAGCGGCCCCGAACCCCGACGAGCAGGACGAACGCGCCGCCGCCGTCGGGAGTGTCGTCGTCGGCGTCGACGATCAGCAGGCGCTCGATGGCCGCATCCGTGCGGGAGGGCCGAAGCATGAGGGTGGCGAAACCCAGCGGAAGATCCGCGAGGATGTCGTCAACAGTAGCGGCGGCCATGGGGTTCCTTCTGACTTTGACACCAGACCGGACGGCTCTGTCCGGACACTCCATGCTATCCAGCGGCAACCCCGGAAAATATGGGATGGAGACCAAATTGTGCCGCTAGTTTTAGGCCCGGGCCCAAGGCGGTTTTGGCGTCCGGGCAGGGAGCCTTCCACACCCTTTGCCTGCCACACCCTTTGACTCTCACACCCGCTGAAAGTGCAGTGCAGATGAACCTTAAGGAACGGGGTTCCCGAGTTCGCGCAGCGGCGTCTTGCTGGTTTCGCGGGCCCAAATGGCACCGGCGACGGCGAGGAGCGAGGAGCCGGCGACGATCCAGGCAGCCGGCAGCCAGTTGGCCTTGTCCGGGCCGACCAGCGCGGTGCCGAGCAGCGGGGTGAATCCGGCGCAGAGGATGCCGATCTGCAGGCCGATCGCCATCCCGGAGTAGCGGACCTTGACGTTGAACAGCTCCGAGAACCATGCCGGGTAAACAGCATTCGAGGCCGCGTACGTGCCGGCGGTGATCAGCGTGCTGGCCACGAAGATCATCGGGACGTTCCCGGTCGAGATCACCGAGAAATAGGCAAAGATCATCAGTCCGGACCCGACGACGCCAGTGATGAAGACAATCCGGCGGCCGAACCTGTCCGAGAGCCGGGCAGCGAGCGGCTGCGTGGCGATGGCAATTACGTTGCCGAGGATGCTTACCGTCAGCATGGTCGATGCGCTCACCCCGACGGACACGGCGTAGGCCAGGCCGAAGGACTGCATGAAGGTGTTCGTGACCACCTGGAAGGACATCAGGGCGACCTGGAAGAACTGTGCAGGGTGCGTCTTGAACATCTTGGCGAAGGGCAGCTTCACGAGTTCGCCGTGGTCGTGCTTTTCTTCGAAGACTTCCGGTTCCTCCAGCGTGCGGCGGACGAGGAACGCGACGATCAGCACGACGATGGAGAGCCAGAACGGAATGCGCCAGCCCCAGGACAGGCGGTCGGCCTCGCTCATGGCGGCCACCGGCAGGAAAGCCAGCGAGGCCAGCACGATGCCGAAGGAGATGCCGCTCATCGCGAAGCTCGCGAAGAAGCCGCGGCGGCCGGCGGGGGCCTCTTCCATGGTCAGTGCGGATGCGCCGGCGGTTTCGGCGCCGGCGGAGAGACCCTGCATGAGCCGCAGGAGAACCAGCATGGCCGGTGCCCAGTAGCCCGCGGTGCTGAAGTCGGGCAGCATGCCGATGAGGAAGGTCGCCCCGCCCATCATGACCAGGGTCAGGACCAGCGTTGTCTTGCGGCCGATCTTGTCGCCGAGGTGGCCGAAGAGCACCGCCCCGAAGGGCCGCGCAATGTAGGCGACGCCGAAGGTCGCGAAGGAGGCCAGCAGGGCAGCCGTGGGGTCGCCCGGCGGGAAGAAGATCTTGGAGAAGATCAGCGACGCCGCGGTGGCGTAGATGAAGAAGTCGTAGTACTCGAGGGCGCCGCCCAGGAACGCGGCCAGGGCTGCCTTCTTGGCCCGCTTGAGCTTGCGCTCTTCCTCGACGAGCGCGGGGCTGGTTGCGAGTTTGGTCATGGTGCTGGTCCTTCCGCACTGAAAGACGGTGGTTTGAAGATGGGGAGCGGTTTGATTTGTGCGCATTCCGTACAGCTGTGCGGTATGCGACTATGGAATAGCATACTGCAGGGTGAGGTGCCTCACAACGCCTTCTTGCTTGGCCCTGCGGTCCACCACCCTGAAAGGCGGCACCTTGGACATCCAGAACCTGGCCTCCCGGCTGTTCCTCATCGGTTCAGAAGCCTCGCGGGCGATGTCGCCCGGGCTGTGGAACCCCGTCCTCGAAGAACTCGGCGGGCGCTGGAGTTACGAGGCCTGGGACGTGCCACGCGGCGCGCCCATGTCCCGGGTCCGGGCCCGGCTGCTGGGATCGGACGTCGTCGCCGCCAATGTGACCATGCCCCACAAGCAGTGGGCCGCCCGGGCCGCGGACACCGTGAGCGAAGCGGTCCGGCTCAGCGGCGCCTCCAACCTGCTCATCCGCAAAGACGGGATGCTGGCCGCACACAACACCGACGTTGCCGCCGTCGCCGCGCTGCTCGGCGGGCGGCATCAGCGGCACGTGGTCATGCTCGGAGCCGGCGGGGCCGCCCGGGCCGCCCTGGTGGCGCTCAAAGGACTGGCCGGCCGGGTCACCGTCGCGGACCGGGACCCCGAAGCCGCGCGGCAGTTGCACGCGCTCGCCGGGCAGTTGGGCATGGACGCGGAGACGGCCACGTGGGCGGACGCCCAAGAGCAGGCGTCCCGGGCTTCACTGATCGTCAACGCGACGCCGGTTGGAAAAAGGAGCGAGGACGCACCGGTATGGGGAGGTTCCAGACTGGCCGGGGATGCTTTCGTGTACGACTTCGTCTACGCCGGACACGTGACCGGAACCATCGCAGCCGCGAGAGAACAGGGACTGCGTCATGCCGACGGCTGGGACCATCTGCGTGCCCAGGCGGCAGCCATGATCCCGCTCCTGGGCCTGGCTCCCCAGACGGATGCGCTGCTGCAGCGCACGCTTGCGGCCATCCAGGCGAAGGGCTGACACACAGCCCGGCTCCGGCGTCGCGGGCGCCCCAGTCGCCTCCGGCGCCTATATGATCGAGAACACAAGCCTGCGGACCTGCGGCATCTGCCGCGTCCCCGTGCAGGTTCAAGGAGACAGGGAGTCCATGGAGGAGCAACCGGCGTATTTTGTGAAGTCGGTGGAAAAGGCCTTTGACGTCCTGCTCGCCTTCACTCCGGAGTCTCCGCGGCTCACCGTCTCCCAGGTCGCCACCACGGCGGACATGACCCGGGCCTCCGCACGGCGGTTCCTGCTGACCCTGACGGATCTGGGCTATCTCCGCGCCGACGGTCCGCATTTCGAGCTGACACCCCGCTCGCTGGACATCGGCCAGTCGTTCCTGGCGAACCTGACACTCCCGAAAGTGGCCGAGCCGCACCTGAAGTCGCTGGCTGCGCGGCTCAACGAAACGACCTCGCTGTGCATCCTCGACGGTACCGATGTGGTCTACGTGGCCTGCGTACCCTCACCGCGGCTGCTCAGCGTCTCCATCAGCGTGGGAACCCGCTTCCCGGCCTGGGCGACGTCGATGGGACGGGTCCTCTTGGGGGCACTCTCAGAAACGGAACTGCAGGCATACTTCGACTCGGTCCACCTGCAGCGGTTCACCGAACGTTCCATCGGAAGCATCGACCAGCTCCGCGCCGAAATCGACACGGCACGGGCCAAGGGCTGGTCGATGGTGTCACAGGAACTGGAGGAAGGCCTGCGCGGCGTTGCCGTGCCCGTGTGGCGCGGCCACGACGTCGTCGCGGCCATCAACGTTTCCCTGCAGACGCACCGGGCTCCCGCCGAGGACATCGAAAAGTCGGTCGTGCCGCTCCTGCAGGACGCGGCGCGGCAGATCGGCAACGACTACGGCGGACGGCTCGCCGGAGAGTCCAGGACAGGGTCCCGGGGATAGAGGCGCCCGGGGCGCGCATTCGCCCCGGCCCGAACTTCACGACATGATGTGGCCATGGAGAATACTGACCTGAAGCCCTGGGTGAAGAACTACCAGCCGGGTGTCCCGGCGGAGATCGAACTACCCACGGAGTCGCTGGTGGACATGCTGGACCGGTCCGTGGCCGAGGCCGGGGACGCGCCGGCCCTGGAGTTCTTCGGCCGCCGCACCAGCTACACCGGGCTCGGCGAACAGGTGGAGCGGGCCGCGGAGGGCCTGCGCCGGCTTGGCGTCCGCGCGGGGGACCGGGTGGCCCTGATCCTGCCGAACTGTCCGCAGCACGTCGTCGCGTTCTACGCGGTCCTGCGCCTCGGCGCCATCGTCGTCGAACACAACCCGCTGTACACCTCCCGGGAACTGCGCCACCAGTTCGAGGACCACCAGGCGCGGATCGTGATCGCCTGGGACAAGGCCGCGGCCGCCGTCCGCGAGTTCCCGGACGACGTCGAGATCGACCACGTGGTCTCTGTCAACCTCCTGGACGCTTTCCCGGCCGCCAAGCGGCTGGCCCTGCACCTGCCGGTGAAGAAGCTGCGCGACACGCGCGCCTCACTGACCGCGGCGGCGCCCGGCACCACGCCGTGGAAGGACCTGCTCGGCCACGGCCGGATCGACCCCGCGCACCCGCGCCCCGCCGTCGGCGACCTCGCCGCGATCCAGTACACCTCGGGCACCACCGGCCGGCCCAAAGGTGCCATGCTGACCCACTTCAATCTGTACGCCAACGCGCTGCAGGGTGAGGCCTGGATGCACGGTGCGGAATATGGCAAGGAAGTGTTTTATGCCATCCTGCCCATGTTTCACGCGTTCGGCATGACGCTCTACCTCACCTACGGCATCCGGAAGCAGGGCCTGCTGGTGCTGTTCCCGAAGTTTGACCCCGACCTGGTCCTCACTGCGATGAAAAAGTCGCCCGCGACCGTCTACTGCGCGGTGCCGCCGATCTACGAACGCACCGCCATGGCAGCTAAAGAGAAGGGCATTTCGCTGCGGTCCTGCAAGTACTGCATTTCCGGGGCCATGAACCTGCCCGACCACGTGGTGGAGCTGTGGGAATCCGTGTCCGGCGGGCTCCTGGTGGAAGGGTACGGGATGACCGAGTCCTCGCCGGTGGCCATGGGCAACCCCTTCCACCCCACCCGCCGGACCGGGACCATCGGGGTGCCCTTCCCGTCCACGCTCATGAAAGTCGTGGACATCGACAACCCGGACACGGAAGTGCCTCAGGGCCAGCCCGGGGAGCTGCTCATCAAGGGCCCGCAGGTGTTCCAGGGCTACTGGAACAACCCCGAGGAAACCGCGAAAACGCTCACCCCGGACGGCTGGCTGCGCACCGGCGACGTCGTCACCGTCGACGCGGACGGCTTCACCACCATCGTGGACCGGGCCAAGGAACTCATCATCACCGGCGGCTTCAACGTCTCGCCCACCGAAGTGGAGGCCGCGCTGCGCCTCCACCCGGGCGTCGCCGACGCTGCCGTGATCGGCAAACCGCTGGAACGCGGCGGCGAGATGGTGGTCGCCGCCGTCGAACTCGCCCCGGGCGCGACCCTCGACGAGGAGGCCCTGCGCACGTACTGCCGGGAACATCTCGCCGGGTACAAGGTGCCCCGGCGGATCGTGGCGATCGATGACATGCCCCGTTCGATGCTGGGGAAGATCCTCCGCAAGCAGGTCCGGGACCAGATCCTGCCGGGGCTGTGAGCCGACACATGCACCCTGACGCATACATCGATTTCACCGCCGGCACGCCCCGCACCGGCGACCTCAATGTCGCCTGGATCCACGGATCAGAGTCCGCCAAGCACAACACGGACCCCGACATCCAGGTCCACGCCTACAACGAGCACACCCTGATCCTGCGGCAGAACATGGCCGTCAACTACGAGGCCCCGTTCATGTTCCTGCTCTTCGGCAATACCCGGGCCGTGCTGATCGACACCGGGGCCACGGAGTCCGCGGACTTCTTCCCCCTGCGCCGCGTTGTCGACGGGCTGGTGGACGCGTGGCTTGCCGCGCACCCCCGCGACGGCTACGGGCTACTGGTCCTGCATACCCATCCGCACGGGGACCATGTCGCGGGCGATCCCCAGTTCACGGACCGCCCCGACACCATGCTGGTGGGTGCGGAACGCGACCGCGCGTGGGAGTTCTTCGGGTTCAAGAACGGCGACGGTGACGGCACGTTCGATCCGGCGCACGTGGATCTGGGCGGCCGGGTCCTGAAGTGCTGGCCCAGCCCGGGACACCACGATGCGGCCGTCACGCTCTATGATCCTTGCACCGGACTCCTGCTCACCGGGGACACTGTCTATCCCGGCCGGCTCTACATCCAGGACTGGCCCGCGTTCGTCCGCACCATCGACCGGCTGCTCGGGTTCTGCGTTACACACGCCGTCACCCATGTCCTGGGCTGCCATATCGAAATGTCGCGGGAGCCCGGCGTCGACTACCCGATCTTCACCACCTACCAGCCGGACGAACCCCCGCTGCAGATGACGGTGGACCAGCTGCGGCAGATCCGCCGGGCCATCGATCAGGTGGACGGGCGCTCCGGCCGGCACGTGTTCCCCGGCTTCATCCTCTGCGTCGAGGGGGGAACTCGGCGGACTGGGGCAGCTGGTTAGAGCGCGCCCTGGCCCGGGGTCCCGGCGGGGATCGGCTCGTGGCGCATCACTTCGACCGGCCGCTCCAGAAGGCCGGCCAGGGACGCGTTGAGGCGCTTGACCGGCTCGCCGGCGCCGTGGGCGTCCAGCAGCTCGGCGGACTCCCACTTCTCGATCATGAGGATTCGGCCGTCGGGAGATTCATGGATGGCGTAAAGCAGGCAGCCTGGCTCCTCGTGCACCTCGGCGATGGCAGGGGACAGGGCCGCGACGACCTGGTCGAAGGCCCCCTCTTTGGGCGTGAATGCTGCGGTTACGACGACGGGCATGGTTTTCCTTTGCGGGTTGTTTTTAGTGGATAGGAATGTGGGCGAGCGGGGCGCAGCTGTTACGCGGCAGGAAATCGGCCTTCACCTCGATGAGGCGGGCACCGTCCGGAAGCTTGCCCTGCATGCGTCCAAGCACCAGTTCGAGGGCATGAACGGCGAGCATGTCCAGCGGCTGGCGGATCACGCTCAGCGGCGGCGACATGAGTTCTGTCCACGGATTGTCATCGAAGACGATCACGGAGAGGTCTTCCGGAATGCGGACCCCTCGCTGAACCAGCCGCCGCACCGAGCTCTGCACCTGCGCCGTGTTGGCGACAATGAGGGCGGTTGGCGGCTGCGGCATGGCCAGAAGTGAGCCTACCGCATCGCCCCCGGCATCACCGCGGAAGGGAACATCGCGGATGAGCAGGGGATCAACCGGGAGGGACGCGCCTTCATGCGCGGCCCGGTAGCCGCCAATCCTTGCCCTGCCGGTTGACGTGCTTAGGGGCCCCGTGACGAGGGCGATCCGGGTATGGCCGAGGCCGATCAGGTACTCGGTGGAGCGCCGGGCGGAGTCGAAGTTTTCGATGCTGACGACGTCGGCGTCGCCGAGCTCCTCGATGGTGCGGTCGACGAAGACCACGTTCACGCCCAGGTCCTGCAGGCGCGCCCATTTTTCAATGTTTCCGCCCGTCGGGGTGGCGATGACGCCGCTGACGGACCGGTCCAGGAGGGTGTCGAGGGACTCCGCCTCCAGATGCGGATCCTCCTGGGTGGTCATCAGGACCACCTGAACCCCGTGGCTGCGGGCCTCCCAGACAATGCGGTCCGCCAGGCGCGCGAAGAACGGGTTGGACAGATCGGTGACGACGAGCCCGATTGTGAGGGCGTGCCCTGCGCTGAGTTCGCGGGCCGCCGCCCGCGGGCGGTAGCCGAGGTCGTCGATGACCCGGAGGACTTCCTGCCGCTTTGCCGGTGCCACGGGGCCGGAATCCGGGTTCAGGACCCGGGACACTACGGAGACCGAAACTCCCGCAGCCGCCGCGACATCGCGAATGGTTGGGGCCTTTTTCACCGCTCCTCCTTGAGGGAAATCCCTTGCACTAGTGGTACACAGCGCCTCCGGCTGGCGCGCCCCGAGCTGGCGGCAGACTTTTCCGGAGTCGTTGACACAGCTTAGCACCAGCTGGTACAAAAGTGGAACCGGTTCCACTCCGGGTAAATTTTCAGCCGCATCGCGACAAAGAAGTTGTGCCATCCGCTGCAGCGGGCGGGCCTCTCTTCGTTTCGCACACCTATCAGAGAGACTCCAGTGAACCTTCACAAACTCCTCAGCGACCGTGAGCAGGAAGGTCGCCCCATCCGCGTTGGCCTCATCGGGGCTGGCCGTTACGGCACCATGTACCTTGCCCAAGCCAACAACATCCCGGGCATTCACGTCGTCGCCATCGCGGACATCAACGTCAAGCGTGCAGAAGGCGCCTTCGACCTCGTCGGCTGGCCCAAGAACCAGATCGCACCGGACATCGCCACCGCCCTTCGGGACCGCTCCACGACAATCGTGGCCAGCGCGGACGAGCTCTTTGATGTTGATATTGACGTCATCGTGGAAGCAACGGGCAACCCGATCGTGGGCGTGAAGCACGCGTTGCGTGCCATTGAAACGAAGAAACACATCATCATGGTCACCGTCGAGGCCGACGCCCTAGCCGGGCCGGCCTTGGCCAAGCGCGCGGAAGCGGCCGGTGTAGTGTACTCGATGGCCTACGGCGACCAGCCGGCCCTCATCATGGAGCTCGTCGACTGGGCCCGCACCAGCGGGTTCGACGTCGTCTGTGCCGGTAAGGGTGCCAAGTACCTTGAGCACTATCACGAGATGAACCCGGACAACGTCTGGGAGAACTGGGAATTCTCCAAGGAACTCACCGACTCCGGGCAGCTGAACCCCAACATGCACACCTCGTTCCGTGACGGCACCAAGGCGTCGATCGAGATGGCGGCCGTCGCCAACGGCGCTGGGCTGGTGCCCTCCGACAACGGGCTGAGCTTCACGCCAGGAAACGTCGAGGAAATCGCCACAATCTGCCGCCCGGCCGACGTCGGGGGAGCCCTCGCCCACGAAGGCAGCGTCGATGTCATGTCCAGTGTCAACCGCGACGGCACCTGGATCCCCCACAACACCCAGGAAGGCGTGTTTGTCGTCGTCAAGGCCACAAACGGCTACGTTTCCGGCTGCTTCAACGAATACCCGTGGCACCCCGACCCCACCGGTCAGTATGCCGCCCTGTACCGCCCGTACCACTACGTAGGCCTGGAACTGAACATGTCCATCGCCAACGCCGTCCTTCGCGGGATCGCCACGGGCTCGCCCGTCGGGTTCTTCGGTGACGTTGTCGCGACGGCGAAGAAGGACCTCAAAGCCGGTGAATTCCTCGACGGCGAAGGCGGGTACACGGTCTGGGGCAAGCTCGTTTCGGCGAGGCACTCTGTCGCAACCGGCGCCCTTCCCGTTGCCCTGGCCCATCACGTGGAACTGCGTAACGATGTCGCCAAGGGCGACATCGTTGGCTGGGACGATGTCATCATTGATGACTCCCTGTCGCAGGCCCTCGAACTCCGCCGCGAAACCGAGGCGCTCGTCGCGGAATCCGCACTCAGCGTCTGACGCCCTCCGCACCTTTATCCGGGCGCGCCCGTGCAATGCATGCCCCCGGAGACCAGACTCCTTCCAACGAAGAAAGGCATCACATGAAATCCAAGACTCGCGCCCTCACCGGTGTGCTGGCCTGCTCGCTGGCCGCCACGCTCCTGGCCGGCTGCGCTTCCGGAGCGCCCGGCGCGGCCGGAGGCGCACCGGTTGCCAAGATCCAGCTCTCGATACCGGACCCGCTGACCTCCTCCGTGGGAGTATCGGCGCAGCACTTCGCCGACCAGGTCAAGAAGACGTCCAACGGATCGGTCGTCGTCACGGTGGTCCCGAACGGCACAAGCTTCAGCGGGGACCAGAACGCCGCCGTCACGCGCCTGCAGGGCGGCTCGCTCGACGCCCTGATCCTCTCCACGTCCGTGTATGCCTCGGTGGTGCCGGAAATGAATGGCATCAGCATCCCCTACCTCTTCAAGGACACAACCGAGGAGGCGGCGTTCCTGGCCGGCAAGCCCGGGCAGGTTCTGAAGGATAAGCTCGCCGCCAAAGACACCGTCGCGCTGTCCTTCCTCACCCGGACCGGCCGCGAAATCACCAACTCGGTGCGTCCTGTCGAGAAGCCCGCAGACCTGAAGGGCCTGAAGATCCGGGTTCCCGGCAACCCGCTCTGGACCGACTTCTTCGGCAAGCTCGGCGCAAGCCCGACCACCATGGCCTTCTCAGAGGTCTTCACGGGCCTGCAGACCGGAACGATCAACGGCCAGGAAAACCCGATCGAGGTGCCGTGGACCAATAAGTTCTCCGAGGTGCAGAAATACGTGTCGCTGACCAACCACATCAATGACGCCTGGGTGCTCGCCCTGTCATCGAAGAAGTGGGACGGACTGTCCGCTGACCAGAAGAAGGCCCTCACGGACGCATCGACCGAAACGGCGACTTTCAAGACCGCCTACGACGAAGAGCAGTCCAAGAAGCAGCTGGACGAACTCACCGCCAAGGGCATGAAGGTCAACGAGCTCAGCGCTGCCGGCCTGGAGGAGTTCAAGGCCACCTCCAAGAGCCTCTATCCGCAGTTCTCCGAGCTGATCGGCAAGGAGTTCTTCGACGAGGCCGTTGCTTTCACCGCCTCCAAGTAAGCCCGCCGAGGGCCGGGGCGCCAGTGGCGCCCCGGCCCTCCCTCCACCGTCCCGCTCTCAATGTCGACAGTCTGGAAAAACATGAAACGCACGCTCGCTCCCGAGGAACTCGAGGAAGTCATTCCGTCCGATGCGGAAGAAGTCCTGCACCACGGTCACGTCCCGCCCGGCTGGAGCGGCGCCGCATCGCTCGACAAGGTCCTGGAAGGGGTCGTGGGCGCGGCGATCCTCGCCGAACTCGTCGTCATCCTGCTGAACATCGCGGTCCGTGTCGTCACCGGCGATTCAGTGCTCTGGACCCAGGAAGTATCGGAAATTGCGCTCCTGACGATTGCCTTCATCGGCGGAGCCATCGCGTACCCCAAGGGCGCGCACATGTCGGTCCAGGCCCTCATCATGCGCCTGCCCGCCACGTGGAAGCCGTACCTGGCCGCCCTGGTCGACTGGCTCGTCTTCGTCATGAGCGCCGGCGCCTTCGTGCTCTTCGTGCCCACCCTGGGCCAGCAGATCGAAGAAAAGACGCCGATCCTGCAGCTGCCTGTGTTCTGGGTGTCGATGCCCTTCTCCGTAGGCATGGTGCTCATCGCGTGGTTCGCGCTCGTCAAGCTTTGGCGGCAGGACCGCCGGCCGGTCCTGGCCGCCGCCGGCATCGCGGCGGCGATGGTCGCCGTCGTCGTGCTGGCGCCGCCCTTGTTCTACTATGCGTCGCCGAACGTCCTCCTGGGCGTAGTGCTCGCGGTGCTGTTCCTGCTGCTGTTCCTCGGCCTCCCCATCGCCTTTGTCCTGGCCCTCGCCTCAGGAATCTACCTGTACCTCGGCGGCATTTCCGACGTCAGCGCCATCCCGATCGGCATGGCCTCGGGCGCCAAGGGGTTCGTGCTCCTGGCCATCCCGTTCTTCATCCTTGCAGGCACGGTCATGAACTCCGCCGGGCTCACCCTGCCCCTGGCCAAGCTCGTCGACGCCCTCATCGGCCACCTACGCGGCGGCCTGCTGCAGGTTGTCGTTGTCACCATGTACATCTTCTCCGGCATCTCCGGGTCCAAAGTCGCCGACGTCGCGGCTGTCGGCACCACCATGCGCGGCATGCTCGAGGAGCGCAAATACCCGCGCGGCGAGGTGGTGGCGGTCCTGTCGGCGTCGGCCATTATGGGCGAAACTATCCCGCCGAGCATTGTGCTGCTGATCCTCGGCTCCATCACGACGATCTCCACCACCACCCTGTTCCTGGCCGGCTTCGTCCCTGCGGCCTTCCTCGCGCTCGTCGTCATGGCGCTCGTCTTCCTCCGCGCCCGCAAGCAGGGCGGCGTCGCCAGTCCCAAGGCGACCTGGCGTGCCCGCGGTTCGGCGACGTTCTTCGCGCTTCCCACGCTACTGCTGCCGGTGGGCATGGTGGTGGGCATCATGAGCGGCTTCGCAACGCCGACAGAAGTTTCGTCCGTCGCCGTCGCCTATGCCTTTGTTCTGGCCGCCGCGTACCGCCGCGGCAGCAAGCGCCTGCTCGGGGACACCCTGCGGGAAACGACGACGACGGCGGGGATGGTGCTTTTCATTATCGCTGCGGCCTCGCCGCTGGCGCAGACCCTCGCACTCGCCGGCGTCTCGCAGCAGATCCACGACCTGATGTCCGGGCTCGGGGATTCCCCGGTGCTGTTCATGCTGTTCACGATCATCCTGCTCATCATCATGGGCCAGCTTCTGGAGGGGCTGCCGGCAGTCCTGATCTTTGCGCCGCTGCTGCTGCCGATCGCCACCGACTTCGGCGTCAACCCCGTGCAGTACGCCATGGTGCTGATCATCGCCATGGGCATCGGATCGTTCGCCCCGCCGGCCGGTGTCGGCTTCTACGTCGCCTGCGCCACGGCCCGCGAAACCGTGGAAAACAGCCTCAAACACTTCTGGCCGTACCTGGTCGCTGTGTTTATCGGGCTCCTCGTGCTGGCCGCGGTTCCCTGGTTCAGCACCTTCCTCCCGGCTATCGCCGGGCTGATTCCCTTCTAGGCCAGGAGACGGCAAACAATGGACCTTTCATCCACCGGAATGCCCACGTCAGTGGCCCTGCTGGGGACGGGGCCGATGGGCGCCCCGATTGCCCGGAACATTATTAACGGCGGCGTGCCACTGACGCTGTGGAATCGAACGGTCGGCAAGGCAGAGGCAGTTGGCGGCGGCACCGTCGTCGCCTCTCCGGCCGGTGCCGCCAGCGACGTGGTGCTGACCGTGTTGCCGGACCTTCCCCAGGTTGCGTCCCTGATTCCCGGTGAAGACGGCCTCCTGGCCGGATGGGCGGCCGCCGGTGTCGAGCATCCAATCCTCGTGATTCACGGGACGGTGTCGCCAGTGGCCGTGGCGGCCTTCGCCGCCGAGTGCCGGCAGGCCCACGGCGTGACTGTGATTGACGCGCCGCTCAGCGGCGGCACGATCGGGGCCGAAGAGGGCAGGCTGAGCACGATGGTCGGCGGACCACGCGACGTCGTGGACCGGCTGACGCCGCTCTTCCGGCTGTACAGTTCCACGGTCGCCTGGTTCGGAGCCACGGGCGCGGGCTCGACCGTTAAGGCGTGCAACCAGATCGTAGTGGCCGCGACCGTGACCGCACTGTCGGAGGCCATGGCGCTCGCCGAAGCCAACGGACTGGATCTGCACCAGGTCCAGTCCATCCTTGCCGGCGGGCTGGCCAACTCGGAGGTGCTCCGGCAAAAAGGGCAGCGGTGGATTGACGCCGACTTCGAGGGGGGCGGATCCGCCAAAAACCAGCTCAAGGACCTTCGCTTCATTTCTGAGGTCGCAACCGAGGCTGGCCTGTCGTTACCCGTAGCCGGCAGTCTCCTGACGGCGTTCCAGGCGATGGTCTCGGCCGGGCTCGGGGACCTCGACCACACGGGCATCTACCTCGGCATCCGGGGGTAGCCGCCGTCGAAGTGGCAGATCACGGCAATGCCGGGGCGCAAGATTGCCGTGGAACGTCATCTCGGGGACGGGCGGGCGGGAGGTCCCCCCGTCAGCGGCCGCGCAGTGACGCCGCGGCCGGGACCCCTGCCGGGAAGTCGGGCAGCGCCCCTGCAGGCGTGTGGAAGATCCACAACGACAGGGCGCGGTAGACGGCCCAGTCGTCGTCGGGCGCCCGCAGGGACGCGATCTGGGTCCCGTCCGGCTGCTCGGTGGTCCGGATGACCTGCAGCCGGACCGGCGCGGACCCGGGCAGCTGCAGCGGCACGCTGCCGGAGTCCGGCAGCGTGCCTTTCGGGAACCTGACGGCCGCGCCACCGACCGAAATATCCAGCAGCTCGCCGCGGACGCCGTCGGCTTCCACCGGGGCCGCCACTTCGATCCGGTGCGCGTTGCGGCGGGAGGTGGCGAACTCGGCGGCACGGATGCGCCGGGTGCCAAGGACCAGCACCACACCGGCGAGCACCAGCCATGAGCCCGACGCCACTGTGGCGCCGGGTGTGGTGCGCCAGGGGACCAGGCCGGCCAGGCCGGCCGCGGCGTACAGGATGACCGCCGTAATGAGGACCACCATGACGATCAGGATCCGCGGCGTCCGGCCGCGCAGCCGGGATTCCGCTGCGCCCTTGGGCGTGACCTGGAATTCGAGGATGTTCCGCGACATGAGCCACCAGAGGCAGGCTATCCCGACGGGGACGCGGAAGATCCGCAAGGCGAAGGCCGTAGGCCAGTGGATCTCGTTGCGCATGAGCTGCTTGGATCCCCACAGCCGGATGGTGAACATCAGAACGAAGACCGCGCTGAACAACAGGGGGCCGGCGGTGGACGTCTGGGCGCCGGAGAGCATGATGACTATGGGAATGAGGAAGGCCACGAGTGTGGCGATGCCCTCCAGCCACCACAGCGTGCCGTTGAGGTACTCGTGGTAGTTCCGCCACGACATCCAGTTCTTCGCCGCCCACAGCTTCTCGTGGACGAGGATCTGCATGGCGCCCATGCCCCAGCGCCGCCGCTGCAGCAGGTACTGGTCCGGCGTCGCCGGGGCAAGGCCGACGGCGAGGGTCTGGTGGTGGTACACCGTCCGCCACCCGCGGCGGAGGAGTTTCAGCGTCGTGTGCATGTCTTCGGTGATGGTTTCGGTGGCCACTCCGCCCACCTCCTCCAGGGCGCTCATCCGCAACAACGACGTCGACCCGCACCAGAACGGGCCGGCACCGGGAACGTTGCGGGAGGCCATGAGGACGTTGAAGAAGGTGCCCTGCTCGCCCGTGATGCCGTCGTCGTCGAACGCGCCGCCGTTGTAGAAGGACTGCGGGCCCTGGATCAGCGCCACCTTGGGGTCCTCGAACCAACCCAGCGTGGCGGTCAGGAACGTCGGCAGCGGGACGTGGTCGCAGTCCAGCACCGCGATGATGTCGATGCCCGGCCCGCCGGCGGACTTTTCCGCGGCCATCAGGCCCAGGGCGTGGTTCATATTGCCGGCCTTGGCGTGGTCGTGAACCTCACGCCGGACGTAACGGGCACCATAGGCGGCGCACATTTCCTCGACCCACGGCCGGTCGCCGTCATCCAGGACCCAGGTCTCATGGTCCGGGGCGAGTTCGCAGGCGGCGGCAACTGTGGGGGTCAGCACTTCGATGGGCTCGTTGTACGTGGGGATGAGGACGGCCACCCGCATGCCGTTGGGGGCCTCGGTGACGGGCGCCGGCGGATGGCTGTCAATGTTCCACACCGACCACGCCTTCAGGATCAGGCCCGCCAGCGGGAGGGCCTCGAAGACCACCAGGATCCAGGCAATGGTCAGGTCCCACTCGCCCGACGGGAGGGTAAACAACACACGCCATGCCAGGTAGAGCACCAGTGCCGCGATGGCTGCGAGGCCACCAATATGGGCCAGCCGCCGGGACCTCGGCGCCTCCGGTCCCGGCGGCCCGATCCGGGCCGCCCAGCCGGCAATCCCCGCCCGGGTCAGGGCCGTGGCATCCAGCGGGACCGCCGCCGGTACCGCCTTTTCGGGGATCAGCTCTACATCGTCACGTGGCACGTGGTCTCCCTCAGCTAGACCTCTGCTAGACACCCCCCACGGTTTGATCGTAGCAACGGCGCACCGGGATACTCCCGGGCAGCGGAACAACTTGCACAAAACTGCGTTTTAAGACGCGTTTTCGCTGGTCAACCGTGGGCGGGTGGCCGGACGGGCCGCTGCCAGCCGCCTGTAGCGGCGGTCTTGACGGTCAGTGCGCGGCGACCCTTCCCGCGTCCTCGGGCCCGACGAAGTTGCATGAGCCGGGATGGCGGACGGGCAGCGTGCAGGTGCGTCCGGTGGGCAAGTGGACATTGGCGCACCGGCCCGCCATGGCGACGTCGTCGCGGACGTGCGTGACGTGCGTGCTGCTCAGATCCGGGGACGCGTCCCCGCGCCCGCGGGGGTCGGGGGTTCCGGCGTCGCCGGCGGAGCGGGGTTCCTGGCTGGTCACGGGCAACTCCTCTGAATCTGCTGGGCAGGGATGGGAAGGATGCTTAGTTTTATCCGGAGTTCCCAGCCTCGCACGTGCGGGTTAACACTGGGTTACCGGGGTGTTAGGGTCGGGTCTCAACGGCTGATCCCGGCTGGGTCTATCACGACGCCCCTTTCGCCGCTGCCCGGGCGATCCCCATACTGGAAGCCTGGAATGTGGAGGGGCGGTGACAGCCGATGAGCAGCGGGGCCGAGGATGCAGGTACAAGAGGCGGGTCTGGCAGCGCCTTCCGGCGACGTCTGGAGCGCGCCGCGGAACTGCGGTCCGTCCGGGCCTCGGGCAGCACCGCCCGGGAGAACGAGGAACTGAACGCCGCCGAGGACGAACTCCGGAGCAAGCGCGCGAAGATCGACGACGCCGCCCGGGCTGACTACCTGATCCGTGACGCCATGGCGCAGGGCAAGTTCGACAACCTCAAATACGCCGGCAAGCCCATCCCGGGGCTGGGTGAGGCGTATGACCCGGACTGGTGGGTCAAGGGCCTGATCCAGCGCGAGAACATCTCCGGGCTGGGGCCCAAGGCGCTCCTGCTCCGCACCGAGGACGCGGAACTTGATGCCCGGTTGGATGCCCAGTTCGGCGAACAGCAGGTGCGGGACATCGTAGAGGACTTCAACGCCCGGGTCATCGACGCCCGGCGGCAGCTCCAGGGCGGACCGCCGGTGATCACGAAAACCCGGGACGTCGACGTCGAACTGGCCCGCTGGCGGGAGCGGCGGGCCGCCGCTGCCGCCGTCGTTCCGCCCGAGCCGGAACCCCCGCGGTCCTGGTGGCGGCGGGTCTGGAACGGGGCCGGCCAAACGCCGCCCGGCTAAGCGCCGGGGGCGTGTCCGGTGGAACCGCGCACCACCAGCTGGGTCGGAACGAGGTGCAGCCGTTGTGGAAGATCCGGCGTTTCCCGCCGTTCCAGGATGAACCTGCCCGCCTGCAGGCCCACGGCGAAGTTGCCGTTGTCCACGGAGGTCAGGGACAGGTGGCGGATCCGGGCGAGGTACGTGTTGTCATAGCCGACCAGCGAGAGGTCGTCCGGCACCGTGAGGCCCTGGTCGGCGGAGGCCGAGAGCGCACCGATGCAGGCGAGGTCGTTGAAGGCAAAAATCGCGGTCGGCCGCTGCGCCTCCGCGAGCAGGCGGCGCGCGGCGTCATAGCCGCTTTCCTCACTCATGCCGCCGGCCACCACCCACGGCTCCAGCCCGGCGTCCTGCATCGCCGCCTCGTAGCCCGCCCGCCGCAGCCGGCCGATTTCGCCGGGGCCCTGCAGGTGGGCGATGCGCCGGTGGCCGAGGGCGATCAGGTGCTCGGCCGCCTGTCGGGCGCCGGAGGCGTCGTCGTTCACCACGATGTCCGCTCCCGGCAGTGCGGGCTCCCGGGTGCCGGCGAGGACCACCGGGACGCTGGTGATCGCGGCCTCCAGTGCGGCCCCCTCCGGCGTGGTCCCGACCACCACAAGGCCGTCGATGCGCTGCTCCAGCAGGGTCTCCACAGACCGGCGGCCCACCCGGTGGTCGGTGTAGGAATCGACGAGGACAGGGGCGACCCCGGCGGCGTGCAGGGTTGCGCTCAGGCCTTCGAGGAGCTCGACGAACCAGGGATTGCGTAGGTCGTTGAGCAGCACGCCGACGGTGCCGCTGCGCGGACTCGAAAGTCCGCGGGCCAGCTGGTTGGGCTTGTAGTCGAGCTCGGCCATTGCCGCCAGGACGGCCTGTCGGCGCCCGGCACCCACGTTGGACGAGCCGCCCAGCACCAGGGAGACCAGAGACTTGGACACTCCGGCGCGCTCGGCGACGTCGCGGATGGTGGGCCGCCGGGGCGGTTGGCCGGGGGGCGGCGGGTGGTTCATGGCGCTTCTCCTCTTCGGTGCCGTTTCAGCATAAGGGGTTGACGTGTGATCCCGACAACGTCCATTATGGACCGGTCCAAGTATTTGTCCAATAGGTTTGTCCAGCAGTGAGGAAATTGATATGAGTGCACCACAGTCCGGGCGGCTCGTCGCCGGGATGGTCGGCGGCGGCGCGGGCGCCGACATCGGAAAGACCCACAGGTACGCCATGCGCCTGGACGGGAAGTACGATCTCCTGGCTGGCGTGTTCGGCCGGGACCGCGGGCGCTCTGCCGCCCTCGCGGCGGAACTCGGCATCCCGGCGGACCGCGCCTACGGCAGCTATGGCGAGATGGCCGCGGCCGAGGCTGCCCGCGGGGACGGCGTCGACGTCGTGGCCGTGGCCACCCCGAACGACAGCCACTTTGAGATCGCCCGCACGTTCCTTGAGGCCGGGATCTCGGTGGTCTGCGAAAAGCCCCTGACCCAGGATTCCGCCACCGCCGCGGAACTCGTGCGGATCGCCGCTGAGCACGACGCCGTGCTGGCCGTCCCGCACTGCTACTCCGCCTACGCCATGGTCCGGCACGCGGCCCGGCTGGTCCGCGACGGCCGGCTCGGTCCGGTGACGTTTGTCGACGTCGAACACGCGTCCGGCTGGGCCGCCACCCCGCTGGAGCTCCTCGGGCACAAGCAGGCCGGCTGGCGCACGGACCCCGACGTCGCGGGCTTTCCCAGCGTGGTCGGAGACCTCGGCACGCACGCCTACCACCTGCTGCGCTACATCACCGGGCTCGACGCCGAACGGCTCTCCGCGCGCCTGAAGACCGTCGTGCCCCAGCGCCGCGTCTTCGACCACGCCACCGTGCAGATGGACCTCGACGGCGGCGTGCCGGCACGGCTGTGGGCCAGCATGGCCGCCACCGGGCACAGCCACGGACTGCGCATCCGGGTCTTTGGCGAACGGGGCAGCCTGGAGTGGCAGCACGAGGACCCCCACCACCTCACGCTGCAGGACCTCGACGGCACCACGACCATCCTTACCCAGGGCATCAGCACTCTCTCTGAGGACGCGACCCGACTCACCCGGGTGGGGCTGGGCCACCCCGAAGGCTTCCTCGAGGCTTTCGCGAACTTCTACAGCGACCTCGCCGAGGTGCTCCGTGCCCGCCGCGACGGCACGGTGTTGGACGGAAAACTGCCTGGCCGCGAACTGAGCTTCCCGACGGGCCGCGACGGCCTGATCGGCGTCCAGTTCGTCGAGGCCGTGGCCGCCTCCCACGCCAAGGACGCCGCGTGGGTCGTCCCGGCATCTGCCCTTCCCGAACTCCGTAAGACAGGACTCTGACATGCTCCGCTTCGCCCTCATCGGTGCCGGATTCATCGGCTCCGTCCACGCCGCCAGCCTGGCCGCCCATCCCGGCGTCGACTTTTCCCTCATCTATGACATCGATCCGGACCGCGCGAAGGCCCTGGCCGATACGCACGGCGCACGCCCCGCCGCGGACCTGGACGAGGTCTTCGACGCCGACCACATTGACGCGGTCTTCATCGCCTCCTCCACGGACACCCACGCCCAGCACCTGGTCCGCGCCGCCGACGCAGGTCTGGCCGTGCTGTGCGAAAAGCCGATCGACCTGGACCTCGACCGTGCACGGCAGGCCGCCGCGCACGCCGCCGGGCGCGACGTCCCGGTCATGGTCGACTTCAACCGCCGCTTCGACCGCGACTACGCGGAACTCAAGCGCACCATCGACGCCGGTGAGATTGGCGACGTCGAACTCCTCCAGCTCACCACACGGGGCCCGGCCCTGCCGCCGCTGTCCTACATCGCCACCTCCGGCGGGCAGATGCGGGACCAGACCGTGCACTTCTTCGACCTCGCCCGCTGGCTCACCGGGCTGGACCCCGTGGAAGTCTTCGCCGTAGGATCCGCCCTGGCTGATCCCCGCCTGGCCGAGTACGACGACGTCGACACCTCCGCGGTCACGCTCCGGCTGCCCAGCGGTGCGCTGGTTCAGATCGACAGCGCCCGGCGCACCGGCTACGGCTACGACGAGCGGATCGAGGTCATGGGCTCCGCCGGCCTGGTCGAGGCAGGCCGCCGCCGCACCGGCGCTGTGTCCAGGTACCGCGCCGGCCAGGTGGTCGACGACGGTCTGCATCCCGGCTGGTTCGAACGCGTCCAGCCGACCTACGCTGCGGCCCTGGCCCATTTCGTGGCGGCGGTGGAGGGCGGAACTGCCCTGACGCCGTCGCTCGAGGACGGACTGAAGGCCCAGGCCATCGCCGAGGCCGCCACCCGCTCCCTGCGCACGGGCCGGTCGGAACGGATCGAGTATTAGGGCTCCGCAACACGCGGAGACTGTTGCCGTCGCTATTCAGCCATCGGCCGCCGTCGCTGCCTCTTCGTCGCCGCCCGCTGCTCCTTGGCGGCGAGGCGGCGTCGGACCGAGCCCCGGGTGGGTTTCGTCGCCCGGCGGCGGGCGGGTTCGGGAGCGAGGCCCTCGGCCACGAGGTGGGCGAGCCTGGCCAGTGCGACTTCGCGGTTGCGCAGCTGGGAGCGCCGCTCGGACGCGGTCACGGTGATGACGCCGGCGGTCAGGCGCGGTCCGAGACGCGTGAGCAGTAGCTGCCGCTGGCCATCCGACACGGCCGTGGAGCCGGCGATGTTCCACGAGAGTTCGACCCGGCTGTCCGAGGTGTTGACGTGTTGGCCGCCCGGTCCGGAGGAACGGGAAAACCGCCAGCTGAGTTCCACCGCCGGAATCGTGAGCGCACGCGATACCTCCAGGTCCATGCACCTAGCGTTGCACAGTAAGGGCGCGGGCGCCCGCCCGCCGGCTGATGCCGGGCCCGCGCTCTGCCGTGGCCCCGACAGCGCAATCGGCGTAGCCTGCGCTTAACCGCGCGAATTGCGAAACTGCGCGTCGGTACGAAGCAGGCGATGCCATGAAGAAGTTCGGGCAGCAGGACGGCGAGGCCCCGCGGCCGGGGGTTGCGGCCGAACCGGGGCGCCCGCCGCCGTTCCGCGCGCCGCTGCGCCTGGCCGGCACCCTGGCGTTCGCCGGCTTCGCGGTGTCCCTCGTTGCCGGACTGTTCCACGCCGATACGGCCAGCGCGAACGACCACCCGGCGACGTTCGCGGAGTATGCCCGCAGCGGCATCTGGACGGCGGTCCACCTGGGCCAGTTCGCCGGCATGGCGCTGTTGATCGCCGGGCTGCTGGTCCTGCTCGTGGTGCTGCAGGCGCCGGGCGGGGCCATGGACTGGACGGCCCGGTTCGGCGCGGTTGCGGCGGTGTCGGCGCTGGCCCTGTACGCGGCACTTCAAGCCGTCGACGGCGTCGCCCTCAAACACGCCGTCGATGCGTGGGCTGCGGCCGCGGAAGCGGACAAGTCCGCCCGGTTTGCCGTGGCCGAGGGCATCCGGTGGCTCGAGTGGGGCATGCGCAGCTACCAGAGCTTCCTGCTGGGCGCGGCCTTGGTCCTGGCGGGCGCTGTGGTTGTCTCGGCCCGCCGCGTCTCCCGGCCGATCGGCTACCTCATGGCGCTGTCAGGGCTGGCCTACCTGGCGCAGGGCTGGATCATCGGAACCGAAGGCTTCACGCCGGCAAACACCATCCCCACGCTTGCGGGCATCGTCCTGATCCTGGCCTGGTCCGTGTGGCTGCTGCTCAGCGCCTGGTTCGGGAGGCGCAGCAGCGGGTAAGCGACCGCCCGTCGTCGAAGTCGCCGGACGCGCCTGGGATCGCCGGGAGCTTCCGGCGATCCCGGGGGTTTCCGGCGAAACGGCGAGTGCTGGGGCCGGGTGACGGGCGCTCAGGGCAGCCGGTAGCGGATGCCCCAGCTGAGGTGCCACGTCTCGCCCGGGGCCAGCCAGCGCAGACCTTCGCCGCTGTTGAAGGCGTCTGCGGGAGCCGTCATCGGTTCCACGGCGACTGCGGTGACAGGGCCTTCGTCCGTGGGGAAGATCCGGGTGGTGAAGGCCTGGAGGTAGCCGAAGGACGCATCCATGACCAGTTGGACCTGGCGGCCGTCCGGGGCTTCGAGATAGTGCAGCGAGCCGCCGTCCCGTTCCCGGCGGACGCCGCCCCACGCGTCGTCGAGGTCAACATTGCGAATCGGCTGGCCGGTCCGGAAGTCGTGCCGGGTCCCCTGGACGTCCGTGCTGGCGCCGGTCGGGTTCAGCCGGTGGTCGACTTCGAGGTGGGTGTCGGCGTTGATGACCAGGGTCAAGTCGTCCGTGGGAACCCCGCCCAGCCTGAGGAAGGGATGGGCCCCGACGGCGGCCGGGGCGCTGCGGCTGCCGGTATTGGTCAGGCTGTGGGTGACACGCAGCCCGTCCCCGCTGAGCTGGTAACGGACCGCCGTCGAAAGTTCGAAGGGATAGCCCGGTGCCGCCGCCACGTCGGCAGTCAGGGTGATGCTGTCCGCCGTCCGGTGCGCGACCGTGTACGGGGTAGCGGAAAGCAGCCCGTGCAGGGCATTGCCGTTCTCGGGTTCGGTGATGTCCAGCTGCTGCACCACGCCGTCGTACGTCCACCTGCCGTCGGCCACCCGGTTGGGCCACGGCACCAGGACCCAGCCGGCGCACGACGGCGGAGCGGACCGGGCGGGATAGTCCTGCAGGAGGGCGACGCCGTCGACTTCGAGCGCTCGCAGGCTGCCGGCGACTTCCGTCACCACGGCTCGTTGGGTGCGGCCGCCCAGGGTGGCCTGCAGTTCGTAGTGCTCACCCATCGGCGAGCCGGTGGGGGTCTGCAGTGTGCGGGTTTGTGATGTCTGGTTCGGCACGGTCAGCCTGTCTGGGAAGCGGGTGCGGGGACGGCGCCGAGTCCGGCAGGATCGGCCAGGAAGGGCGTGAAGGCGAGCTCGGCGGCTCCGATCATCATCAGGTCGGAGCCGAGAGCGGCCCGGTAGATGTTGGCCTGGGCCGCCGGGCCGTCCATCGCCTGGGACAGCAGGATGCCGCCCAGCGATGCCGGGGACAGCGCATGCAGCGTCCCGAGGAAACCGTCGAGGACGATCGCGTCGGGGTTGAAGATGTTCACGGCGTTGCGCAGGGCTAGGCCCAGGTATTCCAGCTGGCGGGCAACTTCAGCCTCCACCTCCGGGCTGCTGCTATTCCCGAGCGCCCGTTCGAGGTCGGCGGTGTCGCCGCTGCTCAGGCCGGCAAGTTCCAGGAGCCGGGACTGGGAGACTTCCGTTTCCAGGCAGCCGGTGGCGCCGCAGTGGCAGGTGGTGCCTCCGGTGCGGACAAAGGTGTGGCCCAGCTCTCCGGCGTAACCGGAGGCACCCCGGAGCAGCTGCCCGTCCGCGATGATCCCGCCGCCGATGCCGCTGGCGCCGCCGTTGAGATAGATCAGGTTCGCCCGCCCGGCGCCGGCCCCGAAGATCAGTTCGGCTTCGGCCCCGAGCGAGGCGTCGTTGGCGGCCTGGCACGGGTACCCGGTTGCCTCGGCCAGCATCCGGGCCACGGGCTCGTTGCGCCAGCCCAGGTGCGGCGCGTGCCGCACCACGCCGTCGTCGCGGTTGACCAGGCCGGGCACCGCCATGCCAATACCGGTAATCCGGTAGGAGGCATCGAGCTCGGTCCGCATCCCGGCGATAACGGCTGAGGCGATGTTCACGGCCTCCCGGGCAGTTGGAATCCGTTCCGTCTCAAAGCGGATCTTCTTCTGCACCTTCCCGCCCAGGGACACCAGGCCGATGGTGACGGCGTCGACTTCCGGATTCACGGCCAGCGCCGCCACCGACGGGCTGGGATGGACCTCGGGGCTGGGTCGGCCCACCTGCCCCTCGCCGGCGGGCGCGGTTTCAAACACCAGCCCGAGGGAGATCAGCTGCCCGATCAGCGTCCCGACCGTGGAACGGTTCAGCCCGGTCTGCCGGGTCAGCTGGGCGCGGCTGACGATGCGCTGGTGGTGGACGAGGGAGGTCAGCAGCGACAGGTTGTTGCGGCGCGACGGGTCCGGCTCGCCCGCGGGCGCGGAAACATGGGTTCGTGGAGGCATCATCGTGACACTATCAGCGGCCGAACACCGTGCGGTCCAGGAATTCGTTGCGGAACTTTCCGTCCGGATCCAGCCGGCCGGCCAGCGCGGTGAAGTCGGCAAAACGGGGATACAGCGGGGCGAGGGCGGCGGCTTCGGCGTGGAACAGTTTGCCCCAGTGCGGCCGCGCGCCGAACGGGGCAAGCTCCGCTTCGAGGAGGGGGAGGACGGCCCTGACCGCAGGCTCGTCCTGGCGCCAGGTGAAGTGCAGGCCGATCCCGGCGCCGCCGTAGTTGGGGCTGAGCCACAGCTGGTCTGCGGCGATGGTGCGGATTTCGCCGACCAGAATCAGCGGAGTGACGACGTCGGAGAGGCTCCGCATCGTGCGGATGGCGTCCACGGCGTGCTCGCGCGGAATGAGGTATTCGCTCTGGAGCTCGTCACCTTTGCTGGGGGTGAATTCCATCCGGAAATGGGACAGCCTGTCGGACCACGGCCCGGGAACGCCGAGCTGCTGGGTACAGTTGCTGCCGGACACGCCGGGCAGCGGGTGGCGGGCCTGGCCGGCCGGTGTGCCGGAGAAGAAGTCCGGCGCTCCGGCGGGGAGCACCGTTTGGTCCGTGCGGTTCTTCAGCCACGCCTGGCCCACGCGTGGCCCGCTCCAGTCGGTGAACAGGCTGACGCTGTACGCCGCGGACGTCACGTCGTCGAAGCCCGCCAGGACCTGGTCCCAGTCGAGGTTTTCAAAGACGCTCTGGGCGATGTCGAAACTGGGCTCGATGTCCAGGGTCAGGCGGCTGACGATGCCCAGGGCGCCCAGTCCCACCACCATGCCGTCAAAGTCGGGCTCGCCTCGGCGGACCGTAACCACCGTGCCGTCGGCGGTGACGAGTTCAAGGGCCGCCACGGCCGTGGCGAGGTTGCCGTTGCCGTCGCCGGAACCGTGCGTGGCTGTGGCGACTGCTCCCGCCACCGAAATATGCGGCAGCGAGGCCAGGTTGTGGAGTGCGAAGCCCTGGCGCTGGAGTTCTGCCGCCAACCTCCCGTAGCGCGTGCCGCCGCTGACAGTGACGGTCATGTTCTGCCGGTCCACGCTGATGCCGGCGTCGAGCCTGTCCAGTACCACCAGGGTGCCTGATGTATCCGCGATGTCGTTGAAGGAATGGCGGGAGCCCAGGGCGCGGACCTTCCCGGCGCCGGCGACAAGGTCCTGCAGCTCCGCCAAGCTGGCCGGATGGACTATCCGGGGCGCCCGGTAGCCGTAGTTCCCCGCCCAGTTGAGTTCGGTCACCATCTGATCAATCACGGTTGAATCCTTCACTCTGGGGCTTCATTGCTTGAACCGGTTCGGTGTTGCTGTTTTTGCAAGATTTGATGTTCATCACAACATAACAGCCGCAGCGCAGGACCGCTAGGGGGCAGGTTAGATTGCCGGGCCGGCAGGAGCGTGCGTGGTTGACATCACAAAAATTCGTAATATGTTTGTTTCCAGAACAATTTCTCACGTGCCGGACTCCGGCAACCACCACCTCAACCCTGGGAGTATTCAATGGCGATCCAGCCCACCCGTGAAGACAAGTTTTCCTTCGGCCTCTGGACTGTGGGGTGGGAGGCCCAGGACCAGTTCGGCTCCGCCACCCGCCCGCCACTGGACACGGTCGAGGCAGTCAACCGGCTCAGCGACCTCGGCGCCTACGGCATCACGTTCCACGACAATGACCTCTTCCCGTTCGGCTGCTCCGCCGCTGACCGCCAGCGCGAAATCGACCGGCTGACCGGCGCGCTGAAGGCCACCGGCATGGTGGTCCCGATGGTCACCACCAACCTCTTCAGCCACCCCGTCTTCAAGGACGGCGGCTTCACCAGCAACGACCGCGGCGTCCGGCGCTTCGCCCTGCGCAAGGTCCTGGAGAACATCGACCTCGCCGCCGAACTCGGTGCCGAAACCTTCGTCATGTGGGGCGGCCGCGAAGGCAGCGAATACGACGCTGCCAAGGACATCCGCGGCGCCCTGGAGCGCTACCGCGAGGCAGTGAACCTGCTGGGCGACTACGTCACGGACAAGGGCTACAACATCCGCTTCGCGATCGAGCCCAAGCCCAACGAACCCCGCGGCGACATCCTCCTGCCCACCCTGGGCCACGCCCTGGCGTTCATCGAGACGCTGGAACGCCCGGAACTGGTGGGCATCAACCCCGAAACCGGGCACGAGCAGATGGCCGGGCTGAACTTCACCCACGGCATCGCCCAGGCGCTCTACCAGGGCAAGCTCTTCCACATCGACCTCAACGGCCAGCGCAGCATCAAGTTCGACCAAGACCTGGTATTCGGCCACGGCGACCTGCAGAACGCCTTCTCCCTGGTGGACCTGCTCGAAAACGGCGGCCCGGACGGCGGACCGGCCTACGACGGCCCGCGCCACTTCGACTACAAGCCCAGCCGCACCGAGGACATCGACGGCGTCTGGGACTCCGCCGCCGCCAACATGCAGACCTACCTGCTGCTCA
This sequence comes from Arthrobacter sp. PM3, assembly GCF_003352915.1. Classification (NCBI taxonomy): domain Bacteria; kingdom Bacillati; phylum Actinomycetota; class Actinomycetes; order Micrococcales; family Micrococcaceae; genus Arthrobacter; species Arthrobacter sp. PM3. The sequence goes on along the minus strand of NZ_CP022314.1, from coordinate 487,744 downwards.
AGGAACGCGCCAAGGCTTTCCGCGCCGACCCCGAGGTCCAGGCCGCGCTGGAGGCGTCGCGGGTTTCGGAGATCAACGAACCCACGCTCAACCCGGGCGAAGGCTACGAACAGCTCCGCGCGGACCGCTCTTCCTACGAGGACTTCGACGCCGACGCCTACTTCGGCGGCAAGGGCTTCGGCTTCGTGAAGCTCCAGCAGCTCTTCATCGAGCACCTCCTCGGCGCCCGCTGACGCCGTGGCGGCTGCTCCCATGACACTTGTTGCCGGCGTCGACTCCTCCACCCAAAGCTGCAAGGTGGTGGTCCTGGATGCGGACAGCGGCGCGCTGGTCCGCGAAGGCCGTGCCGGCCATCCGGACGGCACGGAGGTCCACCCGGACCACTGGTGGCGTGCTTTGTCCGAAGCGTTCGACGCCGCCGGCGGCCTCGCGGACGTCAGCGCACTCTCGGTGGGCGGCCAGCAGCACGGCATGGTGCTGCTGGACCGCGCCGGCAACGTGGTGCGCCCCGCGCTGCTGTGGAACGACACCCGCTCGGCCGGAGCTGCCGCTGACCTCACCGGCGAGGTGGGCGCGGAGGACTTCGCCCGCAGGACCGGACTGGTCCCGGTGGCCTCCTTCACCATCACGAAGGTCCGCTGGGTCCGCGACCACGAACCGGACCTGGCGGACCGGGTGGCGGCCGTGGCGCTGCCCCACGACTGGCTGACCTGGCGGCTCCGCGGCTACGGCCCGGACGCCTCGAGCCCCCTGGGCCCGGACCTGGACCAGCTCACCACGGACCGCTCGGACGCCAGCGGCACGGGCTATTGGAGCCCCTCGACCGGGGCCTATGACCTTGAGCTGTTCAAGCTGGCCTTCGGCCGGGACGCCCGGGAAGCCGACGGGGACACCGGGCCGGGGGATGCGGGCGCCGTCGTGCTGCCCCGCGTCCTGGGCCCCGGCGAGCCTGCCGGGGCCATCCACCCGGACTGCTTCGGGGCCCCGGCCCGTCTCCCCGGACCGGGGGCGGCCCGGATTCTGCTCGGCGCCGGTGCCGGGGACAACGCGGCCGCGGCCCTGGGCCTGGGCGCCGGTCCCGGCGACGTGGTGGTGTCCGTGGGCACCAGCGGCACCGTGTTCGCCGTGGCGTCCCGGCCCGTGGCCGATCCCGGCGGAACCGTCGCCGGATTCGCCGACGCCGGCGGGGAGTACCTGCCCATCGCCGTCACCCTCAACGCCGCACGGGTGCTCAGCTCCGTGGCCGGCCTCCTCGGCGTCGATCTCGACGAACTCTCGCGCCTGGCCCTGCAGGCGGAACCCGGAGCCGGCGGCGTGGTCCTGGTGCCGTACTTCGAAGGTGAGCGCACGCCCAACCTGCCTTACGCCAAGGCCAGCTTCCACGGGCTCAGCATCGCCTCCAGCACCCGGCCCAACATGGCCCGGGCCGCCATCGAAGGCATGCTCTGCGGACTCTCCGGAGGCCTGGACGCCTTGCGTGTGCTGGGTGCACCGGCGGACCGGCTCCTGCTGATTGGCGGCGCCGTGCAGAACCCGGCGGTTCAGGCCATCGCGGCCCAGGTCTTTAACCTGCCCGTGCTGATCCCGAGCCCGGGGGAGTACGTGGCCCGGGGCGCCGCGCTTCAGGCCGCATGGGCGCTGGGCGGCAACCGGCCGGACTGGCCCGTCGCGGTAGATGCCGCGCCGGCGCCGGACTTCCGGCCGGAAATCCGGCAGAACTACCTGGGGGCCAGCAGCCACATCATGAAGGAGGCGCCGTCGAGTCCCGGACGATGAGGTGGGTGGCAAGTTCCACCCGCTGCGAATCAAGTTCCTCGCCGTTGGCCTGGCGGAGGACCGTGCGCAGGGCGGCGCGGCCCATCTCCTGCAGCGGCTGCGCCACGGTGGTCAGGGCCGGGATGGACTGCTCGGCCTGGTAGGTGCCGTCGAAGCCCACCAGGCTGAGGTCCTCGGGGATCCGCATGCCGTGCCTGCGGGCCTCGGCCAGGACGCCGAGGCCGATGCTGTCGCTGCCGGCGAAAATGGCGGTCGGCGGCTCGGGGAGGGCCAGGAGTGTCTTGAGGCTCCGGATGCCGTGCTCGGCGCGGAACTTGTCCAGCAGGACGTAGTCAGGCCGCACCTCGACGCCGCCGGCCATGAGGGCCGCCATGTAGCCGTGCAGGCGCGCCTGGTTGCACTCGGCCGTCTCCGGCCCGCCAATGTAGGCGATCCGCCGGTGGCCGAGTTCCAGCAGGTGCTCGGTGGCTGCCTTGCCGCCGGCCCAGTTGGTGGCCCCCACGCTGACCACCTCCGGAGGCGGCGGGTTGAGCGGATCGATCACCACCACGGGGATGTGCCGCCGGCGGAAGGCATGCAGCTGGGCCGTGCTGAACCCGGACGTCACCACAATCAGGCCGACCCGGCCTTCATCCAGAATGCGCTGCGCGCGCCGCTCCGGACTGAGTGTCACGGCCGGCAGGTGCCCGGTCACGTCCAGGAGGACTTCGACGTCGGTCAAGGCGGCCTGCTCCAGGATCCCGTTCAGGACCTCGACGGCGTAGGCCGAGTACAGGGAGTCGAACACCACCTCCACGATGGCCGTCCGGCCGTCGGCCTTCTTGCGCTGCTGGGGAGACTGGTACCCCAGCTGCTCCAGCGCCGCCAGAACCTTGGCCCGGGTGGTCTCCGCCACGTCCTCCCGCCCGTTGATCACCTTGGAGACCGTGGGGGAGGAGACGCCGGCCTGGCGGGCGACGGCCGCAAGCGTTGGCCTCCCGGGACCCTGAACTACTGACACGATGACTCCTGCACTTTCGAAATATTTCGATACGAAGCAGTCTGGCGTGCTTTGCCCTTTGCGTCAAGCTTGCGGGTCATGCAACACGTTCAGGTTCCGAATCCGCCCTTGACTGTGACCGCAGTCACCGTTACTTTAGTTTCACAAGTCGCAGACTTTTACGAAACTTTTCGAAAATCCAGCTTCACCCATCAGCAGCGGCAGCGCAGCCTTCTTCGAGACGGGCCGGCCTGCCGCCACTCACAACCGGGACCTCAGCGCAGAACCCGGAGGACGAATGGAATCCCAGATGAAAAATCGTACGTTTCGCCGTGCCGCGATCGCCGTTTCCGCGGCCGCAGTTTCACTCAGCCTGGCCGCCTGCGGCTCCAGCGGCCCGGCCGGCACCGCCGCGAGCGCCGACTCCGCCACCATGTGGGGCCTGACGGGCGGCAACCAGCCCGTGCTGCAGAAATCCATCACGGACTGGAATTCCGCCCACCCGGATTCCTCCATCAAGCTGGACTTCTTCGCGAACGATGCTTACAAGACCAAGGTGCGCACCGCCGTCGGCGCCGGCCAGGGCCCGACCTTCATCTACGGCTGGGGCGGGGGCGTGCTGAAGTCCTATGTCGACGCCGGCCAGGTGGATGATCTCTCCGCGTTCCTCAAGGACAACCCGGACGTGCAGGACCGCTACCTTCCCGCAGTGCTGAAGAACGGCGTCATCGACGGCAAGACCTACGCCCTGCCCAACAACAACGTGCAGCCCGTGGTGCTCTACTTCAACAAGGACGTCTTCGACAAGGTGGGAGTCCAGGCCCCCAAGACCTGGGACGAGCTCATGGCACTCGTGCCGAAGTTCAAGGACGCCGGGATCGCGCCGTTCTCCCTCGGCGGCCAGTCCCGCTGGCCGGACCTGATGTGGCTGGAGTACCTCGTGGAGCGCATCGGCGGCCCCGAAGTCTTCGCCAACATCGCGGCCAACAAGCCGGGCGCGTGGTCAGACCCCGCCGTCACCGAGGCGCTGACCAAGATCCAACAGCTCGTGGACGCCGGCGGCTTCGTCAACGGGTTCTCCTCCATCGCCGCGGACAGCAACGCGGACCAGGCCCTGCTCTACACCGGCAAGTCGGCCATGATCCTGCAGGGCGGCTGGATCTACCAGGGCATGAAGAAGGACGCCGCCGACTTCGTCAAGAGCGGCAAACTCGGCTACACCACGTTCCCCACGGTCTCCGGCGGCAAGGGAGACCCGGCGAACGTCGTCGGGAACCCATCCAACTTCTGGTCTGTCTCCTCGAAGGCCACCGAGGGCCAGAAGAAGGCCGCCCTCGAGTACGTCAAGAGCGGCATGTTCTCGGACAGCAACGTCCAGAGCCTCATCGACTCCGGCGCCGTTCCGGTGGTCAAGGGCATCGAGGCCAAGCTCGCCGCGTCCCCGGACAAGGACTTCCTGACCTACGTGTACGACATGGCCAAGAACGCTCCGAGCTTCACGCTCTCCTGGGACCAGGCCCTCAGCCCGGCGCAGGGTGACGCGATGCTGGCCAACCTGGACCAGATCTTCCTGAAGAAGATCACCCCGGAGCAGTTCGTCGCCACGATGAACGCGACGATCGGAAAGTAATCCCGTGTCCACCACATCCGGTTCCTCCCGGCGGGCCCTCGACCGGGGCCCGTCGGGATGGCTGGCAGCGCCGGCCCTTGCCTTCTTCCTGCTGTTCGCCATCATTCCGCTGATCGGCGTCCTGTTCCTGAGCTTCACCAGCTGGGACGGCCTGGGCGAGATCAAGCTGGACGGCCTGTCCAGCTGGACGACTGTCCTGACCGACCCGGTCACCGGCAACGCCCTGCTGGTGACGGCCAAGATCATGTTCTTCTCCTTCATCGTCCAGGCGCCGATCAGCCTCCTGCTGGGCGTCTTCACCGCCGCAGGCCAGAAGTACCGGGCCGTCCTGGCAGTCCTGTACTTCGTGCCCCTGCTGCTGTCCTCGGCCGCCGTCGCCATCGCGTTCAAGGCCCTCCTGGACCCCAACTTCGGCCTGGGCGCGGGGCTCGGCATCCCACTCCTGGCCCAGGACTGGCTGGGCAACTCGGACCTGGTGCTGTTCGTCGTGGTCTTCGTCATCGCCTGGCAGTTCGTCCCCTTCCACACGCTGATCTACCAAGGCGGCGTGCGCCAGATCCCGACCTCGCTGTACGAGGCCGCGCAAATCGATGGTGCCGGACGGATCCAACAGTTCTTCAGCATCACCCTGCCGCAGCTGAAGTACACCATCATCACGTCCTCGACGCTCATGGTGGTCGGGTCGCTGGCGTACTTCGACCTCGTCTTCGTCCTCACCGGCGGCGGTCCCGGCTATGCCACCCGGCTGCTGCCGCTGCACATGTACCTCACCGGGTTCAAAGCCAATGACATGGGCGCTGCCAGTGCCCTCGGCGTCATCCTCGTCGTCATCGGCCTCGCGCTGGCCCTGCTGCTGCAGCGGCTGGGCGGCAAGAACCGCAATGCCAGCCAACTGGAAGGTGCCTGATGGCTTCCACAACCCAGCTCCCCGTCCCGTCCGCCACCCGACCCCCTGCCGTCAGCAGCCCCCGTCCGCAGGCCAAGCGCACGGGACGGTCGCGGCCCAACGTCCTCGGCGGCGCCGGCGGCTGGCTCTGGCTGGCAATCATCATCATCCCCGTCTACTACGTTGTCATCACCAGCTTCAAGAACCAGGCAGGCTTCTTCGCGTCCAACCCGATGATGCCGCCCTCCGAGCCCACCCTGGACAACTACAAACTGGTCCTGGAGAACGACTTCGCCCGCTACTTCGCCAACAGCCTCATCGTCACCGCCGGCAGCGTCTTCCCGGCGCTCCTGGTCGCGTTCATGGCCGCCTACGCGATTGTCCGCGGCAAGAGCAGGTTCCTTGGCTGGACCAACAACCTGTTCCTGCTGGGCCTGGCTATTCCGCTGCACGCCACCATCATCCCCATCTACTGGATGATCACCCGGGCCCACATGTATGACACCCTGCTGGCGCTGATCCTGCCCTCCATCGCATTCGCCATCCCGATTTCCGTGCTGATCCTGTCCAACTTCATGCGGGATGTGCCCAACGAACTTTTCGAATCGATGCGGCTGGACGGCTGCTCGGACTGGTCCATGATGTGGCGCCTGGCGCTGCCCATGACCAAACGGCCGTCATCACGGTGGGGATCTACAACGCGCTGCACGTCTGGAACGGCTTCCTGTTCCCGCTGATCCTGACCCAGAGCCCGGAAACCCGGGTGCTGCCGCTGTCCCTGTGGACCTTCCAGGGCGAGTTCAGCGTGAACATCCCGGCCGTGCTGGCCGCCGTCGTGCTCGCCACCCTGCCGCTCCTGGTGGTCTACGTCCTCGCGCGGCGCCAGCTGCTCAGCGGCCTGACCGCGGGCTTCAGCAAATAGAGAGGACTTGTTGTGATTGAACCGAAACCCCTGCGGGTGGGGATGGTGGGCTATGCCTTCATGGGGGCCGCGCATTCCCACGCCTGGCGGACCGCGCCGCGGTTCTTCGACCTGCCCCTGCGCCCGGAGCTGGCCGCCGTCGCGGGCCGGAACGCCGACGGTGTGCGGGCCGCGGCGGAGAAGATGGGCTGGGCATCCGCGGAGACCGACTGGCGGGCGCTGATCGAGCGGGACGACATCGACCTGATCGACATCTGCACCCCCGGCAACACCCACGCCGAGATCGCGATCGCCGCGCTCGAGGCCGGCAAGCACGTGCTGTGCGAGAAGCCACTGGCGAACTCCGTGGCCGAGGCCGAACGCATGGCGGCGGCCGCGGACGCCGCCGCCGCCCGGGGCGTCTACTCGATGTGCGGCTTCAGCTACCGGCGCACCCCGGCCCTGGCCCTGGCCAAACGGATGGTCGACGCCGGGCGGCTGGGTCAGATCCGGCACGTCCGGGCGCAGTACCTGCAGGACTGGCTTTCCGACGCCGACGCGCCGCTGACCTGGCGGCTGGACAAGGCCAAGTCCGGGTCCGGTTCGCTCGGGGACATCGGGGCGCACAGCATCGACGCCGCCCAGTGGATCACCGGCCGGAACATCACCGGCGTCTCGGCCCTCCTGGAGACCTTCGTGACCGAACGCCCCGTCGCCGGGGACTTCGTCGGCCTGGGCGGGCACGGCGCCACCGGCGCTGACACCGTCCGCGGGCCGGTAACCGTGGACGACGCCGCGATCTTCACCGCCCGGTTCGAAGGATCCGGACCCGGTGGCGGCCAAACTGAGCCCGGTCAAGCCGACAGCGGGCCGATCGGGGTCTTCGAGGCCACCCGGTTCGCCCTGGGCCGGAAGAACGCCATGCGCATCGAACTGAATGGCACGCTGGGCTCGCTCGCGTTCGACTTCGAGGACATGAACGCCCTGTCCTTCTACGACGCCGCCGACGGCCCCGACGCCGGCTTCCGCAAGATCCAGGTCACCGAACCCGAACACCCCTACACCGGCAGCTGGTGGCCCACCGGCCACGGCCTGGGCTACGAACACCTCTTCACCCACCAGGTCGTGGACCTCATCCAGGCGATCGCGGGCAACCGGCCCCCGTCGCCGTCGTTCGCCGACGCGGTCCAGGTCCAGAAAGTCCTCGCCGCCGTCGAAACCAGCGCCGAATCCGACAGCCGCTGGCAAAAAGTCTGAGAGGACACACCATGACCCGACCCATCACCCTCTTTACCGGCCAGTGGGCCGATCTGCCCTTCGAGGAAGTGGCGCGGCTCGCCGGCGAATGGGGCTTCGACGGCCTCGAAATCGCCTGCTGGGGCGACCACCTGGACCCGCTGCGCGCCGTCGAGGACGACGCCTATCTCCAGGGCCGGCTCGACATCCTGGAAAAGCACAACCTCACCGTCCACGCGATCGCGAACCACCTCACCGGACAGGCCGTCTGCGACGACCCCATCGATGAGCGCCACCGGGACATCCTGTCTCCGGACGTCTGGGGCGAAGGCGACCCCGAAGGCGTGCGCGCCCGGGCCGCCGACGCCATGAAGACCACGGCCCGTGCAGCCGCCAGGCTGGGCGTGAAGACCGTCACCGGCTTCACCGGATCCTCGATCTGGAAATGCGTCGCCATGTTCCCGCCGGCGTCGGAGGCCATGATCGACCGCGGCTACCAGGACTTCGCCGACCGCTGGAACCCGATCCTCGACGTCTTCGACGCGGAAGGGGTCCGCTTCGCCCTGGAAGTCCACCCGTCCGAAATCGCTTACGACTACTGGACCGCCAAACGCACCCTCGAGGCGATCGGGCACCGGGAAAGCTTCGGCCTGAACTTCGACCCCTCCCACTTCATCTGGCAGGACCTGGACCCCGTCATGTTCCTGCAGGACTTCGCCGAGAAGATCTTCCACGTCCATGTGAAGGAGTCCGTCCGGCAACTCAACGGCCGCAACGGCCGGCTCGGCTCGCACCTTCCCTGGGCGGACCCGCGCCGCGGATGGGACTTCGTCACGGCAGGCCACGGCCACGTCAATTGGGAACCGATCTTCCGGACCCTGAACGCCATCGGCTACCGGGGGCCCACCAGCATCGAGTGGGAGGACGCCGGCATGGACCGCCTCATCGGCGCACCCCAGGCCCTCGCGCTCGTCAGGGACCTCGCCACCATCACACCGCCCGCAGCCGCCTTCGACGCGGCCTTCGCCGCCCGCTGAACCGCGCACAGAACACCAACACCAAGGAACTCCATGACAAGCAACCCCAAGACCGCCCTCGTGGTGCGCGGCGGCTGGGACGGGCACCAGCCCGTCGAAGCCACCGAGGAATTCATCCCGTACCTGAAGGCCAACGGCTACGAGGTCAGGATCGAGGAATCGCCCAAGATCTACGCCGACGCCGACTACATGGCCGGCGTCGACCTCATCCTGCAGTGCATGACGATGTCCACCATCGAAAAGGACGAGTTCGAAGGGCTCCGGACCGCCGTCGAAAACGGCACCGGCCTGGCCGGCTGGCACGGCGGCATCGCCGACTCCTACCGCAACACCTCGGACTACCTGCACCTGGTCGGAGGCCAGTTCGCCTGCCACCCGGGCAAGCACCCGGACGAGCGCACGGGCGGGCAGCCTGACAACTACGTGCCCTACACGGTCAACATGCTGCCGGCGGCCGCGGAGCACCCGATCACCGCCGGGCTCGGCGACTTCGACCTCGTCACCGAACAGTATTGGGTCCTCGCCGACGACTACATTGACGTCCTGGCCACCACTACCCAGAAGGTCCGCGCCTGGGACCCCTGGCACCGGGAAGTCACGTCCCCGGCCATCTGGACCCGGCAGTGGGGCAAAGGCAAGATCTTCGTCTGCACCCCGGGACACCGCGTCGAAATCCTCCAGGACACCAACGTCCGCACCATCATCGAAAGGGGCCTGCTGTGGGCAAGCCGTTAGACCCGAACCAGCTAATCGACACAGACCAGCCAATCGACACAGACCAGCCAATCGACACAGACCAGCCAATCGACACAGACCAGCCAACCAACGTTGGGATCATCGGGTGCGGAGCCATCATCGCCCAGTACCTGGCAACCTTCCGGCAGCTTCGGGACAACGGCCCCATCAACCTCGTCGCCGTCGCGGACCTGGACCCCGCCCGGGCACAGGCCGTGGCGGATTCCTACGACGGCGTCCGTGCCGTCACCGTGGACGAACTGCTGGCCGCCGACGACGTCGACCTCGTCCTGAACCTGACCATCCCGGCGGCCCACGCCGGGGTCGCCCTCCGGGCGATTGCCGCCGGCAAGTCCGTCTACGGTGAAAAGCCGCTCGCGGCCACGACGGCGGAGGCGCGGCAGGTGCTCGACGCCGCGCGGGCTGCCGGCGTCGCCGTCGGCTGCGCCCCGGACACCGTCCTCGGCACCGGGATCCAGACCGCCCGCAAGGCGATTGACGACGGGCTGATCGGCCGGCCGATTTCCGCGACCGCCACCATGGTCACCCCCGGCCATGAGCGCTGGCACCCGAACCCGGACTTCTACTACCAGCCCGGCGGCGGGCCCCTTCTGGACATGGGCCCGTACTACGTCTCCGCGCTGGTCACCTTGCTGGGACCGGTGGTCTCGGTGATCGGCGCGGCCAGCCACACCAGGGCGGAGCGGACCATCGGCTCGGGCGCACGCGTTGGCCAGACCGTGCCCGTGGCGACCGACACCCACGTCACCGGCGTCCTGGTCCACGCTTCGGGGGCGCTGTCCACGCTCGTGATGAGCTTCGACGCAGTGAAGACCCAGAGCCCCAACATCGAAATCCACGGCGAGTTCGGGTCCCTGGCCGTCCCGGACCCCAACCATTTCGACGGCGACGTGCAGCTTTTCGCCCTCGGTGCGCAGGACTGGGAGACGCTCCCGGTCTCCGCCGGCTACGCGGACTCGGGGCGCGGCTTCGGCATCGCGGACCTGGTCCGCACCCCGGCCGGGCAGGAGCCCCGGGCCGGGGGAGCCCTGGCATTCCACGCCCTGGAGGTGATGGAGTCCGTGCTCGAATCGGCGCAAACGGGCGCGTCCGTCAGGATCGAAAGCACGGTGGCACGGCCGGCCCCGGTCGCACTGAGCACCCTCGCCGCGGCGCCCGTGGGGGTCCCCTCCTAAGGCCTCCCCAGCCGCGCGACGCAAGAATTCGCCGGAAAGCTGCCCGTTCGCCGGAACCTTCCGGCGAACGGGCACGCTTCCGGCGAATTCGTGCGTTGGGGGAGGGGCGTGTGGTGGGAAGGGGAGGAGGCGGGTCAGTCCGTGGCGCCGCGGTCAGCGTCGAACCCGGCCAGCAGCCGCCGGGACGCGGTTCCCATGTGCGAGCGCATCGCTGCCGTGACTGCGGCTTCATCCCGGGACTCCAGTGCCTTGAAGATTTCCCGGTGCTCGGCCAGGGCCGACGCCGCGTGGCCCTCGTCCGTCAGGGCGCGGTCAACCCAGATCCTCAGCAGCGAACGGATGCTCTGCAGGAGCTCCTGCAGGACCTGGTTGCCGGAGGCGGCGGCGATTTCGCGGTGGAAGGCGGCGTCGGCCTCCACGAAAGTGCCCAGATCCTCAAGGCTGGCCTCCATGGTGGCCAGGTTGGCGCGCATCCGCGCCAGGGCGTCCTCGGTAATCCGCGCGGCGGCCAGCTGGCCGGCCTGCACCTCGAGGCCGCTGCGCAGCTCCACGAGTTCCCGGGTGCGGGGGGCGCCCAGCATGAGGCCCCAACTCAAGGTCCGGGGGAGGAGCTCGGAGATGCCGTCGCGCAGGTAAGTGCCGGACCCGGGCCGGACGATCACGATCCCGAGGATCTCCAGTGCGGCGAGGGCCTCCCGGACGGCGGAGCGGCCCACGCCCAGTGAGGCGGCAAGCTGGCGTTCGGCGGGCAGTCGGGTCCCGACGGCGATCTCACCGCTCGTGAAATAGCCCAGGAGGCGTTCCGCGACTTCCGACACGACAGATCCCTGCTCCATGGAACCGAGCGCGGCACTGATTTTAGCCGTCGAAGCGGCGGAGTTAACGGACACCTTCAAAGCGTAACAACCCGGGGCGGGCGTGTAGCGCAGATGTCCATCAGGCAAACAAAGAAGTCAACCGGTTGACCAATTTGCTCTGGACAGCTTATGGTTTTTATCACACGCTTAGTTAGGGGCCTGGCCAGCCGTTGGAACTACGCGATGAGACCAATCACGGAGCTTCCAGTGCTGGAAGCCGCCGGGATCCCGACATCTAGGAGTCAATGTGGACACCACGCAATCAGTGGTCGAAAGATCTGCAATCAGGAAAGTGGCGGTACGGCTGGTGCCGTTCGTCGCCCTCATGTTCTTCATCAACTATTTGGACCGCACGGCGATCTCCTTTGCCGGTCCCAACGGCATGAACACGGATCTCGGGCTGTCCGCCGCCCAGTTCGGCTTCGCGTCCGGCGTCTTCTTCATCGGCTACATCCTGCTCGAAGTCCCCAGCAACCTCGCCCTGCACAAGTTCGGCGCCCGCCGCTGGCTGGCCCGGATCATGGTCAGCTGGGGCATCGTGTCCCTCCTCTTCACCTGGGTGGCCAACGTCGAGCAGCTCTATATCCTGCGCTTCATCCTCGGCGTCGCCGAGGCCGGCTTCTTCCCCGGCGCCATCCTGTTCCTGAGCCTCTGGGTTCCGTCCCGGCACCGCAGCAAGATCCTCGCCCTGTTCTACCTGGCCCAGCCGCTGACCACCGTGATCGGCGCCCCGCTTGCCGCCCTCCTGATCCAGCAGCACGGCCTCTTTGGCCTCGAAGGCTGGCGCGTCATGTACTTCGGCGTCGCGATCCCGGCCATCCTGATCGGCATCATCGCCTGGTTCTACCTCGCTGACTCCCCGGCCAAGGCCAAGTGGCTGACCCCGGACGAGAAGACCTGGCTGACCGGTGCCCTGGAGAAGGAAAAGAACGAAACCGCGGCCGGCAACAAGCACGCAAGCGTCCGTACGGTGTTCGGCAACGGCCGGGTCTGGATGCTGTCCTTCATCTACTTCGGCTTCATCTACGGCCTGTACGCGCTCGGCTTCTTCCTGCCCACCATCATTTCCGGCTTCGAAGGCCTGTACGGCGCCAAGTTTGACGTCTTCCAGAAGGGCCTGATCACGGCCATCCCGTACCTCCCGGCGGCCGTTGCCCTGTACTTCTGGTCCAAGGACGCCACCAAGCGCGGCGTCAAGACCTGGCACATCGCCCTCCCGGCCCTGATCGGCGGCCTCAGCATCCCGCTGGCCCTCTTCGCCGGCTCGCCGGCCGCCACGATCGCGGTCATCACGGTCACCGCGATGTCCATCTTCGCGGCACTGCCGAACTTCTGGACCGTCCCCACCCGCTTCCTCACCGGCGCGGCCGCCGCGGCGGGCATCGCCCTGATCAACACCGTGGGCAACCTGGCAGGCTTCAGCGCCGGCTACATCACGGGCTGGCTCAAGGACTGGACCGGCGGCTACACCGTGCCGATGTTCGCCGTCGGCGGCTTCATGCTCCTCTCCGCCATCCTCATGGTGCTCCTGGCCCGCAAGGGCACCGCCGACTCAGCCACCTCCCCGGTCACCGCCGAGACTCCGGCAGAGTCAGCCGCCGCGCACTCCTAGGCACGGTCTTCACTGCGTCTCCCCCACCGAGGGTGGAGTCGCCCGGGATGCGCAATCCCCACCCGACCGGTGCCCGCCGCGCTGCCCCATGCCCGCGGCGGGCACCTACCAACCAGCTTTTCCCCTTTTCCAGGAGTACCCATGACCCGCCTGTTCAATGACCCTGCAGCGTTTGCTGATGAGATGATCGAGGGCTTTGTTGCCTCGCACGGCCGTTGGGTGCGGCGCGTGTCCGGTGGTGTGGCGCGCAGCACGCGCAGCACCCCGGAGACGGTGGCGTTGGTGATCGGCGGCGGGTCGGGGCACTACCCGGCGTTCGCCGGCCTGGTGGGCCAGGGCCTGGCGCATGGCGCGGCGATGGGGAACCTGTTCGCGTCCCCGTCGGCCCAGCAGGTCTATAACGTGGCGAAGGCCGCCGACAACGGCGCGGGGGTGCTGCTGGGTTACGGCAACTATGCCGGGGATGTCCTGCATTTCACCCAGGCGCAGGACAAGCTCCGGGCCGAGGGCATTGACTGCCGCAGCATCGCCGTCACGGACGACATCTCCTCGGCCCCGCTGGCCGAGCGGCACAAGCGGCGGGGGATCGCCGGGGCCCTGACGGTGTTCAAGGTCGCCGCCGCGGCCGCCGAAGCCGGGTACACCATGGACGACGTCGTCGCTATCGCCGAGCGCGCGAATGACCGGACCCGGTCGTTCGGCGTGGCGTTCAGCGGCTGCACCCTGCCGGGCGCGCCGGAACCGCTGTTTTCCGTCCCGGCGGGCCGGATGGCGGTCGGGATGGGCATCCACGGCGAGCCGGGCATCGGCGAGCAGGAGGTTCCGACGGCGGACGAACTCGCCGGACTGCTGGTCAAGGATCTCCTGGCCGAGGTTCCCGACGGGCTGAGTGTCGGCGACACGGACCGGCCCGCCCGGGTGGTGCCGATCCTCAACGGCCTGGGCAGTGTGAAGTACGAGGAACTGTTCGTGGTCTACCGCCGGGTCGCGCAGCTGCTGGCCGAGGCCGGGATCGAGGCCGTGGACCCGCAAGTCGGCGAGCTCGTCACGAGCTTCGACATGGCCGGCACGTCCCTGACCCTGTTCTGGCTCGATCCCGAACTCGAAACCCTGTGGAACGCCCCGTGCGATGCTCCGGCGTTCCGCCGCGGCGCCGTCACCGCGCAGGCGCTGGACGCGTCCGAGCTGGCCGTGGCCGTCGCGGAGGCGGCGGCGATTCCCGAGGCGACGGAGGAATCCCGGGCAGGGGCCGTGCGTGTCCTGGCCGCCCTGGACGCGGCGAAGTCCGTGATCGACGCGAACGTGGCCGAACTGGGCCGGATTGACGCGATCGCCGGCGACGGCGACCACGGCATCGGCATGGAACGCGGCATTCACGCCGCGGCGGCGGCCGCGGCAGACGCCGTCGACCGCGGAGCCGGCGCCGGGACGGTCCTTAATCTGGCCGCGGACGCCTGGGCCGACAAGGCCGGCGGCACGTCCGGTGCCCTGTGGGGCATGGCCCTGCGAGCCGTCGGGAACGCCGTGGGCGACACCGACGCCCCGGGCGCGGCCGCCGTCGCCGCCGGGGTGGCCGAGGCGAAGCGCTCGATCATGGACTTCGGCAAGGCCAAGGTCGGTGACAAGACCCTCGTGGACGTCCTGGCACCGTTCAGCGACGCCCTCACCGCCGCCGTCCAGGACGGGGGCTCCCTGCGGCAGGGCTGGGGCGCCGCGGCCGCGGTCGCCGAACAGTCCGCCGAAGCCACCGCGAACCTTCTGCCCCTGATGGGCAGGGCCCGCCCGCACGCCGAGAAGAGCCTCGGCACCCCCGACGCCGGTGCCGTGTCCATGGCGCTGATCGTCCGGGCAATCCACAACACCCTCATCCAGAACACACCCCTGAAGGAGAACGCATGAGCGCCACACTGCGCCTGGTCATCGGATCCGACGACGCCGGATTCGAATACAAGGAAGCCCTGAAAGCGGACCTGGAAGCCAACCCGCTCGTCGCGTCCGTGACCGACGTCGGGGTCGACGCCACCAGCCACACCCCCTACCCGTCCGTGGCGATCGCCGCCGCCGAACTCGTCGCCGCAGGTGAGGCCGACCGCGCCCTGCTGGTCTGCGGCACCGGCCTGGGCGTGGCGATCGCCGCGAACAAGGTCCCCGGTGTCCGCGCCGTCACCGCGCACGACTCCTTCTCCGTCGAACGGGCCATCCTGTCCAACAACGCCCAGGTCCTCACCATGGGCCAGCGCGTCATCGGCCTGGAACTGGCCCGCCGGCTCGCCAAGGAATGGCTCACCTACACCTTCGACGAAACCTCCGCCTCGGCCGAAAAGGTCACCCTGATTAAGGACTACGAAGGTGTCACGACCTGCTAACGCCACGACGACATCGAAGGCCGTGATCGGCGTCAGCCTGAAGATGTACTTCGGCTACCAGCGCACGCTGGAGTACTGCCGCGACGTCGCCGCCGTCGCGCTGGCGCATCCCGCGGTGCAGAGCGGCGAGATTGAACTGTTCGTCCTGCCGGCGCTGCCCGCGCTGCCCGACGCGGCCCGGATCCTGGGCCCCGCCGGGGCGGCCGCCGGGGCCCAGGACATCTTCTGGGAAGACGAAGGCGCGTTCACCGGCGAAGTCTCCGGCCGCACCGTTGCCGAGCTCGGCGGACGCTACGCCGAGGTCGGCCACGCCGAACGGCGCCGCATCTTCGGCGAAGACGACCGGACCATCGGGCTGAAGACCGCCGCCGCCTACCGCAACGGCCTGACCCCGGTGCTCTGCGTCGGCGAACAGCAGCCCGGCTCGGTCGAGGAAGCCATCCGCTACTGCGCCGCGGACATCGACGCCGCCCTGAACCGGGCACAGTCGCTGGCCCCGGCCGGCCGGACGATCGTGGCCTACGAACCGCAGTGGGCTATCGGCGCCCCAAAACCGGCCACCGCCGAGTACATCAGCGGCGTCATCACCGGGCTGGACGCGCACCTGCGGTCGTTGCCGGGCCAGGCGGACAGCCGGGTCATCTACGGCGGCAGCGCCGGACCGGGCCTGATCACCGAACTCGACAACGCCGTCGCCGGGCTCTTCCTGGGCCGCTTCGCCCACGATCCGGCCGCCCTCAAGACCATCCTGGACGAGGCCGCCGCCCGGTCTACCAGGCAGGAGGTTGCCGCGTGAGCCGGGTCGGATCCGTTTCAAGAATCGGCTTGAGCAGCTACGCGTTCTTCTGGCAGCTCTCGGACCGGGTCTCGGCACCGCTGGACCTGCACGCCGCCCTCGCCGAGACCGCGGCGCTGGGCGTGGACCTCTTCCAGGTCTGCGACTACGCCCCGCTGGAAGCCATGACGGATGAGGAACTGGCCGCCGTCCGGGCCACCGCGGATGCCCTGGGGATTTCGCTGGAACTCGGCACCAAGGGCATCCGGCCCGAACACCTCCGGAACTTCCTGCGGATTGCCGGGATCCTGGGCGCGCCGCTGCTGCGGACCATGTTCAACGTCCCCGGCCACACGCCGGACGCCGACGAGGCCGCGGCCATCTTCACCGGCGTCCTGCCCGAGTTCGAGGCCGCCGGGGTGCGGATCGCCGTGGAAACCTACGAACAGGTCCCCACGGCCCGCGTCCTGGACGTCATCGCCCGGGTCGGCAGCCCCTACCTGGGGATCTGCAGCGACCCCGCCAACACCGTGGCGGCGCTGGAGTCCCCGCGCGAGGTGATCGACGCCGTCGCGCCCTATGTCCTCAACATGCACATCAAAGACTTTGCGTTCAGCCGCAAGGAGGGCTGGGTCGGATTCACCTATTCCGGCGCCCCCCTCGGCGAAGGCCTCCTGGACTATGCCTACATGGCCCGGAAGCTGCAGCCCAAAGAAAGAAATATCAACCAGATCATCGAGCACTGGCTGCCGTGGCAGGCCTCCGAAGACGAGACCATCCGCCTCGAAAAACAGTGGACCCAGCAAAGCCTCGATTTCCTAAGGAGTAACTGAAATGTCAGCAGAACACTTGACCGTTGCCGTTATCGGAGCCGGAGGCAAAATGGGGCTGCGCGTTTCAGCCAACCTCCAGAAGAGCGCCCACACCGTCTACTACAGCGAGAACTCCCCGGCCGGCCAGGAGCGCGTCCGCGCCGAAGGCCGCGAGATCAGCACCACCGAGGACGCCATCAAAGACGCCGACGTCGTGATCCTCGCCGTGCCGGACACCGTCCTGGGCATCGTGTCCCAGGGCGTCGTGCCGCAGATGAAGTCCGGCGCCATCCTGCTCACCCTCGACCCGGCCGCCGCCTACGCCGGCCTGCTCGCCACGCGCGAGGACGTCGTCCAGGCCGTGGCCCACCCCTGCCACCCCTCCGTCTTCCTCGAACGCACCACCAAGGAAGAATGGGCCGACACCTTCGGCGGCCAGGGCGCCCCGCAGAACGTGGTCGCCGCGATCGACGACGACGCCACCGAGGCAACCCGCGCCGTCGCCGAAGCGACCATCAAGGTCATCTACGCCCCCGTCATCGACGTCCACTGGGTCACCGTGAAGCAGCTCGCCATCCTCGAGCCCACCCTGGTCGAGACGGTCGCCTGCATGATCGGCACCCTGCTCAAGGAAGCCCTGCACGAGACCGTGCACACCGCCGGCGTCCCCGAGGAAGCGGCCAAGGCCATGCTGTTCGGCCACGTCCAGATCGCCCTGACCAACGCCCTGCGCGGCTCCAACCCGTTCTCCGAGGCCTGCGAAATCGCCATCCAGTACGGCAAGGACACCATCATCAAGGACGACTGGAAGAAGATCTTCGACGACTCCGAACTCGACTACGTCATCGCCAAGATGCTCAAGCTCGAGACCGCCGTCCAGCGCTGATCCCTCCTTTCCCGCACGGACGGGGCGGCATCCATTGCGGATGCCGCCCCGCCCGTGCCTTCCGCAGGCCCTCAACCGCAGAATCACCGCCGCAGAATGAATGGAACAACCCGATGAACACCAGCACCGCCACCCTGGCCGGATCACCCGCCGCCGCTTCTGAAGAACTGTCATGGACCGATCTGGACCGGAAGGCTGTTGACACGGTCCGGGTGCTGGCTGCTGACGCGGTGGAGAAGGTCGGTAACGGGCACCCGGGGACGGCGATGAGTCTGGCCCCGGCGGCGTACCTTCTCTTCCAGAAGCTGATGCGGCACGATCCGAAGAACCCGGACTGGCTGGGCCGTGACCGGTTCATCCTGTCTCCGGGCCACACGTCCCTGACCCTGTACATCCAGTTGTTCCTGGCCGGGTACGGCCTGGAGTTGGAGGACCTGGAGGCTTTGCGGACCTGGGGGTCGCTGACCCCGGGGCACCCGGAGTACAAGCACACGGCCGGGGTGGAGATCACCACCGGCCCGCTGGGCCAGGGCCTGGCCTCGGCGGTCGGGTTCGCGTATTCCCAGCGCCGGATGCGGGGCCTGTTCGACGCCGACGCCCCCGCCGGGCAGTCCCCGTTTGACCACACGGTCTGGGTGATTGCCTCCGACGGTGACCTGCAGGANGGCGTCACGAGTGAGGCGTCCTCGCTGGCCGGGCACCAGGAACTGGGCAACCTCGTGGTGATCTACGACGAGAACCACATCAGCATCGAGGACGACACCGACATCGCGTTCACCGAGGACGTNCTCAAGCGCTATGAGGCGTACGGGTGGCACACCCAGCGGGTTGACTGGACCCGNACCGGGGACTACGTCGAGGACGTGCAGGAGCTGCANGCCGCGCTGCTGGCGGCGAAGGCCGAGACCGGCAAGCCGTCGATCATTTCGCTGCGGACCATCATCGGGTACCCGGCGCCGAAGAAGCAGAACACCGGCAAGATCCACGGCTCGGCCCTGGGCGCGGAGGAAGTCGCGGCCCTGAAGAGCGTGCTCGGGTTCGACCCGGCCAGGTCCTTCCAGGTCGACGAGGATGTCCTGGCCCACACCCGCAAGGTNGTNGCGCGCGGTTCCGAGGAACGCGCTGCCTGGCAGTCCAGGTTCGAGGCCTGGCAGGCGTCCAACCCGGACGGTGCTGCCCTGCTCGAGCGCATCGAAGCCAGGAAGCTGCCCGTGGGCATCGACGCGGCCCTGCCGGTGTTCGAGGCCGGCAAGGACGTCTCGACCCGNGCCGCGTCCGGCAAGGTGNTGAACGCGATCGGCCCGGTCCTGCCCGAACTCTGGGGCGGGTCCGCGGACCTGGCCGAGTCGAACAACACCACGATCGAAGGTTCCCCGTCGTTCATCCCGGCCTCCCGCTCCACGGACGCCTGGACCGGGAACCCGTACGGGCGGGTCCTGCACTTCGGGATCCGCGAGCACGCCGCNGCGTCGATCGTGAACGGCATCGCCCTGCACGGACGGACCCGGGCGTTCTCCGGCACGTTCCTGATCTTCTCGGACTACCAGCGCCCCGCGATCCGGCTCGGCGCCCTGATGGGTGTCCCGTCGCTGTATGTGTGGACGCACGACTCGATCGGCCTGGGCGAGGACGGCCCCACCCACCAGCCCGTCGAGCAGCTCGCGTCCCTGCGCGCGATCCCGGGCCTGGACGTCGTGCGCCCCGGCGACGCGAACGAGGTCGCCGCGGCCTGGAAGGTCATGCTGGAAAACCACGAGAACCCCGCCGGGATCGTCCTGACCCGNCAGAACATCCCCACNTNNGNNCGCGGCGAGGGCGCAGCCAACGGCGACACCTTCGCCTCCACCGCCGGCGTCGCACGCGGCGGCTACGTCCTGGCCGAAGCCTCCCGCGACGGGGCGACCGTGGACGCGCAGGTCATCCTGATCGGCACCGGCTCCGAAGTCCA
Source organism: Arthrobacter sp. PM3 (assembly GCF_003352915.1). Taxonomy (NCBI): domain Bacteria; kingdom Bacillati; phylum Actinomycetota; class Actinomycetes; order Micrococcales; family Micrococcaceae; genus Arthrobacter; species Arthrobacter sp. PM3. The sequence goes on along the minus strand of NZ_CP022314.1, from coordinate 468,112 downwards.
GCTCGCCGTCGCNGCACGGGAGGCCCTGCAGGCCGAAGGCATCCCCACCCGGGTCGTGTCCATGCCGTGCGTGGAATGGTTCACCAAGCAGGACGAGGCCTACCGCGAGTCCGTCCTCCCTTCCTACGTGAAGGCCCGCGTCTCGGTCGAGGCAGGCCTCGCCCTGGGCTGGCGCGAGTTCGTCGGCGACCACGGCCGCACCATCTCCCTGGAACACTTCGGCGCGTCCGCGGACTACAAGCGCCTCTTCCAGGAATTCGGCATCACCGCCGAAGCCGTCACCGCCGCCGCGAAGGACTCCCTCGCCGCCGTCACCAACTAGTCGCCGGAGAGCGGCCCGTCGCCGAGTTCGCCGGAAAGCTGCCCGTTCGCCGGAACCTTCCGGCGAACGGGCAGCGTTCCGGCGAATTGACGCTGGTCAGGACGCTGCCGGCCGGGATCTCTCAGATGGTCCGCGGCGCCTTGGCCAGGTTCTGCGTGAGCTCGGCCGCGTTCTGCCGGACCACATAGGCGGGGCGGTCCCGCTCCACCCGCCAGCTCTCAGACAGTGGCCCGATATTGACTGTGTCGAAGCCAAATTCGTCATAGACCCGGGTGACGAGTGCGACGGCCTCCGGATAGTCGCTCGCCGTGGCCAGGGCCCGCCGGTTAGGCGTACCGGCCGGCGTGCCATCCGTGGTGATCTGGGCGGCCAGGATGTGGTTGAAGGCCTTGGCGACTTTGGACTGCGGCAGGTGCTCCTGCAACAGGCCGGAGGTGGTGGCCTCTCCGGCATCGAGGGCGGGAAAGCGCCCGTCGCGTTCCCAATAGTAGTTGTTCGTGTCCAGCACGATCTTGCCGGCCAACGGCCCGGCCGGAAGATCCGCGATGCTCTTCAAGGGCACGGTAACGACGGCGAAATCGCCCGCCGCTGCCGCTTCGGCTGGTGTTGCCGCCCGGGCCTTCGGCCCCAGCTCAGCGGCCAGGTCCGCCAAAGTTTCCGGACCGCGCGAGTTGCTGATCACGACGTCGTAGCCGAGCTCCACCGCCTTGCGGGCGAGCTGGCTGCCGATATGTCCTGCACCGATGATTCCGATTGTTGTCATGCCCCAGCCAACAACAGCACGCCCGGAGATATTTCGCCGGTGATTGACTGCCGGCTACGGTTCTTCGTCGATGTCCGGACCTTCCGCCGGGTCCTGGGAATGGGCACGGTCGTCAAACGGCAGTGCGGTAGGGTCACCCTCGGCGGGGGTCTCGCTGTGCGTGCGTTCAGTCGCCTGTGAGTCCTTGGTCATGTCGGCTCCTCTGCTGAAAGACTGCGGCGAAATCGTCCTGGACAGGCGTGCAGTGAAGGCGTGGGTGAACAGGCCGCCGCGGCTACTTTTCATCTAGCGCCGGTTCCTTCGGCACTGTCAAGGCCTGTCCCTCCGCCGCCTTGAGGAGGGCGCCCGGGTCCGTTCAGCAGACGCCTGTGCAACACAGGCCCGGTCAGGGCAGTGCCCGGCCGGAGGCCGTTGTGGGCTCCTTCCTGGGGCGCAGGGCATAGTCGCGGGATTTCTTGCTGGAGAGCGCCAGCAGCAGCAGGATGTCCAGGGCCAGACCGGGGAGGTTGGACCGGAGCGTGATGTCGGGTCCGCCGAAGAAGACGTCGAACGCCTGCATGCCAATGGCCGCCGTGCTCAGTGCCATCGCCACGGTCCGTGCCCAGTTCCGCCCCAGGAAGACAAACCCGGCCAGCAGGAACTCGACGACGACAAAGAGCAGGACCACCGCCGTGGCGATGCTGACGGCCAGTTCCGCCTGCGCGGCCGTGATATCCGGTCCCGTCCCGGGCTGCAGCAGTGAGCTGACGTGCTCCCCGCGAAAGAGCACCATGGAAAGGGCCAGCAGGGCGGCCGCCGCGGCACGGGCTCCCACCAGGACCGCACCGACAACCGTGGGCGCCGGGCGCCTGTTCTGGCTGTCGCTGCGTGGCGGGACGGATCCTGCCGGGGCCCCGGCCGTGCTCCTGAGGTCGACGATTGGGAGGTCCCCGTCGGTGACGATGGTGTCGCCCCCGCCGTTTCGGGCGTGGTACCCGGTCGAAAAGTCCCGGATCACCGTAACCTCGGCGGCGGGGTCGGCGCCGGTGATGGCTCCGACGACGTGGTCGCGTTCGACGTCGGTGTACTCGTCAATCTTGTGGGTGATCTGCAGGGTGAACAGGGACAGCCCGACGCTGCGGTCATAGATGCCGGCGGCAAGCCAGTCCACGGCCAGCCCGCCGGGGAGCAGCCAGCCGGGCGGGCAACGCCAGAAGCGGACGTGGTGGCGTTTGCCCGGCGTACCGTCGACTTCCTGCTGATACGCAAAATCCTGCTGCCGGCCAAACAGGAACAGGGGGCTCACCGGGGCCTCGAGGTAACTGCGGCGCAGGAGCGTCGAGGACACGATCCTGCGGCTGCTGGCCAGCGTCACGTCATCGGCCAGCGTCCAGCCCGCGGACTGCATCACGCCGTGCACTTGCGGTGCGGACCCCAGCAGGGCCACGTTCACCGGATCGCCCAGCAGCCCGTCGCTGGTGCGGGCGCGGCCGATGAAGTAGTCCGGAACGTAGAGCCGGGTCAGGATCCTGTGCAGCCGGGGGAGGACCAGATAGGCGAGCAGGCCCCAGAAGATGAAGAAGAACCAGACCTGCGCCCAGCCCCATTCGAAGCTCCACTGCACCAGCAGGGAGGTCAGCCAGACGGCGGAGACGCCGCCCACCACGAAGAACACGGTGTCCAGCAACGAGTACGGCACCGTATCGGCGGGGGCAGTGACCTCAACCGCTGCCTTGGTCATGGGCGCCATGTTACGCGCACCGAAGACGGTTGGCTCGAAAGATGATTCTTCTGGCCCGAAGGTTGAGCACGGCCCGGTATGACCGGATGGTGCCCGCCGCCGTGGATAGGGTGACAGGCATGGAACCACTACTGAAAGTCTTGCGGCATTGGGGCGCCCCCGCGGCGGCCGTTCTCTTCTTCACGCTGTGGTGCGTGGGCGAGGCAGGCCGGATGGGGCCCGGCCTCCACACCTGGCCGGGGACGTGGCCGCTGGTCCTCATGACGGCGGCCATCGCCTTGGCCGCCTGGAAGCCCTATGCCTCGCTCGGATGTGCGGCGGCCCTGCCGGCCGGGCAGTTCTTGGGCATCGTGCCGCCCATGGAAGCGAACCACTGGGCCATCTACCTGGGGGCGTTTGTGGCCCTGGGCTTCATCCAGTGGACGGCAGGGCGCAGGACACGGTTCTTCGCGGCCGGCGCCAACCTGGTGTTTGCCGGCGCCATGACGTTCCTGATGCTGTCGTGGCGCTACAGTGCCGGCCTGGGCTGGTTCCCGCCGCTATACATGGGCGACCGGTGGACGCTCCGGGCCTTCGGCTGGCAGCTGTTCTCCTTGCTGCTGCTGATCGCGGCGGCGTGCGCCGCCGTCGGACTCGCCCTGGCCCTGTACGAGGAGCGCGGGAGCCTCTTCCGGGCCCGGAGCCTGGCACAGAGCAGCCTCCGCGAAGCAGAAGTTGACTTGATTGTGGAACAGGAACGGACCCGGATCGGCCGCGATCTGCACGACGTCCTGGCCCATTCGCTGGCCGTGATCGCGGCGCAGGCCGACGGCACCCGCTACTTGAGCAAGGACCAGCCAAAAGCCGTGCTGACCGCCTTGGAGAACATCTCGACGTCGGCGCGGAGCGCCCTGGTGGACGCGCAGCGCGTCATCGAGGGAGTGCACGACGACGGTCCGGCCGCGCCACAGCCCGGCCTCAACGACGTCGTGCCGCTGGTCGAGGGGATGCAGGGCAGCCTAGCGATCGAACGGAGCGAGTCCGGGGCGCCAGTCGAGCTATCCGGCGGCCAGCAGCTCGCCGTTTTCCGGATTATCCAGGAATGCCTGACCAATGCGCTCAAACATGGCGGCCGTGGCACCGCCGTGCGGCTGCACCTGGACTGGAGCGGCCCCGGGCTGACTCTGCACGTGGCGTCAGGGATCCGCGCGGCGGCTGACAGCCCCGACCCCGCCGCCGATGTGCGGGTGGGCCGCGGCCTCGCCGGCATGCGGGAGCGCGCCCATCTGGCCGGGGGCTGGGTGACCGCCGGCCCGGACGGCGAGCAGTACCGGGTGACCGCCTTCCTGCCGTACGGCACACGGAGTGCCGAGGCCGCCGCCCCCGGCGCCGAGTCGCAGCTGGTGCCTGCGGGAGGACCCGCAGGGCGCCGGCAGCTGTCGCTGGAGGAAGCCGGGCACCGTGGCTGATGCCGGCTCGGCCATCACCGTGGCGCTCGCGGACGACCAGCCGCTGTTCCGGGCCGGGATCCGGATGCTGATCGAGAGCCAGCCGGACCTGGAACTCGCGTGGGAGGCCGGCGACGGCGCCCAGGCGGCGGCACTCGCCGTCGAACACTGCCCCGACGTGATGCTCATGGACCTGCGCATGCCGGTCCTGGACGGCGTCGCCGCGACGCACCGGATCATGCAGGAGGCGGCAGCAGCCGGCACCGCGGCCCCGAAAGTCATTGCGCTGACCACGTTTAACCGCGACCAGGCCGTGGTGGAGGCCGTCCAGGCCGGGGCCAGCGGGTATCTGCTGAAGAGCGCCGAACCGGAGTTTCTGCTCGCGGCGATCCGCACGGTTTATTCGGGCTATTCCGTGATCGCCCCGGGCTCCGTGCAGGAATTGTTCCAGCACGCTGCCCGGACCCTGCCGGCTGCCGGACCGGACCTGTCCGTGCTCGAAGTGCTCTCGGCCAGGGAACGGGACGTGTTCCTGCTCGCGGCCAAGGGGCTCGGCAACGGCGGGATCGCGGAGAGCCTGTTTGTTTCCGAGGCCACCGTGAAGACGCACCTCCGGAGCGTGCTGGACAAGCTGGGCCTCGGGACCCGGCTGCAACTTGTGGCGTTCGCCTACGAACGCCGGCTCCTGGGCTGAAACCCGCACGGACCCCCGGTGCCGGGGGTCCGTGCGCGCAACGTCAGAAGCTCACCGTTTGGGTCAGGTAGCCGTAGTAGCGGGAGCCGACCGGGTGGATGGGATCGCCGTCGAAGCCGTAGTCGTGGTGCCGCTTCGAGTACGACTTTGTCAGGTTCAGGTACTGCTCCATGATGTCCGAGGCGGACCCGGTGCACTCGTGCTGGCTGATGCACAGGGCTACGGACCCTGCCACGGCGGGACTGGCGAAGCTGGTGCCATGATTCACCCCATAGCCGCCCGGGACGGTGGAGAGCATGCACACCCCGGGTCCGGCGACCGTGTGGGCCTCGTCGTCGCTCGTGGTGGCGAAGTTGGAGAAGAATGCAGGCCCGTCATCCTTCTGCCCGTACCGCGCAAAATCGATCGTGCCGCACTCGGGGGCGGCCTTGCCCCCGGGCTTTCCGTCGAAGTCGCCCATAGCGGTGGCGGTCAGCACCTGGTCGTAGGTGGCCGGCACCGTGTTGGCGAAGTCCTCTCCGGCGTTGCCGGCCGCGACGGCGTAAACGACGCCGGCCCGGACCGAGCGGCAGATCGCGTAATGCATCGGGTCCGTGCCCTTGCCGCAGTTGGCCGTGTCCGGAGCGCCGCCGGCGATGCTGATGTTGGCCACGGCGATGTCGTTGTCCGGATCATCGTCCTTGTGCGTGGACGTCACCCAGTCAATGGCGCAGATGAGGCTCTCCTCGGAGATCAGGCCGTTGTCGTCCACCACGCGCACGGACCACAGCGGAGTCCCCGGAGCCGTCCCGATCACGCCGAAGCGGTTGTTCCGGGCCCCGATCACGCCCGCCACGAATGTCCCGTGCCCCATGACATCCACGGGGGTCACGTCCACTGGGGAGCCCGACTGGCAGTCAACGCCGCCCTTGACGTTCAGGTCCGGGTGCGTGGCATCGATGCCGCTGTCGATCACGGCGACATTGACGTTGATCCGGGACGGCCCCCGGTCCAGGGCTTTGCGGACGTTGGAGTCTTCTCCGGCGATCCGTTCCCGCCAGAACGGCGTGTCCTGTTTGCCTTGGGCCGCGGGATCCTGCGGCTTCTGGAACGTCCGGCCCATCGTGACGAAGTCGACGCCGGGATCAGCCTGGAGGCGCTGCGCCTGCGCCGCCGTCATGGTGGCCGAGTAGCCGTTCACTGCGCTGCGGTAGACCTTCGTCGCAGTGAAACCGTAGGCGCTTTGCTGGGCGGCCGCCGTGGCTCCGGGGTCCGCGGCGCCGTCCTTGAGTACCACGATGTAGGCCTGCGCGGGTCCGGCGGCGGACGAAGGCGCGGCCGCGACCAGGCCCCCGCCGGCCAGCAGCACGAAGGCCGCGAGGGCTGCCACGGCGCGCCGGAACGGGAGTCCGGCCAGCGGGGGCGACGTGCTGGGGCGGTGTCTGCGCGGGACCTGCGCCACCGATGCTAGCTGAGGTTTTGATCCCTTGCGGCTGGCTTGGCTGAACATCGTGGCCTCCCATTAAGCGAGTTCGCTAATTCGAGTGCCCCCCGGCCATCATCTTAGGCCTCACGTCCGCCGATACACAGGGACCTTTGGAAAAACTTGTGCCACCATGCCGAGCCACCCCTATGCCCGGGCCGCCGCGGTGCGGGGCCGGCTCAGACGAGGCTGTCTTCCTTGATGCCGGCTTCGTTGGCCGGCGCGGGCGCATCCTCCGTTGCGCGGGCCGCAGCGTGGGCTGTAGTCGCGGCGTGCACGTCGTGCGAGGCGCGGACGTGGTGCCCGAACGGGTTGAAGCGGCTGAAACCCAGCTCGGCAAAGGCGTAGGCGGTCTCGGCGTGCTCGGAGCGGTCCACACCGGCGAGTTCGTCTTCATGGCTGACCCGGAACCCGAGCGTCTTGTGGATCGCGAGTCCGATCACCGCGGTGCCGAGGCCGGAGACCGCCACCGTGATGAGGACGGCCACGGTCTGCGCGATCACCTGGTGGAGTCCGCCGCCGTAGAACAGGCCGCCGCCGGTGCCGTTCACCGGGAGGGCGATGAAGCCCAGCGCGAGGGTGCCGATGAGGCCGCCGCCGAGGTGGACGCCCACGACGTCGAGCGAGTCATCGAAGCCGAACTTGAGCTTCAGGTCCACGAACACGGCGCAGGCGGCGCCGGCCACGAAGCCGAGGCCGAGGGCGGCGAGCGGGCTGATGTTGGCGCACGACGGCGTGATGGCCACCAGGCCGGCGACGGCGCCGGAGGCGGCGCCCAGGGAGGTGGGGTGGCCGTGGCGGATCTTTTCCGTCACCAGCCAGCTGATCATGGCGGCGGCAGGGGCGGCGAGGGTGTTTACCCAGATCAGTCCGGCCTGCTGGACGGTGGTGGCGGCGCCGGCGTTGAAACCGAACCAGCCGAACCAGAGGATGCCGGCGCCGAGCATGATGAAGGGGATGTTGTGGGGGCGGTGGCCGGGGTCCTTGCCGAAACCGTGGCGGTTGCCCAGGATGAGGACCAGCACCAGGGCCGCGGTTCCGGACGCGATTTCCACGACGGTGCCGCCGGCGAAGTCGATGACCTGGCCGAACACGGCGCTGACGGCACCGCCGGCACTCATGAGTCCGCCGCCCCAGACCATGTAGGCCAGCGGGCAGTAGACGAGCGTGATCCAGATGGGCACGAACAGGGCCCAGGAAGTGAACTTGGCGCGGTCGGCGATGGCACCGCTGATCAGCGCGACGGTGATGATTGCGAACGTGGCGCTGTAGCCGGCCTTGATCAGGTCGGGCGAGTCCATGATGTTGCTCAGCCCGAAGTTGGCGAACGGATTGCCGAACAAGCCCAGGACGCCCTTGCCGGTGCTCATTGAGTAGCCCCAGAGCACCCAGACGACGCCAACAATCCCGAGAGAGATGAAGCTCATCATCATCATGTTGAGGGAGGCCTTGGCGCGGGTCATGCCGCCGTAGAAGAGGCCCAGTGCCGGGGTCATCAGCAGAACGAGCGCCGCCGAAATAATCATCCAGACGCTTCCAGCAGTGAGTTCCACCGGCGGGTCCCTTCCTGTCAGTCTGTCGTACCGGGACACGTCGCCGCCGGCCCCCCGATCCGGAGTTAATCGTCGCGGAGCCATGTTTCCGGCAGTCGGGCGAAAAGTTGCAGGCAAGTTACAGGAATGGCCGTGGCGTGAAGATCACGTGACCGCCGTGTTTCAGGAATGTAAATGCAATCTCCGGGGCCCACCGGTCCGTTGGGGCATGCCGGCGCCCGGCCCGCGGAACGGCGGGGACGAGACGCCAATTTGCCGGCGGTGGCCGGTGAGGTGCCCGCGGAGCGCGATTTCGGGGGTGCCGGGCGTCAGCGGGAGGGTCTCGGCGTCGGGGTTGGCTGCTTGGATTTGGGCTCCGGCGGCGCCGGGAAGGGGGCGGCCGGGTAGAGGCCTGCGGCGTCCATCATGTAGTTCGCCCACTGCGGGCCGGCCAGCATGTAGCCGTCGATTGCCTTGTAGAACTTGCCGTTGATGGTGATGTTCCGGCCCGGCCGCTTCTGGCCTTCCAACGTGTCGCCGAAGTAGGACGCGGTGGCGATTCCGGTGGTGTAGCCCACCACCCAGGTGGAGCCGTTGGTGTTTGACGTGCCGGTCTTGGCCGCCACGGGGTACCGGCTCTGGACCTTGGGTTTGATGTATACGCCCGATCCGCGTTTCAGCACATCCTGCAGCACGGCGTTCACGCCCCGGGCGACCTCAGGCTTGATGGCATCCCGGCATTCGCTGGTTTCCGCCGGGAGTTTCTTGCCGGCGGCATCGGTGACCTCCTGGATGGCGATCGGTGTGCAGTACTTGCCGTCATTGGCGAACGTGGCGAAGGCGTTCACCAGGTTCAGCGGCGAGACGCCAATGGCGCCGAGCAGGTTGCCGAGTTGGTGCATGTTGATAGGAGCGTTGTCCAGGCCGCTGTGGAGTCCGGCGGCGTTGACCATCTTTTGGATGCCGCAGAAGTCCAGCTGGGCGGCCGTGGCGAAGGTGGCCGTGTTGATGGAGTTATACAGGCCGTAGTTGATGGGCATGGGACGGTAGTAGCCGGCGTCGTTGTTCTGGAGGTCGTCATCGGCGCCGAGCCCGGCGAGCCTCTGCGGCGTGCTGTAGCCGCCGAGAACCCGGCCGCAACTGTCCCTCCACCGGAAACCCACCGGATACGATCTCCGGGACGCGTCCACGATCGCGGTGGGGGATTTGCCCTCATTGAGCCATTCGGCGAACGTGAAGGGCTTCATAGTGGACCCCGGCTGGAACCCGCCGGCGCCGTTGAGGTCGTTGCCCTGGGCGTCCTTGGCATCGACGTTGAAGTTCAGCTGGGTGTCGAATTTTCCGTCCTCGGGCAGGAACACCGTGTTCTGGGCCATCGCCAGGATCTTGCCGGTACCGGGCTGGATCGAGACCAGCGAGGCGCCCCATTTGTCCGCGTTGGCCCCGGCGGTCGCCTCCACCTGGACCTGCGCGGCCGCCTGCAGCCGGCTGTCCAGGGTGGTGGTGATCGTCAGGCCGCCGCGGTACAGCTTCTTCTGCCGGCTGGCGGCGTCCGCACCGTAGGCCGGGTTGTTGAGGATCAGGTGCGAAATATAGTCGCAGAAGTACGGCGCCATGTCCGCAGTCGCGCAGCCCTGCTTTCCGGGAGTGATGACCAGGCCCACGCCGGTGGCGACGGCGGCGTCATGCTGGGCCGCGGTGATCTTGCCCAGGCGGAGCATGCTGTCCAGCACCTGGTTGCGCCGGCTGATCGCGTTTTCCGGGTAGAGCACGGGATCGTAGACGCTGGGGCCGTTGACCAGCCCGGCGAGCAGTGCGGCCTGGGGCAGCGTGAGGTCTTTGGCGGAGGTGCTGTAGAAATGCCGTGCCGCGGCCTGAATCCCGTAGGCGTCCCGGTTGAAGAACACAATGTTGAGGTAGCCCTCCAGGATCTGGTCCTTGGTGTACCTCTTCTCCAGTTCCATGGCGAGCCGCATTTCCCGCAGCTTGTCGCCCAGGTTCTTTTGTCCGCTGAGGAGCACCAGATCGCCCCGGTCGTCCGAGATTTTCGCCTCGTTCAGCACGTTGGAGACGTACTGCTGCGTCAGTGTCGACGCCCCCTGCCGGCCGTCGCTGCGGGTCAGGTTGTTGACCACCGCCCGCATGATGCCCCGGAGATCCACCCCGCCGTGCTCGTAGAAGCGGTTGTCCTCGATGGAGACGATGGCGTCCCTGATGAACGGGGACATCTGATCGAGCGGGATTCTCTCCCGGTTCTCCGCATAGAACGTGGCGATCTGCTTTCCGTCCGAGGTCAGCACCCGGGTGGAGAGCGCAGGAGTGTCCACCGCCAGGTCGGACGGGAGGTTGTTGAAGAAGCTGATGGAGTTGCTGACGGAAACGCCCGCTGCCGCCACGCCGGGAATCGCAAGCCCTGCGGCCAGGACACCGCACAGCGCACTCAACGCCAGGAATCCGCCCAGTCTGCCCAAGGTTCCGGCCAGTCGGAATGGTGCTCGGTTCTTCGATGCCATGGATGTCCCGCTATCAGGCTCAAAATTTTTCGCCCAGAATACGCCGCGTGGGACCCGTCAGCCAGAGACTTTCCGCACGGGCTTCCGGGATGCCCGGGAATGACAGCAAATAATTGAATGTTCAATGAATATGGACTTTGGCATCTTCACCTTTGGCGAGCTCTCCCGCAACATCAGCACCGGCGCCGCACTATCCCCGCAGCAGCGCCTGAAAGAGATCATCGACCTGGCCAGGCTGGCCGACCAGGCCGGGCTCACATTCCTGGGGCTTGGCGAGCACCACCGGCACGACTTCGCGTTGTCGGCCCCGGAAATCGTCCTGGCCGCGATTGCCCGGGAAACCACCACCCTCCGGCTGGGCACGGCCGTCACGGTGCTCTCCACCCAGGATCCGGTGCGGCTCTTTGAGCAGTTCGCCACCCTGGACCTGATTTCCGATGGGCGGGCCGAGATTATCGCAGGCCGCGGGGCGTTCGTGGAATCCTACCCGTTGTTCGGCCACAAGCTCGACGACTACGACGCCCTGTTCGACGAGAAACTGCGCCTGCTGCTGCACCTGCGCGACAACGCCCGGGCCAACACGACGGTGCAGTGGTCAGGACGGCTGACCCAGAGCATCCCGGGCATGGACATCGCGCCCCGCCCGGTCCAGGAGAAGCTGCCGGTCTGGGTGGGTGTGGGCGGCACGCCGGCCAGCTTTGTCCGGGCCGGCCGGCTGGGGCTGCCCTTGTTCATCGCCCTGCTGTCCGGACCCGCCCGCTTCCGCCGCCTCGTTGACCTCTACCGCCAGAGCGCTGCCGGGGCCGGCCACGACGCCGGTGCACTTGCGGTGGGTGCCGGGGGCCACTTCTACACGGCGCCGACGTCACAGCAGGCGCGCGAGACGTTCTACCCCCGTTATCGGGCCTATTTCGAACAAAACATGCCGCGTCCCGTGGATCATTTCCCGCGCTCCACCTTTGATGACTGGGCCGGGCCGGGCGGGGGGCTACTGGTTGGAAGCCCGCAGCAGGTCACCGAGAAGCTCCTGGAGATCCACCAGACTCTCGGGAACACCCGGTACCTGGCCCAGATCGGGCTGGGTGGCCTCCCGTTTGCCGAGACGGCCCGTTCCATCGAGCTGCTCGCCACCGAGATCATGTCCGCCGTGAACCGGGAGATTGCCGCGCAACCGGCCTGACCGTGGCCCCGGCAAGAGGCCGCCGGTTCAAGGGCAGGCCCGGCCGAGCGGGATCTCCAGGCAGCGGCCGGCGGGATTCCAAGTGCTCGCCGTGCCCAGCTGCCCGCTTAGCCGCTGCATCCGGGCGGCAATGCCGGAGGCCTCCCGTCCGGCCAGGCGGGCCTGGAAACCCGTGATGACCGTGGGATACAGCCGCAGCATGCGGGGCGCGTTGGCCTCGACGTCGAGGATGAACAGGAACGATTCGTCATTGCGTTCCACCGGGTCCACGGCGTAGTCGTCCACGAAGTCTCCGGCGCTGAAGATGACGGGACGGTTCCGGTGGATCCCCACGCCCCGGAACACATGCGGGGAGTGGCCGAACACGACGTCGGCCCCCGCGTCTATGAGGTCCCGCGCGAGGTCCTGGTGCCCGGCTGGTGCATCGGAGCCCCAGTTGCCGCCCCAATGGGCGGACAGGATCAGGAACTGGACGCGTGCCTTGGTCTGCCGGACCTGCTCCAGGAGCGCCGCGACACGCGGCCCGCCGTCGTCCACGGGAACGTAGTAAATCCCGGGGGTGGCGGCACCGGCCTCCCAGTCGGGCTGGTTGTCCGTGAAGGCAAGGAAACCGACGGCGGTGCCGGCCACGCGCCGCACGGCCGGGCGCCGGGCCGCGTCCAGGTCCGGGCCGGCTCCGGCGTGCAGGATGCCGTGGCCGTCCAGCACCGGGAACATTTCCCGGAATGCGTCCTCGCCGAAATCCAGGACATGGTTGTTGGCGAGCGAGACGACGTCGATCCCCGCGGCCAGCAGGCTGGCGACATTCTTCGGATCGGAGCGGAAGTGGAAGACCTTGCCGGGCTCCGGCGCTCCGCCGGAGGCCAGGACGCACTCGAGGTTGGCGATCCGGACGTCCGCCTGCCGGAGGAGCCCGAGCGTGTCGCCCCAAGGGTAGGCGGGGGCTGCCGTGGCCAGGTGGTGGTTCACCAGCCGGCCCAGCATGACGTCCCCCAGGAACGCGATCCGCATGACAGTGCGGTCCGTCAGGTCATGGCCGGCGGCTAGCTTTGGTAGCCCTCGACCTCGCTGACGGGGCGCACCTCGGCCTCGTCAGGGTTCTCGCCGTAGTCCCTCTTGGCCCGCCGCTGGCGGAGCAGGTCCCAGCACTGGTCCAGCTGTTCTTCGAGCTGTTGGAGGCGGAGAACGTCGGGGGCTCCGGCCTTGGCGTCACCGGGCTGTCCCGGGCCTTCCCGGAGTTCGTGTTCCTCCGCCACGAGTGCCTTGATGCGCTCCAGGATGTCTTGGTTGTCCACGGTGTCCTCTTCTCGTCCGGCGGCGGGGCCTGGTCCGTCCTCTCCGGGACTGTTTCCGGCCCGCTCCCTTTCCAGCCTACGGAGGGGAAGCGGCCGTGAACAGGCCGTTCAGCCGAGGAGCTCGTCCGGGTAGCACCAGCGCCAGTCCTCGTCCGGTTCAACGCTGCGCATCACGGGGTGGCCGGTGGCCCGGTAGTGCTTATAGGCGTGGGTTCCGGGCGAGGAATCGCAGCAGGCCACGTTGCCGCACTCCACGCACATGCGCAGGTGCACGGGTGTCGTCCCGTCGCGCTCGCAGGCGGCGCAGGACGGGTCCGGCGGCACGGCCGGATCCGGGGCGGACTCCAGGTGCGGGCAGATCCCGCCGGGCCGGGCGATGCCTTCTCCGCCGCCGACCGACTCCGGTTCCTCCAGGGACGCGTCCAGCATGGACTCCTCGACGTCGAGCCGGTCCAGGACCTCGACCAGGACCTCGTGGGCGTATTCGCCGCCGCGCCGCAGTTCCAGGACTTTGGCACGCTCGGCATCAAGCATCGCCAGGCGCAGCTGCGCATAACGCTGGCTGGGCGTCTGGGCTTCCGCGGAGGGCCGGCCCAGCCGCTCCCAGGCGGCCAGCCCGCGTTCCTGGGTGCGCCGCTTCAGCATGGCCACGACTTCCGGGGGATCGGCGTCGGACTGCAGTTCCTGGAGCCGCTGCACGCCGGCCGCCGTGGCCAGCTGCATGAGGGAGGCCTGGTTGAGCGCGTCCTCGCGCGGGTCCGGGCCCTTCACGCCCAGCAGCCGGACCAGGGGCGGGAGGGTGAAGCCCTGCAGGGTCAGCGTGCCGGCCACCACTACCAGGGCCATCAGGATCAGGACGGAGCGGTGCTCCAGTTCCGCGGGCAGGACCAGGACGGCGGCCAGCGTCACCACGCCGCGCATCCCGGCCCAGGAAACGATCGCGGCGAACTGCCACGGCGGGGCGGGATCCTTGCGCCGGACCGCAGGGATGAGCCGGGGCAGGTACGTTGCAGGGAACACCCAGACCGGGCGAAGCACCAGGACGGCCAGCAGGACGACGGCGCAGCCGAGCCAGATCCGCTCCGGGCCCAGCGAGTCATCCTGGACGCCCCCAATGATGGTCCGGACCTGCAGCCCGATCAGGAGGAACACCGAGTTCTCCAGCAGGAACTGGACGGTGTGCCAGTTGCTGCGCTGGCTCTGCCGCGCGGCCCCGTTGGGCATGGACGGTGCCTTGGTCCCCATGATCAACCCGGTGACGACGACGGCCAGGACGCCGGAGGCGTGGATCGCCTCGGCCGGGAGGTAGGCCACGAGCGGCGCGATCAGTGAGATGGAGGTGTTGATGGCCACGTTGCGGATCCGTTTGCGGAGTGCCGTCAGAACGAATGCCGCGGCAATGCCGACCACCAGGCCTCCGCCGGCGGCCAGGAGGAAGCCGCCGGCGATCGCCGCGGCAGACACCGTGCCCGCTATCGCGGCGATCGCTGCCCGCAGGCAGACCAGCGCCGTCGCGTCATTGACGAGGGATTCGCCCTCCAGGATGGTGACAATCCGCCGGGGCATGCCCACCTTGCGTGCGATCGCGGTGGCCGCAACGGCATCCGGCGGTGCAACGACGGCGCCCAGGGCCATCGCTGCGGCCAACGGGATTTCGGGGAACAGCCAGGCGACCACGAAGCCAATGCCCACGGTGCCGAAGATGACATAACCCACCGAGAGCAGCCCGATGGCGCGGCGGTTGGAACCGAAATCGAACAATGAGGTCTGCAGGGCCGCCGCGTAGAGCAGCGGCGGCAGCAGTCCGACCAGCACGAGCTCAGGATTCAGCTCGATCACCGGGACGAAGGGCAGGAAGGAGCACACGACGCCGGCCAGCACCAGCAGCAGCGGGACAGAGACGTTGATTTTGCGGCCCAGCGCACTGCCGGCGCAGATAATGGCGACAAGGGCCAGCAACCCCAAAGCGACTTCCATGGGCCCATTCTGTCAGCCGCCGCCACCTACCGGCGGGTCCGGCTAACTGTGCGGTCAAGCATAATCATCAGCTTGCTTATTATTTTGCCGGTTCTTAGAGTTAACCCGCAAGCCCAAACAATCCTGCGCGGGCGCCGGCCGCGGCCACAGGCCGCCGGGGGCCTGCCCTGGTACGAGGAGGACACATGTCAGAGCACAACATTTCGGGCAAGAAAGTCGCGTTCCTGCTGACCGACGGGGTGGAACAGGTGGAGCTGACCAGCCCGTGGAATGCTGTGAAGGAAGCCGGCGGGATACCCACCCTGGTCTCGCCCAAGACCGGACACCTGCAGGGGTACGACGGAACCGAGAAGGGCCAGACGTTTGCCGTGGACCTTGCCGTGGCGGAGGCCGATGCGTCCGACTTCCATGCCCTCGTCATCCCCGGCGGCGTGGTCAACGCCGACCACCTCCGCGTCGACAAGGACGCCCAGGCGTTCACGCGGGCGTTCTTCGAGCAGCACAAGCCGGTCGCTTCCATCTGCCACGGCCCGTGGCTGCTGATTGACGCCGGTGTGGCCAGCGGCAGGAACCTGACCTCCTACCACACGCTGCGGACGGACCTGTTGAACGCCGGCGCGAACTGGAGCGACCAGGAAGTCGTGGTGGACCAGGGCCTGGTGACGAGCCGCAACCCGCACGACCTCCCGGCGTTCAACGCCAAACTCCTTGAAGAGATCGCCGAGGGTGAGCACGCCGGCCAGACGGCCTAGCAAACCGGGGCCGGCCGCCTACCCACGTCGTGCATTTTGGGGCAGGATGTGGCGTGTAATCAGCACCGCCATGGCGGCCGGCCCGGCCGGCGCCCCAGCAGCAAGGAGTCCAGCATGACCACGCTCAACCCGTACCTCGGCTTCCGCGACAACGCGAAGGACGCCATGACGTTCTACCAGTCGGTATTCGGCGGGGAGCTGAACATGAGCACCTTTGGCGAATATCACGCCAGCGACGACCCTGCGGAGCAGGACAAGATCATGCACGGCCAGCTCCGGACCGAGGGCGGCCTGGTGCTCATGGGGGCCGACACGCCCAACAGCATGGACTACACCCCCGGCAGC
Organism: Arthrobacter sp. PM3; assembly: GCF_003352915.1. Taxonomy (NCBI): domain Bacteria; kingdom Bacillati; phylum Actinomycetota; class Actinomycetes; order Micrococcales; family Micrococcaceae; genus Arthrobacter; species Arthrobacter sp. PM3. Next base: position 452,130 of record NZ_CP022314.1, on the reverse strand, counting down.
AACATCTCCGTGTCCCTGAGCGGAACCGACGAGGCCGAACTGCGCGGCTACTTCGACAAGCTGGCTGACGGCGGCACCGTCACGGTGCCGATGGAGAAGGCGCCCTGGGGCGACATCTTCGGCATGTGCAAGGACAAGTTCGGGGTGGACTGGCTGGTCAACGTCGGCTCCGAACCGGCCTAGTTAGGGCTATCCTGAAGTCGGCCGGGAACGAGCAGATTCGAGTCCTTCCTCCCGGTCGAGAGAGGCATGCCATGACTGACAAGCTGCACCTCGAGCCGGACGATGAGTTCCCCGAGGACCTCAGCAAAGTCGCGGACAAGGATCTCCAGGTCCTGGACAGCCAGGTCCAGCGCCAACTCGACTACGAGTACGTCGTTGAGGGGGAACCGAACCCGGAGACCGAGTTCCGTCACTATGACCTCAATGAGGAGTTCGAGGAGCGGGACAAGCGGGAGGGCTGATCTCCCGGGCGGTCCGCCCGCCGGCCCCGGCGCCGCGCCTAGACCTCGAAGTGGGTCCGCGCCGGCCCTTGGCCCAGGGACTCGACCACCCCTGCCGCGACGGCGTGGAGTTTCACGTTCCGGGCACTGGACGCGGACTTCAAGAGCTCGAACGCCTCATCCTGGCTGCACCTGTTCTGCGCCATGATGATGCCGACGGCGACGTCGATCCCGGTCCGTGTTTCCAGGGTCGCTTTGAGGTGGGCGGCCGTGTCGCTGCTGTGCGCGAACCGGACCGCGAGGCGCAGCGCCAGGGACGTCTGGTGCACGAAGTTCCGGGCCAGGCTGATGGCCCGGGCATCAAACCGGCCCGGCCGGTGCGAATACAGGTTGAGGGCGGCCCGCGTGTCGCCTTCCAGCAGGAACGGCAGCGCCAGGATGGACCGGAAGCCGTGCCCGCGGACGGTTTCGGCGAACTGCGGCCAGCGGGCGTCGCGTTCCAGGTCTTCAATATGGACGGTCTCCTGCTCGCGGGACGCCGTCATGCAGGGGCCGTCGCCGTAGCTGTACTGGATTTCGTCCATGGCCTGCGCGGCGGGACTGCTGCTGGCCACCGTGGCCGCCTTCCGGTGCCGCAGCAGCGTGATGCCGCACAGGACTTCGTCGCCGGGCTCGGACAGGCTGCGCGCCGAGGTGCGCGCGAGTTCGCCCAGGAACTCCTCGACGTCGGTGCTGCTGAGCACCAGTTCGTGCAGGTGCTGGTTTATGGAATTTGCGGTTGGCTCATTAACCACGTATCTGTTGTGCCGTTTCACTCAGGTCAAGACGACCCGGCGGTGCTTCCCACCGCGGCAGGGGCGGATACGGCAGCGGCCGGATCGAAGAACAATCCAACGGCTTGCTGCAAAACCGTACCGGGTGAGTATATACATCCTGACGCCGGGGGCTCCAGACAGGCCGGGGCCCTTCGGCTCCTGATCCGTCCGCCGCGGGCACGTAGTCTGTGCCTAAAGTGAAGTGTCGTGAACGGAAGCCGCATGCCAGATCTCGACGTCAAAGAGCCGCGCTCCCTCCCGCTGGCGGTTTCCCGCGCCGCCAGCCGGCCCGCGGCTGCCGTGCTGGCGGAGCTGGGCTCGGGGGAGGACGGACTGACCGGTGCCGACGCGGGCAGGCGCCTGACGGAGCTGGGACCCAACGCCGTGCGGACCCATGTGGCCAGCGGCTGGACAGTACTGGGCCGGCAGTTGGCCAGTCCCATCCTGATCCTGCTGCTCGTCACCGCCGGGCTGTCGCTCTTCCTCGGCGACGCCACCAACGCGATTGTGATCGGCGTGATCCTGCTGGTCAGCGTCGGGCTGGGTTTTAGCAACGAATTCCGGGCCGAACGCGCCGCGGAGGCGCTGCATTCGCGCGTCACGCACCGCTGCGTCGTCGTCCGGGACGGGACCCGCCGCGAAGTGGACGTCACCGCGCTGGTTCCCGGCGACGTCGTGCACCTGGGCATCGGGGCGGTCATCCCGGCCGACATGCGAGTGCTGGCCGCGAAGGATCTGCTGTGCGATGAAAGCATCCTGACCGGGGAATCGCTGCCGGTGGCCAAGAACCCGGCGCCCGTGCCCCCGGAGGCGCCGCTGGCGGAACTGAGCAGCTGCCTGTTCATGGGGACCGTGCTCCAGTCCGGAAGCTGCACCGGGGTGGTGGTCGCCACCGGCGGCCGGGCGGAATTCGGCCGGATCGCCCTGGGCCTGGGTGAACGGCAGCCGCAGACCGAGTTCCAGCTGGGCCTCAAACGTTTCTCTTTCCTGCTGCTGCAGGTGGCGATCGGGCTGACGTCGCTGATCTTTGTCGCGAACCTGCTGCTGCAGCGGCCGGTGCTCGAATCGCTGCTGTTCTCCCTCGCGATCGCGGTCGGCATCACCCCGCAGCTGCTGCCCGCCGTGGTCAGCACCAGCCTGGCCACGGGTACCCGGCAGCTGGCCCGGCGGAAAGTCCTGGTGAAACGGCTGGTCTGCATCGAGGACCTCGGCGACATGGACATCCTGGTCACGGACAAGACCGGAACCCTGACGGAGGGCAGGATCAGCTTCACCGCCGCACTGCCCGCCCGCGCGGAAATGTTACCGGCGGACGTGCTGACGCTGGGGCTGCTGGCGACCGAGGCCGACTACGCGGAGGCGCGGCTCTCCACGGCCGGACTGAACCCGCTGGATGCCGCCCTCTGGGAGTCGGCCGCCGCCGCATCCTTCGAACCCGGTCGCCACGAGCGCCTCGACGTCATCGACTTCGACCACCAGCGGCGCCGGACCAGCGTGCTGGTCCGCGACGACGGCGGGCCGGCCCGCCTCATCACGAAAGGCTCACCGGAAGACGTGCTCGCGTTATGCCGGGACACACCGGCGGACGTACAGGCCACGCTGAACGAACAGTTCGACGCCGGCTCCCGGGTGGTGGCCGTCGCGGCGCGCCCCGCCGACGGGCTGGCGGACCTTACGCCGGCCGATGAGAAGGACCTGGTCCTGGCCGGATTCCTCGTCTTCCTCGACCGCCCCAAGGCCAACGCACGGGAATCCCTGGACCGGCTCGAGGCGCTTGGCATCACCGTCAAGATTGCCACGGGCGACAACGCCCGGGTCGCCGAAAAGGTCTGCGACGAACTCGGGGTCCTCTCCGGCGGGACACTCAGCGGCTCCGCGGTGGAGGCCATGTCCGACGCCGAACTGGCCGCCGCCGCACGGGAGGCCAGCATTTTCGCCCGCGTTTCGCCGGAACAGAAGGCCAGGATCATCCGGCTCCTGCGGCAAAGCGGCGGCGCCGTGGGGTTCATGGGCGACGGCGTCAACGACGCCCTGGCGCTGCACGCCGCGGACATCGGCATCTCGGTCGACAGCGCCACCGACGTCGCGAAGGACGCCGCCGACGTCGTGCTGCTCGACAAGGACCTCGCGGTCCTGGCCGAGGGCGTCCGGGAGGGGCGGCGGATCTTCGCCAACACCATCAAGTACGTCCTGATGGGCACGTCCAGCAACTTCGGCAACATGTTCAGTGCCGCCACGGCCTCCGTTCTGCTGAGCTTCCTGCCCATGCTGCCGGGCCAGATCCTGCTGAACAACCTGCTCTACGACGCCGGCCAGCTGGCCATCCCGGGGGACCGGGTGGACAAGGAGCAGTTGCTGGCTCCCTCGCACTGGGACATCGGCTTCATCCGGCGCTTCATGTTCCTGTTCGGCCCCATCAGCTCCATCTTCGACTTCGCGACGTTCGCGCTCATGCTGTTCGTCTTCGACGCCGTGCCCGGGGAATTCCGGGCCGGCTGGTTCATCGAGTCGATCGTCACGCAGACGCTGATCATCTTCGTCATCCGGACCCGGCGCGTCCCGTTCTTCCGGAGCAGGCCGTCGGCGGGCCTGGTCGGCGCCTCCCTGGGCGTCGTGGCCCTCGGCGTGTACCTGCCGTTCTCGCCCCTGGCCGGCGTGCTGGGGTTCGACCCGCTGCCGGTCCCGTTCTTCCTGGCCCTGCTCGGCATGGGCGCCGTGTACCTGGTGCTGGTGGAACTGGCCAAAATCTGGTTCTACTCGCGGGCCGCACAGCAGCCCCTTCCGCCGAGGCCTCCGGGCGTGCGTCGCCGCGGCCGCACCCACCACATCGCGCGCCGCGCCGCGCGCTTCAGCATCCCGGGCAGGCCGCTGCTCGTCCACCGCGGGCCGGGCTGGCGCCGCCGGCGCAAAGTCGGGCCCAAAGGCCCTCACAGGGTTAAGGCCCCGGGCGGATAGTGGGAGAGAACGGCCACCTGGTCCATTTCGGGCTCGCGAAGCCCGCAGGAACGCACCTGTTTCAGCACCACCGGACCGTGTGGCCGTGCGCCGACGTTTCGACTGGAAAGCCGTAACCCATGAGCATTTTTGAAGACAGGGTCGACGCCGGAAGGCAGCTCGGCAGGCGTCTGGGGGAGCTGCGCGGCCAGGACATCGTGGTCCTGGGACTGCCGCGCGGCGGAGTCCCCGTCGCCTTTGAGGTCGCCGCCGCACTGGACGCTCCGCTGGATGTCATCGTGGTACGAAAGCTCGGGCTTCCCTACCAGCCAGAGCTCGCCATGGGGGCAATCGGGGAAGGCGGAGCCAGGGTCACGGACGATCAGGTCCTGTCCCACGCCCGGGTCAGCGGCGCGGAACTCCAGGCGGTTGAAGAACACGAACGTGCCGTCCTGGAAAACCGCGTGGCCCTGTTCCGGAAGGGCCGCACCCGGCAGGACCTGACCGGCCGCATCGCGGTGATCGTCGACGACGGGATCGCCACAGGATCCACGGCCCGCGTGGCCTGCCGGATCGCCCGGAAACTGGGGGCCGCCCGGGTGATTCTGGCCGTTCCGGTCGCCCCGGCGGAGACCCTCGCCAACCTGACCGAACCGGACGAGGTCGTCTGCCTGGCGACGCCGCGCCAGTTCACCGCGGTGGGGTACCACTACCGGGACTTCTCGCCGACCGAGGACGACGAGGTGGTGCGCCTGCTGGACCGTGCGGCCAAACGCGTCGAGACCGCCCCGCCGCCGTCACGGACATCGCCGGCCACCCGTGCCGGCAGGGCGGCCGACGTCGATGAGGAGGTGGAGATCCCGTCCCGCGCAGTGCGGCTCCAGGGCCAGCTCCACCTTCCTGCCGCTGCCCGGGCCGTGGTGTTGTTCGCCCACGGCAGCGGCAGCAGCCGGCACAGTCCCCGGAACCGTTATGTGGCCGGTGTCCTGCAGCAGGCCGGGCTCGGGACGCTGCTGCTGGACCTGCTGACGCCCGCGGAAGAACGCAACCGGGCCAACGTCTTCGACATCGAACTCCTGGCGCGCCGGCTGTCCTCGGCCACGGACTGGCTTGCCACCAGGCCGGACACGGCCAACTGCGCTGTGGGCTACTTCGGTGCCAGCACGGGGGCCGGGGCCGCCCTGTGGGCGGCGTCGGAGCCCTCGGCGCGGATTGCGGCGGTCGTCTCCCGCGGCGGCCGGCCCGACCTCGCAGGACCGCGGTTGTCAGCCGTGACTGCGCCAACGCTGCTGATCGTGGGCAGCCTGGACCACGAGGTTCTGGAGCTCAACCGCAAGGCCAAGGCCATGATGCGCTGCCCCAACCAGCTCGCCGTCGTGCAGGGAGCAACACACCTGTTCGAAGAGCCCGGCACGCTCGCCGCGGCGGCCATCCTCGCACGGGACTGGTTCGTCGACTACCTGCTGCCCCGGGACAGCGGGGCCCCGACACCCCGCGCCGCAGGCGCGTAAGGGACGTAAGGCAATAGACGCGTGAGGGATCAGGCGCCGCGCCGTTTGCGGTGTCCCGTGTCATGACCCCTGGCGGACCGTTCAGCGCGGGCACGGATGCCCAGGAGCATCCGCCGCTCCATCACGAACTGCACCGGCTCCAGCAGCGGGCGCAGGACGAGCCCCGCGGCCAGCGGCGAGTAGTCGTACCGGGTGCGGGACACCAGCCGGGTGGCATGGGCACCGGCCGGCCGCAGCACAAACGTCCAGCCGACCTCCACCCGGGGCCCCGTCGAAATCACTCCGTCCGGCGCCATCCCCCCGGCGCGCGCATCGATCGTTCCGCCCATCGCCAGCACTTCCCCGGGCTGGAGGACGCGCACCGCCAGGCCGACGTCAGGGGTCAGCGGAACGACGTCGCCGACCCGCAACTGCTGCAGTTCCGGGATAATCCGGTCCGCGCTGTGAATGTCCAGGCCCGCCGCGTTCTCCAGCCAGTCGTAGGAGTACAGGCCGCCGCGTCCGGCGCCCAGCTGGACAAGCCACGGCCAGACGTCTGCCACCGGGGCCGCAATGGTGACGGCCCGGGTGCTTTGCATGCGCGGGGCGGTGACCATCTCGTCCCCGGGGAGGGGGCCGGCGGCCTCCTGGGTGCTGGCTCCCCAGCGCAGGATCCGGGGCCGGACAGCCAGCACGTACACCGCCCCGGCCGCGGCGGCGGCAAGCGCCGCGAGCGGTCCGCGCATCCGGGAGGACGCCGGAACGGCTCCGGCGTCGTTCATTCCGTGGTCCGGCGGTCTTCCGCGCCCTGGCCGACCACCAGTACCGGGCAGTGCGCGTGGGCCGCGCAGGCCCCGCTGACCGAACCCATGACCTGGGACAGGAACCCGCCCTTGCCGCGCCGGCCCACCACCAGCATCTGGGCGTTCCGGCTCTCATCGACGAGGACCTTCGCCGCGGGACCGAACTTGACGGACCGGGTGAGTCCTTCCGGGCGCGAGTCGCCGAAAGCGCGTTCCAGGGCCTGGTCCACGAGGCGTTTGGCGGTCTCCTCCAGCTGCGTGGTGGTGGGCGTACTTTCCTCCGGCAGGTGGGAGGCCAGAAAGAAATCGGACGTGCCAAGGCACGTGACGACCTCCAGCGGGACGTTCAGGCTCGTGGACAAGCGCCCGGCGAACCGGAGCGCCGTCGTCGAAAACTCGGAACCGTCCACGCCCACGACAATGCGCTGATCACCGTTCATGGGCCCCAGCCTGCCCCGGGCTGCCCGAACTGCCTAGGGCCGAAAGTCACGCGGGGGTCTGGGCACCGCCCGCGGCTCCCCGTAGGGTGGGACGGTGACTGCCGGCCCCGGAGAAGGGGCCGGACACCTGCCGGGCCATGACGGTCCGCCGCGCCTGCCACCCGAGGAGTTCCTGATGAAAGTTGCTGTGACCGGAGGAAGCGGAAAGCTGGGACGGAGCGTCGTCCGGCGGCTGGTGGAGGACGGCCATGAGGTGACGAGCCTAGACCGGGCCGGCGCGCGCGGCCCGGGCTTCACGGAGGTGGACCTGCGCAACTACGGCCAGGTGGTGGACGTCTTCCTCGGCCTCGAGGACCGCCACGCCGGCTTTGACGCCGTCGTGCACCTGGCCGCGATTCCCGCTCCCGGCCTTGCCCCGGATGCCGCCACGTTCGAGAACAACATGCAGTCCACCTATAACGTCTTCCAGGCCGCCCGCCGGGCCGGGATCAAGAAGATTGTCTACGCCTCCAGCGAGACGGTGCTGGGTCTGCCGTTCGACGTCGACCCTCCCTACATGCCGGTGGACGAGGAGTACCCGGCCCGGCCGGAGAGCACCTACTCGCTGGTCAAGCACCTCGAGGAACAGATGGCCATCCAGCTGACTCGCTGGGATCCGGAGCTGAGCATCACCGGCCTGCGGTTCTCCAACGTGATGGACCCGGAGGACTATGAGGAGTTCCCGTCGTTCGACCGCGACGCGACCCTGCGGAAGTGGAACCTCTGGGGATACATCGACGGCCGTGACGGCGCGCAGGCGGTGGCTCTCGCCCTCGTGCACGGCCGGCCGGGCTTCGAGGCGTTCATCATCGCCAACGAGGACACCGTGATGAGCCGGTCCAGCGCCAGCCTGGCCGCCGAGGTTTTCCCGAATGTCAAGGTCGCTAAGGACCTGGGCGAGCACGAGACCCTGCTCTCGATCGACAAAGCCAAGCGACTCCTGGGCTACGCGCCTGAACACAGTTGGCGGAACTACCACTCCAACCGCACCACACCCACCGAAGACTGAACCGCCCGGCACAGAGTCGCCCGGCACGGAAGCCCCGGGCACAGAGGAGTTTCATGGAATACCGCACCCTGGGCAACAGCGGCGCTGTTGTCTCCAATTACGCACTGGGCACCATGACCTTCGGCGCCGAGGCCACCGAGGAACAGTCCCGGGCCATCCTGGACGACTACTTCGCCGCGGGCGGCAACTTCATCGACACCGCCGACGTCTACAGCTCGGGCGTCTCGGAGGAAATCATCGGCCGCTGGCTGGCGGACCGGGCGGAGGTCCGGGACCGGGCCGTCGTCGCCACCAAGGGCCGCTTCCCGATGGGCCTGGCCCCGAACGACGTCGGAACCTCCCGCCGGCACCTGGTCCGGGCCCTGGATGATTCACTGCGCCGGTTGGGCGTGGAGCAGATCGACCTCTACCAGCTGCACGCGTGGGACCCTGTCACCCCACTGGAGGAGACCCTCCGGTTCCTGCACGACGCCGTCACGAGCGGGAAGATCGCCTACTACGGCTTCTCCAACTTCCTGGGCTGGCAGTTGACCAAAGCCGTCCACGTGGCCAAAGCCCACGGCTGGAGCGCGCCGGTGACGCTGCAGCCGCAGTACAGCCTGCTGGTCCGCGACATCGAGTCGGAAATCGTGCCGGCTTCGCTCGACGCCGGCATCGGGCTGCTGCCCTGGTCCCCGCTGGGCGGCGGCTGGCTGTCCGGCAAGTACAAGCGTGACCAAGCGCCGGTCGGCGCTACCCGCCTCGGCGAGAATCCGAAGCGGGGGATGGAAGCGTGGGAGGCCCGGAATGCCGACCCGCGCACCTGGGACGTGATCGGCGCGGTCGAGGAAACCGCCGGCCGGCACGGTGTGAGCCCGTCGCAGGTGGCGCTGGCCTGGCTGGCGGACCGGCCTGCCGTCACGTCGGTGATCCTCGGCGCGCGGACGGCCGAGCAGCTCGCCGACAACCTCGCGGCAGCCGAACTCCGGCTCACCGCGGACGAGACGGACCGGCTGACCGAGGTCAGCCGGCCGTGCGTCGGCGTCTATCCCTACGGGCCGATGGCCCAGGAGCAGCGCAACCGGAAGCTCGAAGGCGGCCGCTAGCTGCCGTTAAACGAACCAACGCGGGGTCATTTCCGGCCCATCCGAAGCGGTCGGACGGGCCGGAAATGACCCCGCGTTGCTGTGGTCGGTGGAATCCGGCTCAGTGAACCAGTTCGCGGGTCATGCCGAAGGGCACCTGGTCAGACAGGGCCGCCGTGTAGTGTCCCGGCTTGTGCCGCGTCAGCAGGATGCCGTGGGTTCCTGTCTTCATCGCGAGCCGCTGGAGGCCGTTCACGGCGTCGTTGAGGCGGTCGTCGAGGACCTTCCGGCTGTCGACCTGGATCTCGATGGTCGGGGTAACTTGGGTCATTGCACAGTCTTTCTTGGAGTTTCCATTTCTTGGCCCCAATAGTTGAAGGAACAATAACGTCATATTTATAGGGCCGTCAAGTCCTCTGAAAGCCGTTTTTGGCCCTCAAAACACCGTGTCGGGGCGTCCCGCGACGGTGACCTGCGGTTCCTTCTCAACCCGGGACCTTCGGCACTTGGCAAAATCCGCGCAGGCAGTCGGGCGCCGAGGCGTGTCCACAGACCGCCTCGTGCCACCCGGCGGACAACCGGGATAATCTTCAGCAGAGAATGTCCACATACGGCGCGAAGGCGGCACGGCACCATGACAGAATCCCAATCAGGAACATCGCAAGGCCGGTGGCGGACCTTCCACGAGAAGTTCGTCGTTGAAGAGCGGTACATGAGCGTGACGGCCCGCCGGAACCTCTACCGCATCGCCGTCGGGCTGATGATCCTCGGCGCCGCACTGTTCGTCGTGATCCTGACAAGTGTCCTGCAGCACGGCGGCATCGCGGCCGCGGACGAGCCCGTGCGGTCCTGGCTCGTGAGCATGCGCGGCGAACCCGCCACTACCATCATGATCATCCTGGCGATCGTCTTCGGACCGGTCGGCCTGCCGATCATCGTCCTGATCGTCACCGTGGCCTGGGGGCTGGCCGCCAAGCACGCCTGGCGGCCGATGCTCCTCGCCGGCGCCATGCTGACCGGTGTGATCCTGGCCCAGGTGATCGGCCGGATCGTGGAACGCCACAGGCCCCCGCAGGACCTGATGCTCTTCGGCGCCGACTCCACCTTCTCCTTTCCGTCCGGCCACGTCCTCGGCGCCTGCGACTTCCTGCTGGTCACCACCTACCTGGTCTTTTCCCGCCGGAAGAACCCCATGTCCGCCGTCATCGCCTTCATCGTGGCGGGGATCGGCATCTTCTTCGCCGCGGTCAGCCGCCTCTACCTCGGCTACCACTGGCTGACCGACGCCCTGGGCGCCTTCTCGATTTCGCTCGTGGTGCTGGGCGCGGTGATCGCTCTGGATACCTGGCGAACGGCCCGCATTCCGGGCGAGCAGATCACCGGCACGCTCTCCACCGCCGAGGCCGGCACGGACTGAGCCCCCGGCACGGACTGAGCTGTCAGCGGCTGCGCGCCTGCTTGAGTTCGGCGCGCAGCCGCGCGTTGGCAGCCTCCAGCTCCATCACCTTGGCCACCCCGGCCAGGTTCAGGCCCTCCTCCAGGAGTTCGCCGATCCGCCGCAGCACAGCGAGGTCCGCTTCGCTGTACTGGCGGGTGCCGCCCGCGGTGCGCTCGGGGCTGAGCAATCCGCGACGCTCGTAGAGCCGGATGTTCTGCTGACCCGTGCCCACTAGTTGCGCCACAACGGAAATGGCGTAGAGGCCCGCCCCGGAACTGCGCTGCGCCATTTTTCCTCCCGCACGGCAATTTTTTCCTTGCCTCAGTCTGTCACTGGTGCTATAAAAAATCTATATCCACCACCATAGAAAAAGAGTGGTGGATGACCGAGAGAAATACAGACCAACCCGCGCTGAAGGAGTGGGAAATGATGTTACTTCGGACGGATCCGTTCCGTGATTTTGACCGGCTGGCCCAGCAAGTCCTTGGGACGACGGCGCGCCCCGCCGCCATGCCCATGGACGCGTGGCAGGAGGACGGTGAATTCGTCGTCGCGTTCGACCTCCCGGGGGTCAACGTCGACTCGATCGGGCTCGATATCGAACGCAATGTCCTGACGGTCCGGGCAGAGCGTCGCGATCCGGCGCAGCCCAACGTGGAGCTCACAGTTTCGGAGCGCCCGCGCGGCGTCTTCAGCCGTCAACTGATCCTCGGGGAGACCCTCGACACGGAGAACGTCAAGGCAAACTATGCCGACGGCGTGCTGACGCTGCGCATCCCCGTGGCGGAGCAGGCCAAGCCGAGGAAGATAGAAATCACCCATTCGCAGGACAAGATGCAGGAGATCGGCAAGTAGCGCAGGGGCCGGCGCCGCGCGGACAGCGCGGCGCCGGCCCTGCTGCCCGCAGGGGGAGTGCCATGTCTGAGAGGAATCCCGATTCGCGCGGCTACTATGCGCTGCTGCGGGTCTCCCCGGACGCGAGCCGGCAGGAGATCAGTCGTGCCTTCCGGGCCCTGATGCGCCGGCGCCATCCCGACGTCGGCCATCCCGACGCGGGCGCGGGGGGTCCTGACAGCGACGTGCGTGCGATTCTGGACGCCTTCGCAGTCCTGCGCGATCCGGTGGCGCGGGCGGCCTACGACGCCGGCATGGGCCCGGCGGCCGGCGAATCCGGTGCTGAATCCGGCGAGCATAAAGCCGGCGGCGCCACCGCGGAGACTGCCGGTGCGGGCGGCCGGGACATCCCGGTGCACATCATCCGGCGTCGGGATCCGTTGGTGCGCGTGTTCCCGGTCCGCTGGGAACCCTGACCGCCACCGCCCCATCAGACCTGCCAACCCACCAGTCCCGCCCGTCACCGAGGAGGAGATCGTCCATGAGCGCGTGGCGCCGCTACGACTCACACCTAATGCCGGTGTTCCACGAGCGTTTTGAACAGCGCTGGGGCACGGGCACGGCCCCTTTCCTGGATCCGGAGGCGCATGAGGCCCCGCTGCCCCGGGCGCAGTGGATCAACATTGACACCGGCGCGGCGCTGGCCGTCGTTCCGGTCTGGACGGCCGAGGACAGCCAGCACCGTTCCTTCGGCGTGTTCTACCTGCCGCCCGCAGGCGATATCTGGGTCCTGCGGCCCGGCTTCACCGAGTACCTGGAACCCTCCGCGGACGAGGCGGGGCAACTCGTCGGCCTGCGGAACGACGCCTTCCGGAAGGCCGTGGCACATGCCAAGGACTTCCTCTTCGGGCCGGAGACGCAGGTGTTCTGAGCCCGTGTCCTGAGCGGCGGACGGCGCCGGGCCCGGCACGCGACCCGGCGCCGTCGGCCCCGCGAAATCGTGGCGCCGGGCCCGGTGGGGGCCTAAGATCAGTCCACCACCACCGAAACTACATAGAGGTCCCGCGATGAACGCTTCCGCCAAGGAGTTGGCTGCCCTGCTACCGCCCGGTTTCACGCTGGGCGTGGCGACGTCCGCCTTCCAGATCGAGGGGGCGCTCGACGAAGACGGCCGCGGCCCCTCCGGATGGGACGTATTCGCCGCCAAGCCCGGGTCGATCGTCGAGGACCAGAGTCCGGCGGTTTCCTGCGACCACTACCACCGGATGCCCGAGGACGTGGCGCTGATGAAGGATCTCGGGATCGATTCCTACCGGTTCTCGCTGTCCTGGCCCCGGATCCAGCCCGGCGGCAGCGGCCCCGTGAACCAGGCCGGACTGGACTTCTATGACCGGCTGATCGACCTCCTGCTCGCCAACGGCATTTCCCCCATGGCCACGCTCTACCACTGGGACACCCCGCTGCCGCTTGATGAGGCAGGCGGCTGGATGAACCGGGACACGGCCTACCGGCTCGGAGAGTTCGCCGCCATCGCGGCGGCCGCCTACGGGGACCGCGTGGCCCGCTGGGTGACGGTCAATGAGCCGGCCACCGTCACCACGAACGGCTACGCCCTGGGCATGCACGCGCCCGGGGAATCGCTCCTGCTCAAGGCCCTGCCGACCGTGCACCACCAGCTGCTGGGCCACGGCCTGGCGCTCCAGGCGCTGCGGGCGGCCAACGTTTCCGGCGGGATCGGCATGACAAACGTCTACTCGCCAATGGTCCCGGCCACCGCCAACCCGCTGGACAAGCTCAGTGCCGGGCTCATGGACGTGGCGCAGAACCGGCTCTACGCCGACCCGGTGCTGCTCGGCAAGTACCCCGACGTCATCCGGGCCGCGACGTTCTTTTCGTCCTCCTTCAACCCGTCCGCCGAAGACATGGCGCTGATCTCCCAGCCGCTGGACTTCTACGGACTGAACTACTACATGCCCACCCGCGTAGCCTCGGGCCCGGGGGAAGGGGCCGTGCCGCCCGGGATGGCCGAGGCCATGGGGGAGGACCTCAGCGGCACGCCGGGTGCGCCCTTCCACATCGCGTCCTTCCCGGACACCGAGACCACGGCCTACGGCTGGCCGGTCAAGCCCGAGTACATGCCCGTCGCCCTGGCCGAGATGGCTGAACGCTATCCGGACCTCCCGCCGGTCTATATCACCGAGGGCGGCGCGAGCTTCGAGGACATCGTGGTCCGGGATGCCGCGGCGGACCGGCGGATCATTCCGGATGAGCGCCGCGTCCGCTATCTCTCGGACCACCTCGGCGCGGCCCTGGAAGCCACCCGACCCGGCGGCGCGGCCGAATCCGTGGACCTCCGCGGGTATTACGTGTGGTCCCTGATGGACAACTTCGAGTGGTCCGCCGGCTACAAGCAGCCGTTCGGCCTGGTGCACGTCGATTTCGACACGCAGGTCCGCACGCCCAAAGCCTCCTACTACTGGCTCCAGGAAGTGATCGCGGCCCGGATTTCGGCGCCCCCGCCCCCTGCTGCGGCAACCGCCGACGCCGAACCTCCGCTCCCGGCGGTCTGAGGGGCCGCCTAGAGCAGGTCCAGGTCCTGCAGGCCCCTGGCGAGCCCGGCACCGTCGGGGGAATAGATCCACGGGACGGACGATTCCGAGTGGTCGCCGGTGTTGGAATGGCCGCCCGCGAGGACGGCTTCGCTGGCCGAGAGCTGCCGGATGCCGATCGCGGCCACCCGGTCCGGGTGTTCCCGGGCGAAGCCGGAGTAAATCTCTTCATCGTGCTGCCCGTTGTCGCCGAACAGCAGCCAGCGCATGTGCGGGAATTCCTGGGCGAGGAGTTCGAGGTTGCGCCGCTTGTGGTCCTGGCCGCTGCGGAACCAGCGGTCGTGGGTCAGCCCCCAGTCGGTGAGCAGCAGCGCGCCCGGGGGGTAGAGGTTCCGGGCGATGAAACGGCCCAGGGTGGGCGCGGCGTTCCACGGCCCGGTGGACAGGTAGATCACCGGGGCATCCGGGTGCTCCACCTTGAGCCGGTCCATCAGCACGGCCATGCCCGGCGTCGCCATCCGGGCACGTTCGTTCAGGACGAAGGTGTTCCACAGGGCCAGGAACGGCCGGGGGAGGGCCGTGACCATGATGGTGTCGTCAATGTCCGAAACGATGCCCAGACGGGTCTCCGGGGAGATCACGAAAATGCGGGCCTCGACAGGGTCCGTGCCGTCGGCGCGCAGCACGGCCGTGTGCCAGCCCGGGGTCAAAGCCACCGGAACCACGGTGTCCACGAGCCCGCCGCGGTCGGCCTGCACGCGGGTGGTGACGCCGCCGAGCTGGATCTCCACCTCGGTGTACTGGACCGGGACGGACGTGAAGGCACGCCAGCCGCGGAAGTTCTGGTTGCCGTTCTTGGCAACCCGCTCGGCCTTGCTGCCGGGCACGGGCTTGCTGGTGAGCACGACCCGGCCCAGCACCCGGGCCCACTCCGTCGAGCCGTAGCCCTGGTACGCGACCGTCTGCGGGGCGAACTTCCACCGCCGGGCTGTCTTGAGGCGGATCCCGTTGACGGTGTCGGACACCCAGTGGGCGAGCCGGAACGCCCGGTTGCCGGACACGGGCCGCTGCTGCGCTGGTTTTGACGCCAATTCCATGCCTCCACTCTTTCACAGCGCCGGCACCCCGCCGTGCGTGTGAAGCGCGCCGCGGACGACGGCGGCTCCCGGGCCCGGTGCCCGGCTCACCCGGGAACCGGATCACCCAGGAGTCCGCGCAGGGCGGCGGCGTTGCGCACGGCGTTGCCGCCGCCGTCGTTGTTGAAGTACGCAAAGACGTCCTTGCCCGCAGTCCGCCATTCCCGGATCCGCCCGGCCCACCAGAGCAGGTCCGCGTCCGAATAGGAACCGCTGTAGAGGACGTCGTGGTCCGGGCCGTGCAGCCGGACATAGACGAACGGGGCCGTCGCCCGCAGGACGCAGGGCAGCCCGGCGCCGCTCATCACGCAGTACGCCGCGCCGTGCCGCTCCAGCAGCGCGTACACGGCGTCGTCGTGCCAGCTCGGGTGCCGGAACTCCACACTGACCCGGATCCAGCCGGGCAGGACGGCCAGGAAGTAGTCCAGCCGGGCGTCGTCCCGTGCGAAGTCCGGCGGCAGCTGAACCAGCAGGACGGCCCGTTTGTCGCCGAGTTCGTGCCAGCACCGGGTGATGCGCTCCACCCACACCTCCGGGGCGTAGAGCTTCTTGCCGTGCGTCAGTCCCCGAGGGGCTTTCACCGACAGGGCGAAGCCCTCGGGCAGGCGGCGGCGCCAGCCGGCGAAGGTGGCCTCCCTGGGCCAGCGGTAGAAGCTGGCGTTGAGCTCGACGGTGTCGAAGCGGGCCGCGTAGTGCGCCAGCCGGTCCCGGGCCGGCAGGCCTGGCGGGTAGAGAACGCCCTCCCAATGGTCATAGCTCCAGCCGGACGTCCCGATCCGCAGGGCGCCGTGTCCGGCGAAGCTCCGTTCCAGCATGACCGGATCCTATTCTGCCGGGACGGGGGGAACGCAACCCGGGCTGCGTCCGCGCACCGTCCCGCAGCACCGTCCCGCAGCACCGTCCCGCAGCCGCGTCCCCGGACCTTGCTCGAACCGGGCGGTACGGTGTGGCACTGTAAGTGTCATGGCACGTATCGAGGACTACGCAATGGTCGGGGATCTGCACACGGCGGCCCTGATCAGCACCGAAGGCTCCATTGACTGGCTGTGCCTGCCCCGCTTCGACTCGCCGGCCTGTTTCAACGCCCTGCTCGACACGCCCGCGGCCGGCCGGTGGCTGCTGGCGCCCGAAGACGGCGGCGAATGCACCCGGCGCCGCTACCGCAAGGGCACGCTGATCCTGGAAACGGACTGGGAGACCCCCGAGGGCAAGGTCAGGATCATTGATTTCATGCCACCCCGCGACGAGGTGGCGGACATCGTGCGGATCGTGGTGGGGCTGCGCGGCACGGTGCGGATGCGCGGTGAACTGGCCCTGCGGTTCGACTACGGTCACATCGTGCCGTGGGTCCGCCGGGACGACTACGGCATCCATGCGGTGGCCGGTCCCGACGCCGCCTACCTGGTGACCGGGGCACCCCTGCGCGGCGAGCGGATGCAGACCATCAGCGAGTTCAGCGTCACGGCCGAGGAGCGCGTGCCGTTCGTGCTGACTTGGAGCCCCAGCCACCTGCCCCGGCCGCGCTGCGTGGACCCGGAGGCGGTCCTGGCGTCCACGGAGGAGTTCTGGAAGGCCTGGTCGGCCAGGTGCAAGATCACCGGGCCGTACCGCGACGCCGTCCAGCGCTCGCTGATCACCCTCAAAGCCCTGACTTTCGCCCCCACGGGAGGCATCGTCGCCGCCGTCACCACGTCGCTGCCGGAGGAGATCGGCGGCACCCGGAACTGGGACTACCGCTTCTGCTGGCTCCGCGACGCCACCCTGACGCTGCAGGCGCTGCTGGCCGTGGGCTACACGGAGGAGGCCGGCGCGTGGCGCGACTGGCTGCTGCGCGCCGTCGCAGGGGACCCCGCGGACCTGCAGATCATGTACGGACTCCACGGCGAGCGCCGGCTGCCCGAGCTTGATCTGCCCTGGCTCAAAGGCTATGAAAATTCCGCCCCGGTGCGGACCGGGAACGGCGCGGCCGGCCAGCTCCAGCTGGACGTCTGGGGCGAGGTCCTCGATTGCCTGTCCTTGACGCGGAATTCCCTGCTCAAGCACAGCGACGACGCCTGGGACGTCCAGGTGGCCCTGATGGAACACCTCGAGACAACCTGGCAGCGTCCGGACAACGGGCTGTGGGAGATGCGCGGACCGCAGCGGCACTTCACGCATTCGAAGGTCATGGCGTGGGTGGCGGCGGACCGCATGGTCAAAGGGGTCCGGGACTTCGGGCTGCCCGGCCCGGCGGACCGCTGGGAGGAACTGCGCGACACCATCCATGCTGAAGTCATGGCCAACGGGTTCGACGCCGAACGCAACACGTTTGTGCAGTCCTACGGCCGGCCCGAACTCGACGCCAGCCTGCTGCTGCTGCCCCGGGTGGGGTTCCTCCCGCCCGATGATCCCCGGATCATCGGAACCATCGACGCCGTCCAGCGCGACCTGACGCACGACGGTTTCCTGCGCCGCTACCGGCCGGCCGAAAGCGACGACGGGCTCCCCGGCGAGGAGGGGGTGTTCCTGGCCTGTTCCTTCTGGCTGGTCGAGGCCCTGATCGGCGCCGGCCGGCGCCACGAGGCCCGGGAACTGTTCGAACGCCTGCTGGCGCTGCGCAACGACGTCGGACTCCTCAGCGAGGAGTGGGGCGTCGGGTCCGGCCGGCAGCTGGGCAACACGCCGCAGGCGTTCAGCCACTTCGCCCTGGTGCGGAGCGCACTGGAACTGCACAACGACGGCGTCCGCCGCAGCGACATCCCGCTGCACTCCGGCGGGCACAGGTCCCGCGGCGGCGGCGCCGGCCGCCCGGGGGCCAGCTCCGGTCCGCACCAACAGCACCACTGACGCGCCCGCCGACGTGCCCCCGGGGCTGTGCTCCAACCGCGAAGTAAGTATACTTACTAAAATCCCGGCGGGGGATACAGGGAACAAGGAGTGTGCAATGGCGGGGTATTTCGAGCTCGTGGACGCGCCGGAGGGCGGCTACCGCCTCCGGATGATGGACGGGGCGGGGCAGCTGATGGCCGTGTCGGTGACGTTTCCCACGAAGAAGGCGGCCGTCGCCGGCGTCGCCCAGGCCCGGGAGATCGCAGGGACGGGCCTGGTGAAGGACCGGACGGCCGGCGGCCGGCCCGCAACGCTGGGGCCCACGCCCCGGGTGACCCGGCGGACGCTCGGCGGCACCGGGCGTTCAGTGTCGGCCACCGGAGGACCCGCGGTGACAGCAAAGAGACCCCGCGCCCGGCACTGAGCCGGCCTCAGCGCGGCGCTGGAAACTTCTTCCAGGCCTTGGCGAAGTCCGCCTCGGCCCGGGCGGCCAGCTGCCCCTCGCGGGCATGCAGCCGGCCGAACGTGAACCCGGCTTCGCCGTTGCCGGCGGCGCTTCGGCCGAGTTCAGTCAGCAGGGTTTGCGCCACCACGCTGTCCTGATGCAGCCCCAAGGCGGTCTGGATCTTGCGCGACGCCGCGGCCGTCTTGGCGAGGCGTTTCGCGTCCTTCTTCCGGGCCACGGTCGCGGCGAACTCGGCAGCGTAGCGCAGGCGCTTGGCTGACTTCCTGATCTCATGCAGCCCGGCATCCCGGGACTCCGCCGCGGAGACGGTGCCGGAGCTTTCGTCTGTTCCTCGGCCCTCCCGGGGCGCCAGCCCGTCCACGGCACGCCGCAGCCGGGCTTCGTCCTTGGCTACGAGTTTCCGGACGGTCGTCTCCGGCGGCTGCGACGCTTTGTCGGTCCATGGAGCGTCGGCGACGAACCCGGACAGCCGGTCCAGCAGGAGGGCGAAGCGTTCGCCTTCGAGCGCCACGATCACCTCCTTCATCCCCGCAGCGGCGGAGGCATCCAAGGATTCGTTGATCCGTTCCGCCGCCGGACCGACCACCAGCCCCGGGGGCTCCTCGGCCAGCAGTTCCCTGAGCCGGTCCTCGACCACGGTCGGGTCCCGGGCAGCCCCGAGAACCCCGGAAATCCATTGGAGTTCGCTCCGGATGCCGTCAGAGGCGCCGGCTGCCAGGAGAGAGCGCCCCGTGGCCAGCAGGGAACGGAGCCGCCGGGCCGCGACGCGCATCTGGTGGATGCCTTCCGGCTGACCCGCCAAGGCGCCGGGGCTGTGGCGTCGCAGTTCGCCAAGCTGTTGGCCAAGATAGTCCTTCAGGACATCGCCCGTCGTGGTCGCCATGCTTCACTGTACTGACTTCGCGGATGCCCGGACAGGGTCATCCGTACCGGTTACAGTATGGCCATGGAACCGCGGGGGAACAGCGATGCGGGCCGGGCCCGGAAGCATCGGACCGGCCTGGTGGTGCCGCTTGCTGCCCTGGCCATGCTGCTCGCCGGCCTTATCCTGCTCGCCTGGCCGGCGCCCCGGGAAGACGTCGGCTGGTTCGCCTATACCCCGCTGCCCGCCCGGCCCGTCCTGCCGCAGGGGCTGGTCTTCATGGGGGCCGGGGCCTGGGCCGGCGTCGCGCTGACCGGCGCCGGACTGCTGGTGCTGGCCTTCTGGACCGGCTACCGAGCGGGCAGACAGGCCAGGGAGCGCCCGGGCGGGGACCGCGGCGGCGATTCCCGCTAGCGCCCCCGCCCGCCCCGTACGCCCGCCCGCCCCGTACGCCCGCCCGTCGCCGCGAGTTGGCACGTCGCGGCAGTCGGGGCGCGAAACACTGCCGCGAAATGCCATCTCGGCGGTAGGCTTGCCGGGCAACGGCGCAAGCGCGCAACCAGTCGAGGAGGACCCATGAGCCAGCACCACACTCCCGGACGGGTCGCCGTCGTCACCGGAGCGGGCTCCGGCATCGGCCGTGCGGTGGCGCGGCTCATGCTGGCCGAGGGCTACCGGGTGGTCCTGGCCGGCCGGCGGGAAGAACCCCTGCGGGAGACCGCCGCCGGACACCGGCAGGCGCTTGTGGTTCCATGCGATGTCACGGACCCGGCCGACGTCGAACGTCTCTTCGCCGCGGCCATGAAGCAGTGGGAGCGGGTGGACGTGCTGTTCAACAACGCCGGCGTGTTCGGCCCCGCCGCCTCGGTGGACGAGATCAGTGTGGCGGACTGGGAGGCGACGGTCGCGGTGAACCTCACGGGGTCCGTCCTCTGCGCGGCGGCTGCCGTGCGGGCCATGAAGGCCCAGTCGCCCCAGGGCGGGCGGGTCATCAACAACGGCTCCATCGCGGCCCATTCACCCCGGCCCCGGACCGTGGCCTACACCGTGACCAAGCACGCGATCACCGGGCTGACCAAGAGCATTGAGCTCGACGGGCGCGGGTTCGGCATCACGAGCGGACAGATCGACATCGGCAACGCGGCCACCGACCTCATGGACGAGATCGGGGTCGGCTCCGGCGCCGTCCAGGCCGACGGCACGCGCAAACCCGAGCCGACGTTCCCGGTGCAGGACGCCGCCCGGGCCGTGCTGCTCATGGCCGGGATGCCGGCGTCGGCCAATGTCGGTTCCCTTGTGGTGACGGCCGCCGGGATGCCGTTCATCGGACGCGGATAAGGGCGCGGGCCGCGGGCGGGAGTGACGGGGCGGCGTCTACAGCGGCAGGAGGGCGGACAGGTCCGCGCGGAGTCCCGACGCGGCAACCTTGCCGGCCGCGACGGCGTCCGCCCAGCTCAACCGGCCGCTGACCATCGCCAGCCACGTGGCGGCGTCGCACTCGATGACATTCGGGGGAGTGCCGCGCGTGTGCCGCGGGCCCTCCACGCACTGCGTGACGCCGAACGGCGGGACGCGCACTTCCACGGAGTTGCCCGGGGCGCGGGCGGTGACTTCCTCCAGGGAGTAGCGCACCGCCGTCGCGACCGTGGCGCGCGGGACGGCGGATCCCCCGGTGCCGACTGTGGTTTCCGGGGTTGTGGTTTCCGGCGTGGCCGGGGTGGCCGGGGTGGCGTCCTGCCAGGCGGCGAGCGCCGCGCGGCCCTCATCCAGGGCGATGCGGCGGCGGGATACAGCCATGGTCCGGTCCCCCGGGCCTAGTCCAGCAGGGCCGCGACGGCGCGGCCGAGCCGGATCTTGCCCACCGGGCGGCCGCCGCCCAGTACCGGATCCACCACCTTGTCCAGGACGCTGGAGACTTCGGGGATGTCGACGGCGTCGGAGGCTGCGAGCAGGGTCAGGCCGACCAGGGTGGCGGCCCGGATGTTGCCGTCGAGCATCTTGATGGCAACGGAGACACCCTGGCGGGTGGCCATGACCAGCACGCCCTCGGCACCGACCTTGGCCAGGATGCCGAGTTCGTCCATGACGATCGTGTTGGACTGGCCGCGGCCCTGGACGGCCCACGGGTAGTCCAGCATGGACGTGGCGATCGTGGCGGCCCGCGCGTTGGAGTTTTTGTCGCCCGGTGCCTTGGCCAATTTCGAATAGGCGCGGGCCAGGCCGGTCAGGGACACCGCCGCAACCGGCGCGCCGCAGCCGTCGATGCCCAGATGGGTGATCTGTTCGCCGCAGTACTCCTCGATCACGGAGCGGATGCGCTGCTGCAGCGGGTGGTTGGGCTCGAGGTAGCTGTGCTTGTCCCAGCCGTTCTCGGAGCACGCCCACAGGAACGCCGCGTGCTTGCCCGAGCAGTTGAACGCGAGCCGGGTCTTGCCCCGCTCGGTCTGGACGAGCCAGTTCCGGGCGGTCTCGTCCTGCGGCCAGTCGGCCGGGCACTGCAACTGGTCTTCTTTGGCGCCGGCCGCCTTGAGCATGCCCTCCACCACGTCCATGTGGTCCAGGGAGCCGATGTGGCTGCCGCAGGCGATGGCCACCTGGGCGCCGCGCAGGGGGACACCGGCCTGCATCGAGGCCAGGGCCTGCAGCGGTTTGAGCGTGGACCGGGCAAAAATGGGGGCAGTGACGTCGCCGAGTTCGACCACCACGGTTCCGTCCGCGGCCAGCACAACGGCCGAACCGATGTGGCGGGATTCCACGAAGCCGCTGCGCTCAATGACTGCCAGTTCGACGGCGGAGTCGACTGTGAAGGTTGCATGCGGGTTCAAAGCCATGCAGCAAGTCTATGGTGCCGGGTACGGATACCCCGGTTATTCCACGGTCACCATCACGGACTGCCAGCCGGAGGCGCCGTCCGGTACCGGATCCGCCCGCTTGTCCGTTTGCACCTCGCCGGTACCGTCCGTGGCGCGGACCCTGATGTAATGCGGGCCCGGCGCGGCATCCCAGTCCACGGACCACTGCCGCCACGTGCTGAGCGACGCCTCGTCGGAGAGTACCGCCTCGGTCCAGGGCCCGCCGTCGATCTGCACTTCAACTTTGGCGATGCCGCGGGTCTGGGCCCACGCAGCGCCGCCGATTGCCACCGTCCCCGCGGGGAGCCGGGCGAAGGAGCGGGGGACGTCCACCCGGGCCATGGTCTTGATCGGGCCGTGGTCGGACCAGCCGCGCCGGGTCCAGTACGCCGTGTTGTCCGCGAACCGGGTCACTTCCAGGTCCACCACCCACTTGGTGGCCGAGACGAAGCCGTACAGCCCGGGCACTACCATCCGCACCGGGTAGCCGTGTTCGAGCGGGAGGGCCTCCCCGTTCATGCCGATGGCGAGCATCGCGTCCCGGCCGTCCTGGAGCACCTCCAGCGGGGTGGAAGCGCTGAATCCGTCAACCGACGTGGACAGCACCATGTCCGCGCCCGCCGTGGGCCGGGCCATCTGCAGGACGTCGCGGATGGGCATGCCCAACCATTTGGCGTTGCCGGCCAGGTTGCCGCCGACCGGGTTGGACACACAGGTCAGCGAGACATGGGATTCGATGAGCCGGGCGTCCAGAAGGTCCTGGAATGTGAGCCGGACTTCCTGTTCCACGAGGCCGTGGACGCGCAGTTCCCAGTCCTGCGCGTTGATCTCGGGCACGCTGAGGGCCGTGTCGATCCGGTAGAAATCCTTGTTCGGGGTCAGCCACGGCGGCATCCCGGAAACCTTGGACTGGACGCCGGCCGGGACGGCGGGCGCGGCCGTGGCGGGTGCGGGCAGCCGGAGCTGCTCGCGCGCCGCGGCCACGTTGCTGCGGGCGGCGCTGAGCATCCGCCCGCCCGTGGCGGCGGCGGCCGAAACGGCAGCCGTGACGCCGGCGGCGGCGAAAAACGCGCGCCGGGTGGTACTCGGGCGGTCGGGGTCCTTCGCGGCGAGTCCGGCTGCCTCATCCGGCCATTCCCGCGTCCGCCACAGCCGGGCGAGCAGGAACCGCAGCACAGCGAGGCCCGCCGCGGCGCCGAGCAGCGAAGGAACGGCGTCGACCGGCCTGACCCCGGCCCGGGTCACCACACTGGCGACAATGACCGCGCCCATCAGCAGCACCCCGGCCACGCCCAGGGCCCACTTCCGGTAGGCCACGATGCCGAGCACACAGGCCAGGAGCAGGATCGTGACCCCCATGCCGGCGAAGAGCGCCGCCTTGTCATTGGTGCCGAACGTGGCGATGGCGAAATCCTTCATCCACGGCGGCGTGAAGTCGATGAAGGTCGAGCCCAACGCAATCAGGGGCGTCGCCCGGGCGGTGAAGAACGCGCCGGTCAGTTCCGCGACTGACAGGACGACGGCGGCGGCGGCCACCCCCGCCACGGCGGCCAGCGCTGTCGCACCGCGGGGCCGTTTGCTGGGCTTCATACCGGGCTTGTTCATACACGACATTCGTAGCTGCGCCGCGGGCGGATTTGTCCGGCGAGTGGACATGCTCCCCCCAGGCCGCAACGACCGGACATGCCCCCGGGCCCGGAGGACATGCTCAGTCTTGTCAGGTGCGAGTGCGCATGCTCCTTGCCCGGGGAGGGCATGCTCAGTCTTGGCAGGTGCGAGTGCGCATGCTCCTTGCCCGGGGAGGGCATGCTCAGTCTTGGCGCTCACGAGCGGGCATGGTGGCATTATGTCCAATGCCGGAGGCAAGGAGTGGGCATGTCCCGGGGGCGTTGCCGGGAGGGGCCCGCGCTGCAGGGCGACGTCATCACACGCAGCCGGGCATGCGTCTTGGCCGTGTCACGAGGGACGGACATGCATCCTGGCAGTGTCATCAGGACTGGACATGCGTCTTGGCCGTCTCACGAGGAACGGACATGCATCCCGGTCCGGGAGGACATGCCCACCCTTGGCGTGCACGAGCGGGCATGGTGGCCCTATGTCCAGTGCCCGAGCCCAAGGCTGGGCATGTCCCGTGGATAGCGCGAGCCCAAGGCTGGGCATGTCCCGTGGATAGCGCGAGCCCAAGGCTGGGCATGTCCCGTGGATAGCGCGAGCCCAAGACTGAGCATGTCCCCCGGCCGACACAGCTTAGGAGCCTGCGGGGTGCACCACGTACCCTTGGAGACTGTGAAGGTACTTGTCATCGGCCCCGGCGGCCGCGAACACGCCATTGTCCGATCCCTGCTTGCAGACCCCAACGTGTCCGAGGTCCACGCCGCCCCGGGGAACGCCGGGATCAGCGCGCTGGTCCCCACATATGCGATCGATGCGAACAACCCCGACGCCGTCGCCGCCCTGGCCGTCAAGCTCACCGTGGACCTCGTGGTGGTGGGGCCGGAGGCGCCCCTCGCCGCCGGTGTGTCCGACGCCGTCCGTGCCGCCGGCATCCCCGTGTTCGGGCCCAGCAAGGCCGCCGCCCAGCTGGAAGCGTCCAAGGCGTTCGCCAAGGAAGTCATGGCCGAGGCCGGAGTTCCCACGGCGATGGCCCGCGTGGCCTCCAACGCCGAGGAAGCCGCCGACGCCCTCGACACCTTCGGCGCCCCCTACGTGGTCAAGGATGACGGACTGGCCGCCGGCAAGGGAGTTGTGGTCACCGCCAACCGCGCCGAGGCCCTGGCCCACGCGCAGAGCTGCTTCGACGCCGGCGGCACCGTGGTGATCGAGGAGTTCCTGGACGGACCCGAGGTCTCGGTGTTCGTCCTCTGCGACGGCCGCAACACCGTGGCGCTGTCCCCGGCCCAGGATTTCAAGCGCATCTTCGACAACGACGAAGGCCCCAACACCGGCGGCATGGGCGCCTACACTCCCCTGGACTGGGCCCCGGAGGGCCTCGTCCAGGAAGTCATCGACCGCGTGGCCCAGCCCACGGTCAACCAGATGGCCCACCGCGGCACGCCGTTCGTCGGTGTCCTGTTCGTCGGCCTGGCCCTGACCTCCCGCGGCACGCGGGTCATCGAATTCAACGTCCGCTTCGGCGACCCCGAGACCCAGGCCGTCCTCGCCCGGCTCAAGACGCCCCTCGGCGGGCTGCTCATGGCCGCAGCGAAGGGCGAACTGGACAAGGCGCAGCCGCTGCGCTGGTCCAAGGACACCGCCGTCGCCGTCGTCGTGGCCGCGGAAAACTACCCCGGCACCCCGCGGACGGGCGACCGCATCCGCGGCCTGAAGAAAGTTGACGCGCTCGAGGGCGTCCACGTCATCCACGCCGGCACGGCGTTCGACGACGAGGGCCGCGTGGTCTCGGCCGGCGGCCGCGTCCTGGCCGTCGTGGCGCTGGGCACCGATCTCGTCGAGGCCCGGGAACGGGCGTACGACGGCGTCGAGCTCGTCCAGCTGGACGGCAGCCAGTTCCGCACCGACATCGGCCGCAAGGCCGCCCGCGGCCAGATCCGCGTGACGGTGCCGGGCGCGGCCGCGCCGTCGAAAGCGCAGGCATGAACGTGACGGACTCCGCAACCCCGAAGCCTGAAACCCCGCAGTCCGGCACCGCGCCCAGGGGCGGACTGGACACCGCCACCCTGGACCTGCCCGGCTGGCAGCACGTCTATTCCGGCAAGGTCCGGGACCTCTACATCCCCGCCAACGCCGCCCTCACCGAGCGCTTCGGCCAGGACTGCGTGCTGGTCGTGGCCAGCGACCGCATCAGCGCCTACGACCACGTGCTGGCCAGCGAAATCCCGGACAAGGGGCGCATCCTGACCCAGCTGAGCCTCTGGTGGTTCGAACAGCTCGGTGTCGCCCACCACGTCCTGGCGTCCACGGTCGACGGCGGTGTTCCCGCCGCCGTCGAGGGCCGGGCGATGATCTGCAAAAAACTGGACATGTTCCCGGTCGAATGCATCGCCCGCGGCTACCTGACCGGCTCCGGGCTCCTGGAGTACCGGGACTCCGGCACCGTGTGCAGCATCCCGCTGCCCGCCGGCCTGGTGGACGGCTCGCGGCTCGAAGAAGCGATTTTCACGCCCTCGGCGAAGGCCGAAGTGGGCGAGCACGACGAGAACATCACCTACGACGCCGTCGTCGGCCTGGTCGGTGCGGACGTCGCCGCGAGGCTCCGCGAGCTGACCCTGGAGATCTACACGAAGGCCGAGGAAATCGCGCGCGGGCGCGGCATCATCCTGGCCGACACCAAGGTGGAGTTTGGCGTCGACGCGGCGACCGGCGTGATCACCCTCGGCGACGAGGTGCTGACCCCCGATTCCTCGCGCTTCTGGGATGCGGTCACGTACCAGCCCGGGCAGGCACAGCCGTCCTTCGACAAGCAGTATGTGCGTGACTGGCTGACCTCGGCGGAATCCGGCTGGGACAAGGCCTCGGACACGCCCCCGCCGGCCCTTCCGGCCGACGTCGTGGCGCGCACCCGCAGCCGCTATGTCGAGGCCTACGAGAAGCTCACCGGCCGCACGTTCGCCTAGGGCGTCCGCGGCGCACTCCGGCGGCGCACCCGGGTCCGTCACCGGGTGCGGCGCCCGCCGGGGCCAGTCCTCGCTGGAGCCTGCCTCCGCCGGGGCTAGGCCTCGGTGGAGGCCGCCTCGGCCCGGCGCTGGGCCAGCCGGATCTCGAGCACGGCGTCCAGGGCCTGCTGGACCCGGTCGGAGGCGCCCGCCGCGCTGAATTCCTTCTGCGCTTCCTCGAGGTAGACGAGGGCCTCGGCCGACTCCCCGGCGGCCTTGAGCGCCTTGCCGAGCAGCAGCGAAACCTCGCCGGCCGTGTGCCGTGCCAGCGACTGCCGTTCCGCATGGATCTCGCGCAGCTTCTGGACGGCGGCCACGATGTCTCCCGTGAGGTAGAGCCAGCGTGCCCGGATGAACGCCACTTCCAGCTGGTCGGTCTTGTTCCCGCCCACAATCGAGAGGGCCAGTTCCGCGCGTTCGATCGAGGAGAGGGTTTCCGGTTCGACGATTCCCGAGGAGAGCCGGACCGCGGCGGAGGCCTTGTTGAACCGGGCCCACAGGTCGATGTCGTTCGCCGGGGAGAGCAGGCGGCCGGCACGCTCGTGGTACTTGATGCCCTCGGGGTAGTCGTGGCGCATGAACGCCACGTTGCCGATCACCCAGGCTACCTCGCCGGCGAGCTGGGACATGGAGTGGTCGTCCATCTGCTCGTTCATGGCCTGGCAGTAGTCCCAGGCCTCATCCAGCCGGCCGCTTTCGGCCAGGGCACCGATGAGGGCGCGCAGGGCGCCGATGATCATCGTGGAGCCCTTGGGCAGCTGGGCGCAGAGCCGCACCGCTTCCTGCGCGTGCTCGACGGCGGCGGTCAGCTGTCCTTGCCCCTGCGAGGCGGCGGCGAGCATCTGTTCGGCCCGGACACCCAGGCCGGCCGATTCCGCGGCCATCGGGTGCTCGAGGAGGTTCTGCACGACATCCTTGCATTCCTGCCAGAGGCCCTGCTTGATCAGGCACTCGGCCTGCATGTAGGTCATGTTCCACCACGCGCTGGTGTTCTTGGCCTCGAGGGCGATCTTGGCGGCCGCAGCGGCGTGCGCGGCGGCGACGGGGTAGTCCCGCAGGTCCCAGGCCTGCCGGGCATAGAGTCCAGCGAGCACGTATTCGGCGTCGCTGACGGACACCGGCTGGCTCCAGGCCTCGAGCGCTTTGGGGGCCAGTTCGAGCCGGTGGGCGAGCTCTTCGATGACATCGGCCGTCGGTTCGCGGCGTCCGGTTTCCAGCAGAGAGATGTAGCTGGGGGAGTACAGGTCACGGCCCAGCTCCGCTTGCGTCAGGCCCCGTTCGAGCCGTTCCGCGCGGAGCTTCTCCCCAAATCCGTTCCCCACGGATACCTCCTAATTCCGGACATTCTTTGTACTAAATGCTTGACAGTCTCTGTGGAAACAATTTTACAATGTGTGTCAACAAGGGTAGTGCTGACTTGCTGAAGGACCCCAACCCAAATTGAGGAAACCTATGTTGAAGAAGATTGCAGCCGGCGCCGTACTAGCGGGCGCACTGGCATTCTCCGCCGCGGCTCCGGCCGTCCTGTCCGCCGCTTCACTTGCCGATGTCTCCCACGTTGCCGCAGTGGGCAACTGGCCCGATCCGATGCGCACCGCCCAGGCGGTGGGCAACTGGCCCGACCCGATGGTCGCGTCGACGAACGTCGGGAACTGGCCCGATCCCATGTAGGAAATCCGATCCAACTGCAGCACGGCCCCGGAAGACGCCCTTCCGGGGCCGTGCTGCGTCCCGGGCGCCGGTGGAACGAAAAGCCGGGGAAACAAAAGAGGGCCCTCCGTAGAGGACCCTCTTTTTAACTGGTCGGGATGACAGGATTTGAACCTGCGACCTCGTCGTCCCGAACGACGCGCGCTACCAAGCTGCGCCACATCCCGATCCGTTGCTGCAAAAGCAACTTCACAAGAGTATCCGATCATGGCCCCGGATGTGAAATCGGGGCCGGCGAGGCCCGCTGATGACCGGATGTGACGCCGGGCTGCCCGACCGGACGCATCCTCCGGCGCCAAGGGGCCCGATCAGACCAGCGAGTCCTTCCACGCCCCGTGGAGCCGGGCGAACGCGCCGCCGTCGCCGATCAGCTGCGCCGGGGTGCCGTCCTCGACGACACGGCCGTCGTGGACCACCAGAACCCGGTCCGCGGTCTCCACCGTGGAGAGCCGGTGGGCGATGATGAGCGCGGTCCGGTCGGCGCCGCCAGCGGAGCCTTCCCCGGCCGCCCGCGTACTAGTCTCCCGCGTTCCGCGCAGGAGCCCCGCGAGGCCCTGCTGGACCAACCGCTCCGACGGGATGTCCAGCGAGGACGTGGCCTCGTCCAGGATCAGGACGGCGGGGCGGGCCAGGAACGCACGGGCGAAGCTGATCAGCTGGCGTTGCCCGGCGGAGACGCGGCCGCCGCGCTTGTTGACGTCGGTGTCGTAGCCGTCCGGAAGTTCCGTGATGAAAGCGTGTGCCCCCACCGCCCGGGCCGCGTCCTCGATCTCCTCGCGGGAGGCCCCGGGCCGGCCCAGGGCGATGTTGTCCGCCACGGATCCGCTGAACAGGAACGCCTCCTGGGTGACCATGACGACGTTCCGGCGCAGGTCGTCGGTGGCGAGCTCGCGCAGGTCCACGCCGTCGAGCGTCACGGCCCCGGCGGAGACGTCGTAGAAGCGGGCGATCAGCTTCGCGAGCGTCGACTTGCCGGCCCCGGTCTGCCCGACCAGCGCGACCGTCTGGCCGGCGGGGATGTGCAGGTCCAGCCGCGGAATGACCACCGGGCCGTCGCCGTAACGGAACTCGACGCCATCGAAGTCAATGCTGCCGCGGGCGTTCTGCAGCGGCACGGGCGTCTTCGGCGGCCGGACGGTGGGCACTTCCTCGAGCAGGCCGGAGACCTTTTCCAAGGCCGCCTGGGCGCTTTGGAAGGAGTTGTAGAACATGGCCATCTGGTCCACCGGCTGGAAGAAGCGCTTGGTGGACAGGATCAGGGCCAGGAGCACGCCCACCTCAAGGCCGCCGCTGAGGACCCGGAAACCGCCGGTGAGCAGGACGACGGCGACGCACACGTTGCCGATCAGGACCAGGCCGGGCTGGAAAATGCCGTTGAGGTTGATGGAGCGGACGGTCGCGCGGCGGTAGTCCTCGGCGAGACCGGCGTACTGTGCGGCGTTCTGGCGTTCCTTGCGGAACGCTTTCACGGCGCGGATGCCGGTCATGGTCTCCACAAAGTGCACGATCAGCCGGGCCGAGACCACCCGGGATTCACGGAAGGCAATCTGGGAGTGCTTCTGGTACCAGCGGGACAGGAAGAACATCGGCACGCCCGCGGCCAGCACCAGCAGCCCGCTGCGCCAGTCGAGGGCGAAGACGGTGACGGCCGTGAACGCCATGAACAGCAGCCCCGAGGCCAGCGAGCTCACGCCGGAATCGAGCAGTTCGCGCAGGGCCTCCAAATCCGAGGTCTGCCGGGCGATGATGCGTCCGGAGGTGTACTTCTCGTGGAACTCCAGGCTGAGGCGCTGCGTGTGGCGGAAGACCCGCACCCGCAGGTCCAGCAGCATCGCCTGGCTCAGCCGTGCCGTCGACGTCACGTACAGGGCCGTCAGGCCGGCCGCGGCCGCCGCCGCGGCCAGGTAGGCGACGCCGGTGACCACCAGGGGCTGGCTGTTGCCGGCGCGCAGGGCCGGCAGGGCGTGGTCGATCCCGAAGGCTATCAGCGCCGGCCCCGCGACGCGGGCCGCCTGGGACAGGACGACGGCGCCGATGGTCAGCCAGAACCGCGCCCGGACGGGACGGATCAGGGAGCCCAGCAGGGCGAGGGAGCGCCGCCGGACGGCTTTGCTCTCGGTCCTGCTGAGGTGGGCGTTGTCTTCGTTTGCGGTGCCGAACGTGGCGCTGCTCATCGGGAAATCTCCTCCGACTGGTCCTCGAAGGCGGACAGTTCCGAATCCAGGTCCCGCGGTTCCCGGTCCAGGCTGGCGATCACGTAGCGGTAGTGGCTGTTGGTGGCCAGCAGCCCGGTGTGGGTTCCGACGGCGGTGATCCGGCCGTCCTCGAGCAGCGCCACGCGGTCGGCCAGCGCCACTGTGGAGGGCCGGTGGGCCACGATCAGGGTGGTGGTGTCGGCGAGGACCTCGCGGAGCCTGCGCTCGACGATCTCCTCCGTGTTCACATCCAGCGCCGAGAGCGGGTCGTCCAGGACCAGCACGGCCGGTTTCGCGGCGATGGCGCGGGCCAGGGCGATGCGCTGGCGCTGGCCGCCGGAGAGGCTGAGCCCCTCCTCGCCGATCAGCGTGTCCACCCCGTCCGGCAGGGAATACGCGAACTGGGCCTGCGCGACGTCCAGAGCCTCCTCGAGGACCGCCTCCCGGGCTGCGTCGCGGCCGGCCGCCGGGCCGCCGTCGGGCACCCCGTCTGGCACGCCGAGCAGGACGTTGTCCCGGACGGAACTGGAGAACAGCGTGGTGTCTTCGAACGCCACGGCAACCACGGAGCGCAGATCCTCGACGCTGAACTCGCGCAGGTCCACGCCGTCGATCGTGATGAAGCCGCCCGTCACCTCGTAGAGGCGGGGCACGAGCTGGAGCAGCGTGCTCTTGCCGCTGCCCGTGATGCCGACCAGGGCCATGGTTTCCCCGGGCCGGATCTCGAGGTTGATGTTGCTGAGGATCGGTTTGCCCGGGGCGTCGTCGAACGCGAACGAGGCGTTGCGGAAGCTCAGGGCGCCCTTGAGGTCCGCCGGCCGGCGCGGCCGGTCCGGGCTGGTGATCGTGTTCTGCGCGTCCATGACCTCAAAGTGCCGGTCCACCGCGGACTTCGCGGTGAGGGCCATGGCCAGCAGCATGCCGCAGAACTCGACCGGGGCGGCCACGACGGCGGCGGTGGCGAAGAAGGCCACGAGGGAGCCGATGGAGAGCTGGTCCGTGTAGGCCAGCATGATGCCGACCACCAGCCCGGCTCCGAGGGCGAGCTCGGGCAGGAGCGTCACGACCAGGCTGAAGGTCGCCAGGTGTTTGGCCTTGGCGATCTCGGTCTGCCGGAGTTCCTCGGCTTGTTCGTTGAAGTTCTCCAGCGCCTCGCGGCTGCGGCCGAAGGCCTTCAGGACGCGGATGCCGTGGACGGATTCCTCGACCGTCGTGGCGAGGTCCCCGGCCTGGTCCTGGCTGCGGCGGGCCGCTTTGGAGAACCGGGTGCGGAACCGGAATCCATAGATCATGATCGGCACGGCCGCGGCCAGGAAGATCAGCGCAAGCTGCCAGCTCATCCAGAACATCACGGCCACGCCGATCACAACCGTGAGTGTGGTGACCACCAGCATGATCGCGCCGAATGCCATCCAGCGGCGCAGGAAGTTCAGGTCCGTCATGGCACGGGAGAGCAGCTGGCCGGAGCCCCAGCGGTCGTGGAAGGACACCGTGAGGTCCTGCAGGTGCCCGTAGAGGGACACCCGCATCCGGGTTTCCACCGTGGTGGCCGGGTTGATGACGAACTGCCGGCGCAGCGCCACGAGTCCGGCCTCGGCGATGCCCAGCCCGAGGACCACCAGGGAGGCGGTCCATACGGCGTCCGCGCTCCCGCCGGGGTTGAGAGATTCATTGACCAGGACGCGGAGCACCTGGGGGATGGCCAGCGCCATCACGCTGGCCAGCAGGGCACAGAGCAGTCCCATGACGAGGCGCGGCAGGATCGGCCGGACATGCGGGTAGAGGCGGCTGATGGAGGTGAAGAATGAAGTCTGCTTGGCCATGCCTGCTTCTTATGACGCCCGTGCCGGGACAGCACCGATGGATGTAGTTTCCTGTAGCAACCACCCTAGGCCATGCGGTGACCCGATTCACATGGCAGAGGGGCGTGCCGTGAACTTGCCCAGTCATCACGATCCGCAATGGAGCCGGGCCGCCGCGCTGCGCTCCCTGCCATGGGGGACATGCTCAGTGTGGCTGCGATCCCGAGGGGGACATGCTCAGTGCTGGGCATTAGGAATGAGCGGGAAGGTCATATGTCCAGTGCTCGCGGGTACGGGAGGGCATGTCCCGTGGTGGCGGGGTACACCGGAGGGCATGTCCGTTGTTTGTTACCAGGGGAGGGCATGTCCCGCGGGGCGGTCAGGCCTGGGTGCGGGAGGTCAGCGTAAGCAGGACGGCCTCGGGACGGCAGGCGATCCGGACCGGGGCGAACCGGGAGGTGCCGATGCCGCCCGAGACGTTCACCGGCGTCGAACGTCCCTTGCTCTCCCACATGTGCAGGCCCTTGGCCCGCCAAGTGGGGAGGTCGCAGTTGGTGACCAGGGCCCCGTAACCCGGAACGCAGATCTGCCCGCCGTGGGTGTGGCCAGCCAGCAGGAGGTCGGCGCCGTCTTCGGTGAAGTGGTCCAGGACGCGCTGGTAGGGGGCATGCGCGACGGCCACCCGCAGGTGCGGATCCGCTGCCCGGCCCTTGGTCCCGCGCGGCCACCCGGCGTACCGCTCCAGGCGCAGGTGGGGATCGTCGACGCCGGAGAAGTCGAAGCGGATGCCCTTGAGCACAACCGACTGGCAGCGATTGGTCAGGTCCAGCCAGCCGGACATGCCGAACTCGGAGCGCAGCAACGGCCAGTCGAGCTTCTCCGGGTCCTTGCGCTGGGCGGAGGGTCCGAACAAATAAGAGGCCGGGTTCTTGAAGCGCGGCCCGAAGTAGTCGTTGGAGCCGGGAACGAAGACGCCGGGGAATTCCAGCAGCGGGCGCAGCGCCGCCACAAGGGGGGGCACACCCCTGGGATGGCTGAGGTTGTCGCCCGTGTTCACCACAAGGTCCGGCCCCAGTTCCGCCAGGGAGGACAGCCAACGGGCCTTCCGGTGCTGGCCCGGCACAAAGTGGATGTCCGAGAGATGCAGCACCCGGAACGGGCCGAAGCCAGCCGGCAGGACGGGCAGGGTCTCCTCCCGCAGCACGAACTGGTTCTTCTCCCACAGCCCGTAGCCCGTGGCGGCCGCCCCTGCGGCCGCGCCGATCGCCGCGGTCACGGCAAAGCCGCGCCCGATGCGTCGGACGCGGCCCGCCAGATCATTCCCCCGGATCATCGGCTACTTCTTCTTGGACTTCGTCGGTTCCGGCGCCGGCGACGGGTCGGCTGAGGGCGGAGTGGCCGCGTCGGTGGCCGGTGCCGTGCTCTCCGACGTCGGGGTGGATGCACGCGGCGGCGCTACCGGCGAATTGAGCATGCTCGACGGCGGGGCCGGGAAGGGATTGGTGCCGTAGGCCGGCGCCACCTGGGCCATGTAGTTCGAGAACTGAGGCCCGGCGATCATGTAGCCGTCGATGCCCTTGTAGAACTTGCCGTTGACGGTGACGTTCTGGCCGGCCCGCTGCTGGTTGCCCAGCGGATCTCCGAACCACGTGGCCGTCGCCAGGCCGGTGGTGTAGCCGGCCACCCAGGTGGAGCTGTTGTTGTCGTTGGTGCCGGTCTTTGCCGCGATCGGGAAAGTGGTCCGGGTGGAAATCCGGGGCTGGATGAGCGAGCCGGAGCCGCGGTTCAGGACTTCCTGCATGGCGTAGGCGACGCCCCGGGCGACCTCGGGTTTGATCGCGTCCTTGCAGTTCGGCGTCTGGGCCGGCAGTTGGGCGCCGGACGCGTCCGTGACCGAATCGATGGCGATCGGCTCGCAGTACTTGCCGTCGGCGGCGAACGTGGCGAAGGCGCTGGCCATCGTCAGCGGCGCCGTCTGCGTGGAACCGATGAGGTTGCCAAGGGTGGTCATCGGCACCTGGGGGTTGGGGTTGTCCGCGGTGGGCAGGCCGCCGTGGATGCCGACGGCGTCGACGATCTTCTGGATCCCGCAGAGGTCCACCCGGGCGGCGGTGGCAAACGTGATGGTGTTGATGGAGTTCGCGAGGCCGTCAACGACCGACATGTACTTGTAATAACCTTCTTCGGCGTTCTGCAGGTCGTGGGTGCCGTTGGTTGCGTCGTACCAGCCGACGGTCGGTGCCGGGCAGGTGTTCTTCCAGGGGAAGTTCTGCGGGTAGCGGCGTACGGCGCCGTTGAGCTGCGTGTTCATGGAGTTGCCCTCGTCAAGCCACTCCGCGAACGTGAAGGGTTTCATGGTGGAGCCGGGCTGGAAGCCGCCGAGGCCGTTGAGGTCGTTGCCCTTGGCGTCCTGGCTGTCCACGTTGAAGTTCTGGGTCTGGTCGAACTTGCCGTCGGCCGGGAACCAGACAGTGTTCTGGGCCATCGAGATGATCTTGCCGGAGCCCGGCTGAACGGAGACCAGCGAGGCGCCCCACTTGTCGGGGTTGGCGCCGGCCGACCCGTCGACCTGGGCCTGGGCCACGGCCTGGGCGTTCGGATCCAGCGTGGTCTTGATGGTCAGGCCGCCGCGGAAGATTTTGCGCTCACGCTCGGCGGCGTCGGCGCCGTATGCGGGGTTGTTCAGGAGCAGGTGCAGCACGTAGTCGCAGAAGTACGGCGCCGTGGTCGAGTATGCGCAGCCCTGACGGGGCTGGGTGACCTTGGTCTGCACCGGGGTGGCGACGGCGGCGTCGTAGTCGGCCTGCTTGATCTTGCCCTGGGTCAGCATGGCCTTCAGGACGAGATCCCGCCGGGCCTTGGCGTTGTCCGGGTTCGTGATGGGGTCGTAGAAGGACGGGCTGTTCACGACGCCGGCCAGCAGCGCGGCCTGCGGCAGCGTCAGGTCCTTGGCAGTGGTGCTGAAGAAGAACTTGGACGCGGCCTCGATGCCGTAGGCGTCCCGGTTGAAGAAGACGATGTTGAGGTAGCCCTCAAGGATCTGCTCCTTGGTGAACTTCTTCTCCAGCGCGATGGCCAGCTTCATTTCACGCAGCTTGTCCCCGACGCCCTTGTTGACGCCGTTGAGGAGGACCTCGTCGCCCTTGCCTTCGGCTTCGAGGGAGGAGTTGATCACATTGTTGACGTACTGCTGCGTGATGGTCGACGCGCCCTGCTTGTTGCCGCGGGCGGTGCTGACGATTGCGCGCAGGATGCCGGTGGTGTCCACGCCGCCGTGCTCGTAGAAGCGGCTGTCCTCGATGGCGATGATCGCGTCCTTGATGTACGGGGACATCTGGTCCAGCGAGACCCGGGTGCGGTTTTCCGCGTAGAGGTTGGCGATCACGCTGCCGTCGGACGCCAGGATCGTGGTCGACTGGCTCGGCGGGTCCACCTTCAGCTCGGCGGGGAGGGTGTCAAAGAACTGGATCGAACCGCTCGCGGCGCTGCCCGAAACGGCCGCGGCCGGGACCAGGAGCCCCGCCACCAGGACACCACAAATGGCGCTCACGCCCAGGAACATGAGGATCTTTCCGAGGGTGGTGGCCGTGTCGAATAAAGGGTTCTTACCAGTCGCCATGTTTTCCACTTTACCGGCAACGAACTAGGCTTTAGGTCATGACCAAATGGGAGTACGCCACGATTCCGCTCATTATCCATGCAACGAAGCAGATTCTGGACCAGTGGGGCGAGGATGGCTGGGAGCTAGTCCAGGTCGTTCCGGGCCCCGACGGCAACGGCCTGGTCGCCTACCTGAAGCGGGAGAAGCAGTAGCCATGAGCACACCAACAGAAGCCACGGGCGCGACGTCCGCCGTCGAACAGCGGCTCGCGGAGCTGGGTCTCACGCTGCCCGACGTCGCCGCCCCCGTCGCGGCCTACGTTCCGGCCGTCATCTCCGGCAACCACGTTTACACCTCCGGTCAGCTGCCGTTCGTCAACGGCAAGCTGGAAGCCACCGGCAAGGTCGCCGCCGGCACCGAGGGCACTTCGGACGAGCCGACCGTGTCCCCCGAGGACGCGAAGGCCTACGCCACCGTATGCGCCGTCAACGCCCTGGCGGCCGTCAAGAGCGTGATCGGGGATCTCGACCGCATCACCAGGATCGTCAAGGTAGTCGGGTTCGTCTCCTCCGATCCGTCCTTCACCGGCCAGCCCGGCGTCATCAACGGTGCCTCGGAGCTGCTGGGCCAGGTCTTCGGCGACGCCGGCCAGCACGCACGCTCCGCCGTCGGGGTGTCCGTCCTGCCGCTCGACTCGCCTGTTGAAGTCGAACTGATCGCGGAATTCGCTTAGAAGGCCGGTCACTTCTTTGCCTCACTTAGCACGTCGTTTGTTCGTTCTGCCCCCCGACCTCGAGGGCGCGGCACGCAGCTGGCTCGAACACGGGGAACGCACACCCCGCGCCCCGCGATTCGCCTCCTCGGTGATCCTGCTGCGGGACTCACCCACAGGCCTGGAGACATGGCTCGGCTACCGGACCGGGTCCTCCCCGCTCGGTGTCCTCGCCTTCCCTGGGGGGTCGCTGGACGCAACCGACGACGACGCAGTCGGCTGGCTCGGCCCCTCGCCCCAGCACTGGGCCGAGCAGATGGGAACGGACGACGTCGTGCTGGCGCGCCGGCACGTGGTCGGGGCCATCCGAGAGCTGTTCGAGGAAACCGGCATCCTGCTGGCCGGCCCGGACCTGTCCACCACGGTGGAGTCGACCTCAAGCGCCGAATGGATGCGCGCCCGCGAAGCCGTGGCGGACCAGGAGAAATCCTTCGCCGAGGTCCTCGCCAAGCGGGGGCTCTCGCTGCGCACGGACCTGCTCAAGCCGCTGGTCAACTGGCTCAGCCCGAACTTTGCGCACCGCCGGTTCGATACGCGCTACTTCGCCGCCACGCTGCCCGTGAACCAGCAGCCCTCCCTGCTGGCCAGCAAGGGCGTGTGGGGGCGCTGGGTGTGCGTGCGCAAGGTTGTGGGTGAGCGGGACACGACCGCGCTGGGTGACGAGGTGGGCCAGGAGAACACCGTGGGCCGGACTTTGGGCGAACTCCTGGTGCCCGGTTCGGAGATCATGCTCGAGAAAATGGCCAAGGCCAACGGCTGCATCGCCTATCTGAGCTACAAGCGCAAGGCCCACGTCTACCAGCCGAAGCTCGTCGAGGAGGAAGGCCGGCTCATGCTCGAAGTCGAGGCCGCCAAGACCGTGGCCGGCGAACCCCAGCGCGAGCGTTAGGCCGGCACCGGCGGGCACCTGAGTGTGGCCCGTCCCATGCTGCCCCCGGAGCGCCGGAGCATGCCCCGTCCTGTGGCTGAAGACTGGGCATGCGCCCCGGTGGCTTCCGTTGGCCCGGAGCATGCCCCGTCCTGTGCCTGAAGACTGGGCATGCGCCCCGGTGGCTTCCGTTGGCCCGGAGCATGCCCCGTCCTGTGCCCGAAGACTGGGCATGCTCCTGCCGGGCTCCTGCCAGCACCGGGCATGCCCTCCGCTGGGTCTGACCAGTGGACATACTGGCACTGTGCCCAGTGCTCGCCACCAAGAATGAGCATGTCCCTCTGAGCCGGGGGCAAAGAATGAGCATGTCCCCCGGGGGAGAACCCGCGGGGCGAACGACGGAGGCCGGCCCCGTTGTGAACGGGACCGGCCTCCAGAGTACTGCGGACTACTGCTGACTAGCGGGAACGCTGGCGCAGCCGCTGCATGTCCAGGATGACGACGGCGCGGGCTTCCAGGCGCAGCCAGCCGCGCTGGACGAATTCGGCGAGGGCCTTGTTGACCGTTTCGCGAGAGGCTCCGACCAGCTGGGCGAGCTCCTCCTGGGTCAGCTCGTGGGCCACCAGCACGCCGTCGGTCGCCGGCCGGCCGAAGCGGTCGGCCAGATCCAGCAGCGCCTTGGCCACGCGGCCCGGCACATCGGAAAAAACGAGGTCGGACAGGGAGTCGTTGGTGCGGCGCAGGCGGCGTGCCAGGGCCTGCAACAGCTGGGCCGAGACCTCGGGGCGGGTGCGCAGCAGGGCGTTGAGGCTCTCGTTCTTCAGGCCGGCCAGGCGCGTCTCGGAAACGGCGGTGGCCGTGGCCGTGCGCGGGCTCGGGTCGAAGAGCGCCATTTCACCGAACAGTTCACCCGGGCCGAGGATCGCCAGCAGTGACTCGCGGCCGTCCGGCGACGTCCGGCCGAGCTTCACCTTGCCGGAGACGATGAAGTACAGCTGGTCGCCCTGGTCGCCTTCCCGGAATACCGAGGCACCGCGTGAGAGGTCCACCTCGGTGAGTTCGTCCGTCAGCAGACGGAACGCCTCGTCGTCGAGCGTGGCGAAAAGGGGGGCGCGGCGCAATACCTCGATATCCATGAAATCTCCTGACTAGCTGTGTCGGCTGGGGCGCTTCAGCCATTCTTTCAGAATTTTTGCGCTTCTGTGACGTACTTGGCACCGAAACGCCCGACTGGCTCGAAAGCGCACGGCCCGGGAAGTCCCCGCCGATCCCGGTGAGTCCCGCGAGCGGGCGGCCGGTCGGCAAACGTTCAGCTTACACCGCTAGAATCGTGGCTGAACTGTCTGTGAGGAGCCCCGGTGTTTGGCTTGACCATTTTGGACCTGCTGCTGGTTGTGGCGCTCTTGTCCTACCTGATCCACGGCCTCCGCAACGGCTTCCTGGTGACGCTCGGCGGCATCGCCGGATTCGCGGCGGGCGCGGTCGCGGCCTTCGTGTCCGTTCCGGTCGTCAGCGGCCTCGTTGAGGACAGCGGCTGGCGCCTGACGGCGATCATCGCCACCGCAGTGCTGCTGATGGTCGTAGGGAACGCAGTGGGCACTATGATCGGCCGGCGGGTCCGCAGCGTGATGCCGTTCCGTCCCCTTCGGGCTGCGGACCGGCTTGTTGGCGGCGGCGTGAACGTGGCGGTCTCCGCCTTGGTGATGTCGATGCTGGCGTTCAGCATCGGGGCACTGGGCGTGCCCCTCGTGTCCCAGCAGCTTGCCGAATCCAAGGTCATCCGGTTCATCGACGGCGTCACGCCTACACCCGTGAAGGCCTCCATGGCCCAATTGCGGTCCGCCGTGATCGGCGAGGGCATCCCCACCCTGCTCGACGGGTTCGGCCAGGGCCAGCCCGTTGCCGTCCCGGACACGGACACGGACACCCCCGCGCTGAACCGGGCCGCCGCATCGGTCCTGAAAATCGCCGGGACCGCCTACCAGTGCGGCCAGAACCAGACCGGAACCGGCTTTGTGGTGGCCCCCGGGCGGGTGGTGACCAACGCCCACGTGGTCGCCGGCGTCGACCAGCCGGTGGTCGAGGCCCCCGGCGGCGGGGCCCTCCCCGGGCGCGTCGTGTACTTCGACACCCAGCACGACCTCGCCGTCGTCGCGGTCGACGGACTGCGCTCGGCGCCTCTGGCGCTGGCCTCCGACCTGCCGCCGGGCAGCGCCGCGGCCTTCGCAGGCTACCCGCACGGCGGTCCCTTCCAGTCCAAACCGGCCACGGTGCAGGACATCGCCACCGTGCTGGTGCCCGATATTTACGGCAACAACGCGGCACCCGAGGACGTCTACCGGCTCGCCGGTGACGTGCAGCCGGGCAACTCCGGCGGCCCGCTCCTGACCACGGACGGGCAGGTGGCGGGCGTCATCTTTGCCAAGGCCACCACCGAGTCCTCGCTCGGCTTCGCCATCACCATGGCGGATCTGGGCCCCGTCGCCTCGCAGGCGCCGGGTCTGGACAGTGCCGTCTCCTCCGGGCAGTGTGTCAAGAAATAGCGGCCGCGATCCAGACGCGACGCAGCCCGAACGAAACTTCCGGCACACGACGGCGGCGCCCGGCCGGGCGCCGCTCAGGTCCCGGCCGGCTGTGCGTGCGTGCCGCGCCGCGTCAGAGCCACTCCAGGCTCTGCCCGTGCGGGCCGGCGATGGCTGTCGGCTGACCGTCCTGCAGCACCAGGAACCGGCCGCGGAGCCGGGCATCATCCATCTCCGGGACCACCGTGGACCCGTCCGCCTGGGCAATCACCGTGTGGCCCTCGTTCGAGAGCCAGTGGCAGCCCCGCTCCGTGGCGAGGTCGGCCATGGTGCGGCGGAACCGGGACCGGCCGGCGGCGTCCAGGTAGGCCATGACGGCGCTGTGGAAGACCACGAGGGCGGCATCGGCCGGGGCCCGGCCGGCGAGTTCCACGAGCTGTTCGTTGAGGTCGCCGGCCACCAGCAGCGGCGGCCGCTCCCGGGCGATCGCGATCGCCTGGCGCAGCCGCTCGCGGCGGAACTCCTGCTCCGGCCAGACGAGGGCCTCCAGCCAGGCGACGTCGTCCGGGTCGGCGACATCCAACGGGTTCAGGTCGATCCCGGCGCGCCACGCCACGCGGGGAAGTTCCGCCGGCAGCGGGACCAGGCCCGCCGTGACGCAGCGCAGGACCGGGAACGTGCCGGGCACGGCACCGGCCGGGACCAGCCGCGTCGTCCGTGCGCTCTGCGCGTCGACATATTCGTACCCGTAGCGGTCCGGGAACAGCCCAAGCCCGGCCGAGGCGCCCACTTCGATCAGCGCCAGCGGCCTGCCTTCGGCGGCCGCGATCCGGGCGAGGGAGGGCAGCAGGGCGGCGCAGCGTCCGGCCTCGTTGGTCTGGGTGGCGCGCGAGAGCACGACGCCGGAGACCTCGTCCCAGCGGGTGAGCAGGAACTCCCGGAAGTCCTGGTAGGGGCTGATCTGCGCGCCGAGGAACCGGGCCGCGGCGAGAA
Organism: Arthrobacter sp. PM3; assembly: GCF_003352915.1. Classification (NCBI taxonomy): domain Bacteria; kingdom Bacillati; phylum Actinomycetota; class Actinomycetes; order Micrococcales; family Micrococcaceae; genus Arthrobacter; species Arthrobacter sp. PM3. The sequence goes on along the minus strand of NZ_CP022314.1, from coordinate 411,072 downwards.
TCAGCAGCGGCTGGCGCTTGTTGTGCGGCCACCGGTCGATGCGCCGGATCAGCTCGGCGTCCCCGGCAATCCCCACGGACCATTCGGCGTAGCAGGGCGAGGAGGCCGGCGCGTCTTCCGTGCCGAAATGCCGGTACCACTGGGCTGTGTCCCACTGTGCGGGGTCGCACTTTGCCGGGTCCGGCGCCCCGGGCGGCCCGGACTCCTCCGGCGTGCCCGGCCCGCCCGCTGCTGCGGCGCCCCCGGGGGACATGCTCAGTCCTTGTCCGTGTGCAGCCCGGCGAGGTACTCCACCGCGAAACGGTAGCCCAGGATCCCGGCACCGGCGATCACGGCCTTGCTGATGTCCGAGAGGTAGGAGTGGTGCCGGAACGGCTCGCGGGCGTGAACGTTGGTGATGTGCACCTCCACGGTGGGCAGCGCCACGGCGGAGACCGCATCGCGGATGGCGACGGAGGTGTGCGTGTAGGCGCCGGCGTTGAGCACGATCCCCACGGCTTTTCCGCGTGCGGCGTGGATGGCGTCGACGAGGGCACCTTCATGGTTGGACTGGAAGCACTCGACGTCCAGGCCGTGCGCGGCGCCGGCGTCCTTGGCGAGCTGCTCGACGTCGGCGAGGGTGGCGGTGCCGTACTTCTCGGGCTCGCGGGTTCCGAGCAGGTTCAGGTTGGGTCCGTTGAGGACCAGGATGGTGCCGCGGCCGGCAGCGCTGGCGGGGGTGGCTTCAGTCATGCTGCCAATCTATCGCGCCGCGGCATGCCGGGACCGTTCGTGACTCGGGTTCCTGCATCCCGGGGCGCGCGGATGGCAGACGGACACGGCGACGGCGGCGCCGCCCACCAAGGTGGGCGCCGCCGCCGTCGCCCGTGCACCGGGTCCGGGAGGCTGCGGTGCTGCCGCTTACTTCTTCAGGGAGTGGGCGATCTGGGCCATGACGGTGTTGTCGGCCAGGGTGGTGGCGTCGCCCGGGTCGCGGCCTTCCGCGACGTCCTTGAGGAGCCGGCGCATGATCTTGCCCGAGCGGGTCTTGGGCAGTTCCGGCACCACGAGGATGGTCTTGGGCTTGGCGATCGGGCCGATTTCCTTGCCCACGTGGTTGCGGAGTTCCTGGACGATCGCGTCCCCGGAGTCCACGGCGTCGCCGCGCAGGATCACGAACGCCACGACGGCCTGGCCGGTGGTTTCGTCCGCGGCGCCCACGACGGCGGCCTCGGCGACCGCCGGGTGGGAGACGAGGGCGGATTCGATCTCCGCGGTGGAGAGGCGGTGGCCGGAGACGTTCATGACGTCATCGACCCGGCCCAGCAGCCAGACGTCGCCGTCCTCATCCTTCTTCGCGCCGTCGCCGGCGAAGTACATCGTCTCGAAGCGGGACCAATAGGTTTCCTTGAACCGTTCCGGGTCGCCCCAGATGCCGCGCAGCATGGCCGGCCAGGGTTCGCGGATGACGAGGTAGCCGCCGGTGCCGTTGGGCACCGATTCGCCGAGTTCGTCCACGACGTCCACGGCGATGCCGGGCAGCGGGACCTGCGCGGAGCCGGGCTTCGTGGCGGTGACGCCGGGCAGCGGGGCGATCATCTGTGCCCCGGTCTCGGTCTGCCACCAAGTGTCCACGATCGGTGCCGGGACCTGCTTGCGGCCGCTGTCGGCGCCGATGACCTCGCGGTACCACATCCAGGCCTCGGGGTTGATGGGTTCGCCCACCGAGCCGAGGACCCGGATCGAAGAGAGGTCGGATTTGGCCGGGATCTCCTTGCCCCATTTCATAAACGTGCGGATCGCGGTGGGGGCGGTGTAGAGAATCGAGACCTTGTACTTCTCCACGATCTCCCACCAGCGGCCCTGGTGCGGGGAGTCCGGGGTGCCCTCGTATATGACCTGGGTGGCGCCGTTGATGAGCGGGGCGTAGGCGACGTAGGAGTGCCCGGTGATCCAGCCGACGTCGGCGGTGCACCAGTAGACGTCGGTCTCCGGGTGGAGGTCGAAGACGGCCTTGTGCGTGTAAGCGCCCTGGGTGAGGTAGCCGCCGGTCGTGTGCAGGATGCCCTTGGGCTTTCCGGTGGTGCCGGAGGTGTAGAGGATGAAGAGCGGGTGTTCGGAGTCGTGTCCGACGGCGGTGTGCTCGGCGGACGCGGCGCCGACGGTGTCGGCCCACCAGTGGTCCCGGCCCTCGTGCCAGTCCACGTCCTGGCCGTTGCGCCTGACCACCACGACGTTCTGCACCGTGTGCCCGTCGTGGGCGAGGGCATCGTCCACGGCGGGCTTCAGGGCGCTGGGCTTGCCTCGGCGGTAGGTGCCGTCGGCGGTGACGACGAGCTTGGCCTCGGCGTCGTCGATCCGGGACCGCAGGGCCTCGGCGGAGAAGCCGCCGAAGACCACCGAGTGGATTGCGCCGATCCGGGCGCAGGCCAGCAAGGTGATGACGGCCTCCGGGATCATGGGCAGGTAGACCGCCACACGGTCGCCCTTGGCCACGCCCAGCGACTCGAAGGCGTTCGCGGCCCTCTTCACTTCCTCGGTCAGCTGCGCGTACGTGTAGGTGCGGGTGTCGCCGGGCTCGCCCTCGAAGTAGATCGCTACCCGGTCCCCGTTCCCGTCCTCGACGTGGCGGTCCAGGGCGTTGTACGCGGCATTGACCTCCCCGCCGACAAACCACTTCGCGAACGGCGGGTTGGACCAGTCGAGCGCCTGCGTGAAGTCCTTGGACCAGGTCAGCAGTTCGCGGGCCTGCTTCGCCCAGAAGGCGGGACGGTCGGCGTCGGCCTCGGCGTAGTCAGCGGCGGTGACGACGGCGTTCGCCGCGAACTCGGCCGACGGCGCGAATCGGCGGTTCTCCTGGGACAGGTTTTCGAAGGCATCGCCCTGCGGCGCCTGCGTGGCCGTGGAGCCGGGTGTCTGCTGCGACATGGTGAACCTCATCATTCATCGATCCGGGCTGCGGACGTTCGTGGAGCCTCCGCGCAGGGCCGCGTGCGCGACGTCGGGCGGCGGCAGTTCACGGCGGTGCCGCAAGCGCTGTTCCGAAATAAACACTAGTACTTGGGTCCGACGAAACGTGCGCCCCGTCACAAAGGGCGCCGTGAGCGGTGTTTGTTAAGCGCCGAGTGGCACCGGGACGCCTATTTTCGGGCCGATCTGCCGCGTCCGCTCTCGGCTTGTCAGCTAGTGATCGGCCATCCACTTGGCTAGGCTGAGATGAAGTTGTGACATCCGATGGGAGGCGGCAGGACCCGCTGGCGGTCCTGTCTCTGCCTGCCGTTAGACGGCACTGTGGACGACGCCCTGGAAGGTGCCGTCCGGAGCGCCGCCATGCTAAGGAGATACGGAATGAACCAGCAAGACAACGGGCAGCTCCGGGCACCGGCCCCGGGCCAGGACGGAACGGCGAAACCCGGACCCGCCGGCTTCGGCGACGCGCCGCGCTTCACGGTTGACAAGAAGTCCGCGAAGAAGAACGAGGCTGTCCTGGGTCCCTTCACGATCCGGGACCTGACCGTCTTCGGTTCCACGCTGCTGCTCTTCATTGCCTCGCTGATTCCCATGTTCGCGTTCTCCTACAACCTGTGGAACCTGGGCAGCCTGTTCTTTCTGGGCCTGGGCGTTGCCCTGCCGCTCATTGTCACCGCCTTGTTCGTGGCCCGTCGGCTCAGCCCCGGGACACGGATCAGGATCGGGTCCCTCTCGATTGACCAGTTCGCCTCCGTCGTGGCGTCGTTCGCGCTGGCGTTCTACTTCCTCGCCGCCGCCGAGGCGTTCGTTCCGAGCATGCTCATCGCCGTCATCGGCGCCGCGGGACTGTTCTCGGCCACGGTGCTGGCCCGCTGGATCCCGATTTTTGCCGGAGACTTCCTGGGCCGGGAGGAAACGCCCGCCCACGTGGTGGCCCGGGAAGCGGCCCCGCCGGTGCAGAAACCCCGCGCGCCCAAAAAGCCCAAAGAACCCAAACCGGCCAAGGACGCTGCGGCTGCCGGCGCAGTTGGGGCGGCTGCGTCCGAACCGGGCGCAGGCTGGGGCAAGCGCCCGGCCGCCGGCGGGCAGACGGGCGCAGCGTCACCGGCCGTACCGACGGCGGGTGCGCCGGTCGCTGCCGCCCCGGCGGCTGCGGTTGCCGCTTCGAGCGCGCCGGCGACCCAGCTCTCCGACACCGTCCCGGCAGCGGGCGCGGGCAACCCCGCACCGTCCGCCGAGTCGGCGCCCGCCGCCCGGTTCGAACCGTCCGCCGACGCGGCGGCCGCGTCCGCCGCGGGACCGACCCAGGCCGCCGGCGCTGCGTCCGGCCAAGCCACGCCGGCCGCGGCGGAGCAGACCCAGGCAGCCGACCTTCCTGCATCCTCCGGCGGCAGCGCCCCCACTGCCGTCCACCCGCAGGTCAAGCGGCAGGAGGAAGTCCGGCCGCAGGAGCCCATCGGCGCCACCGTCGATCCCGCCAGCCGGCCCGCGGAAGACCAGGGTCACCCGGTCCACGAGGCGTTCTGGTTCGCCGTCGCGCAGCCCCGTACCGCCGTCGACGAGCGCACCGGGGCGCCGGCGTTCGTCATTGAGCCCGGCGGGTGGGTCCTGGCCCTGGAGGACCGCGGTAACGAGTTCCTGGTCCAGCACACGGACGGGCGCCTCGGTGTCCTGCGGGACCTCAGCAACATCGAACGCGGTTAGTCCGCGGACGTGACCACGGAACCCGCCAGTATCGAAGCCGGAAGCACCGGAACCAGGAGGTCCGGCAGGACCCGGACCGGTGCCCTGAGGCCCTCCGAATCCCTGCTGGCGCTCAAGCGCCGCGCCCGGCGGATCAACCGGGAACTCGCGGAACAGTATCCGTATGCCCACGCCGAGCTGGATTTCCGCAACCCGTTCGAGCTCGTGGTGGCCACCGTGCTGTCCGCCCAGACCACGGATGTGCTGGTCAACCAGATCACGCCCCTGCTGTTCGCCCGCTACCCGGATGCACGGCGGATGGCGGAGGCGGATCCGGCCGAGCTCGAGGCCATCATCAAGCCCACCGGCTTCTATCGCGCCAAGGCCAGAAACCTGCTGGCCCTCGGCAACCGGCTCGTGGACGAATACGACGGCGAGGTGCCGGGCCGGCTGGAGGACCTGGTGACGCTGCCCGGCGTCGGACGGAAGACCGCGAACGTGGTGTTGGGCAATGCCTTCGGCATCCCCGGGATTACCGTCGACACCCATTTCGGCCGCCTGGCCCGGCGCTTCGGCTGGACGGAGTCCGATGATCCGGTCCGGATCGAGTCCGACGTCGCCGGGCTGTTCGAACCCAGGGACTGGACCATGCTCTCGCACCGGGTCGTGTTCCACGGCCGGCGCGTCTGCCATGCCCGCAAACCGGCGTGCGGGGCCTGCGCGGTCGCCAACTGGTGCCCCTCGTACGGCGCCGGCGAGACCGACCCGGAGAAGGCCCGGAAGCTGCTGAAGTACGAACTCGCGCCGGGGCAGGAGGCGCTCCTGGCCCAGTTGCTGGCCGAGACGCACCGCGCCGCAGAAATCCGGATGGAATCGCAGAGGAAGCCGCGGTGACCGCCCGGCAGGACCTGATCGACCTCGTTGCCGCCGTGGCGGCCGGCACGGCCCCGGCGGCGGACCCGCGCTGGCGGGAACTCGCCGTCGAGCCCGGCGAACGGATCCGCAAAGCTGCCGTGCTGATGCTTTTCGGGACGCTGGACAACGTTCCCGCGGTGTCGGGGAAGCTTCTGGCCCCGGCCGACCTCGACGTGCTGCTCCTGCAGCGGGCGCAGACCCTGGATGACCATCCGGGCCAGGTGGCGTTTCCCGGCGGCGGCATCGACCCGGGCGAGTCTGTGATTGACGCCGCCCTGCGCGAGGCGGAAGAGGAGACCGGCCTGAACCCGACGGGTGTGGACGTGCTCGGGGTCATGCCCGAACTGGCCTTGCCCCGGGGCAACTTCCTCGTCACCCCGGTCCTGGCCTGGTGGGCCGCCCAGTCACCGGTGCGGGTTGTGGACTACGGCGAATCCGCCCAGGTGTTCCGCGTCCCGGTCCGGGACCTGCTGGACCCGGACAACCGCGTGATGGCCACCGTCACCCGGGCCGGCCAGACCTTCCAGAGCCCCGCGTTCACCGTCAATGGCGTGGTGGTGTGGGGGTTTACCGGGATGATCCTGAACCAGCTGTTTGATCAGCTGGGCTGGGCGGTGCCGTGGGACCGCTCGCGGCTGTTCGGAATCGATGTGTAGGACCGGTACGCCGGCCCTGAGGCCGGTCCGCTAGGAGACTGCTGAATTAGTCGCGGGGCGGGCGTGTCCGCTGGACTGGTGGGCCTGGTGGTTAAGACTGGTCTTATGCAGGGACGCGAGGACGCGCAACGCGGGTATTTGGATGTGGAGGCGCTGGCCGGGGAGTTGTTGGCTCCGGGCAGCGTCTTCGCGTTTCTGGCCAGTCATCGGGGGCGGTTGTTTCCGGATTCAATGATGGAGGACCTCTTCCCGTCGCGGAGGGGCCGGCCTTCGGTTCCGGCGCCGGTGATCGGGTCGGTGCTGGTGCTGCAGGCGTTGCAGGGCCTTTC
>NZ_CP022314.1:395780-404440 GCF_003352915.1 Arthrobacter sp. PM3 | reverse complement strand
CGCGGCACCAGCCGAAACAACGCCTGGCTGCAGCTACGGATCGCCGGGCTGAACCTCCGCAGGCTCCTGAAGCTCGGACTCACCAGCGAACACGGATCCTGGGCCATCGCGTGAGGGCCGCCCCAAGGCCCTGGAAAGACCCGGAGGGCCCCTCGGCACCAGGCCTCCGCCCCAAACCGACAACTGACCACCCAACGGAATCCGAACCGGCCACCCGCACACGCCCGAAGGGCCGGGCAAAGCGCTCACGCGCCCGCCCGACCCCTCTCAAAAGCGATTAGTTCAGCAGTCTCCTAGCTGGCTTTCGCGGCGCTGCCGGCCAGGGCAGCCGGTGCCAGCGCGGCGGGTGCCAGCGCAACCGGTGCCACGGCTGCGGGCCGTGTCGTGGCGGGGCGCTTGGTCGCCCCCGAACGGTCCACCACCAGGCCGGTCGCGGCGTTCTCGCGCACGGCGGTGATCCCCGCCGCCGCGCCCTTAATGGTGCTGAACAGCGGAGAAACGGCCACTACCGTTCCGTCCGGCGCCGTCAGCCGGAAAAAATAAGCCTTGTCGCCAGCTTGCGCGATCTCAAACATGCCTGCCAAACCGGAGCCTCCCCAATTGATTGCGTCTTTGCAATGGCCGGCGGAAAGAACGGGAATCCGCCGGACTTTTTCGAGCCTAGCGTGGGTGATGGAGGCCACACAACGCTACTGACCGGTACGTTACAGCCGGTGACCGCGGTCACTCATTTGGCGTTGTCGTAGGAGTCCACGACGGCCACGCTGACCGGAAATTCCACGGGGATCCGGCCGAACAGTAGCTCCTTCGCCGCGGTTGCGGAGTCCTCGATGGCCCGGACGCAGTCCGCGACGGCCGCTTCCGGGCAGTGGACCATGACTTCGTCGTGCAGGAAAAATACGAGTTCGCCTGCGGCGCCGCCGGCCGCCCTCATGGCGCGCAGGCGCCGCCGGAGTTCCGCCAGCCAGCAGGCGGCCCAGTCGGCCGCCGAACCCTGCACCACGAAGTTCCGGGTGAAACGGCCGCGCGATCTGGCGAGCGCGTCCGCCCGGCGCTGTTCTTCCGCGGTGCTGGATTGCTGGCTGCGCAGCCAGCGCTCCGACGGCGGCGGGCTGCTCCGGCCCAGGCGTGAGGTGACGGTCCTGCCGGCTTCGCCGTCGCGGGCCGCCTGTTCAACGAAGCCCACGGCGTGCGGATAGGTCCGGGCGAGCTGGGGCATCAGCCGGCCGGACTCGCCGGTGGTCGCCCCGTAGATGGCCCCGAGGAGGGCCACCTTGGCCTTCGCCCGGTCGCCGCCGAAGCCCTGGGCGGCGATGCCGGCGTAGAGGTCCTTGTCCCGGGCGGCCTCAGCCATCCTGGCATCCTGGGCCAGCGCCACGAGCACCCGCGGTTCCAACTGCGACGCATCAGCAACGATTAGTTTGTGCCCGGGATCGGCGTGGACCGCGCCGCGGACCTGGCGCGGGATCTGCAGCGCCCCGCCGCCGCGCGAGGCCCACCGTCCCGACACCACGCCGCCCACGACGTACTCAGGCCGGAACCTGCCATGCTGCACCCAGGCATCAAGCCACGCCCAGCCGTTGGCCGCGTGCAGACGCGCGAGCTTCTTGTAGACCAGCAGCGGCACGATTGCGGGGTGGTTGGATTCCTTCAATTCCCACTGGCGGGTGGTCTTCACCTCGATGCCGTTGCGGTGCAGCGCGCGCATGAGCTCCTGCGGGGAATCCGGGTTCAGCGACGGCGAATGCAGCAATTGCCGCAGTTCAGCTGTCAGCGCTTCAAGTTTGGCCGGGCGCTGTCCCGGGGCCGGTCGGGGGCCCAGCTGCTCGGCAAGGATCTGCTCGTGCAGTTCCGCCCGCCACGGAACACCCGTGTGCTGCATTTCGGCCGCGATCACGGCCGCGGCGGATTCTGCTGCCAGCAGCAGCTGCAGCCGCTGGCGCCGGTTGGCATCGGCGGCGGGATCCGGGGTGGTGCCGGGGACCGTTCCGGCTTGGCGGAGGGCCTCCTGCTGGGCGGCGTACTCGACGCGGAGTTCTTCCAGGGATGAACCGCGACGCCGGGCGGAGGCCGGGGCGTCGAAGAGCGCCCCCTGCTCTGGCGGCGGGGGAGGCGGCTGCAGGGCACGCGGCGGCGGGTGGAGTTCGTCGTCCTGAGTCAGCTTCTCCGCAGCCTGGGCATAGGCCGTGTGGGCGGTGAAGGCCGAATGGGCCAGGATCGAACCGCACAGCGTGAGATCGTAGCAGCGCTCAAGCTCCACCCCGGCGCGCAGCAGCGAGGGATACCAGTCCTGTGTGCGCTGCCAGATCCAGCGCGGCCGCCGCTCCTCGAACCCGCGGACGACGCCCGCAAGCTCGCCGGTGCTGACCACGCGCGGTTGCGGGTTGGACGGTTCAGGGATGCCCTGGGCGGTGAGTTCCTGCAGCGCCGCGCCGTCGGGGTGGGCGGCGAGCAGCAGGTACATAGGTCAATTCTGCCCTGCCCCGGGGCATGCTCTGCGCGCTGCCCCTCGGCGGCCGGGACCCGCCGGCTTATCCACATAGCCGACGACGGAGGTTACGCCGCCCGGAAGAGGCAGGCACAGTGGCAACATGAACAGGCATCAGCACCCCGGTCCCGGCGAGTCGCCCCCGCGGGAACCGGTGCCATGGCATCCGGAGGAATCCGCGGAAACCCTGCTGGTCACCGGCGTTGAGGCGCTGCGCGCCGACGTGGAACGCATCGTCGCGGCCGCCGGTGGCCATCTGCGGACGGTGCAGGACATTGCCGGGGCCGCGCCCTTCTGGGACGCCGCGGCGGCCGTGCTGGTCGGCAGCGACATCCGTGACCTGCCGCCGCGACGCCAAGCGCCGGCGGTTCTGGTGGGCCTCCGCAGCGACGGCGACGGGCTGTGGCATCTGGCCGCGGCCATCGGGGCCGAACGCGTCGCGGTCCTGCCCGATGCCGCCGCTTGGCTCGCGGAGCACCTGAGCCGGTCCCGGGCACCGGAGGACGGCGGACTCGTCCTGGGCGTCATCGGCGGCTGCGGCGGTGCCGGTGCCACGACCGCCGCCGTCTGGATCGCCCAGGCAGCGGCCGGACTCGGCGTCCGGGCGCTCCTGATAGACGGAGATCCCTGGGGTGGCGGGCTGGAATTGGCGCTGGCCGCAGAAGACGCCTACGGGCTCCGCTGGCCGGACCTGGCCGGGGCGAGCGGCAGCATCGACCCCGCCCAGCTCGACGACGCCCTGCCGACGGCCGGAGGCTTCCCGTTCCTGTCGTGGCCGGGTACCGGGGACCGGGCCGCCGACATCGACGCAGCCACCGTCGCCGGCGTCCTCGATGCCGCCCGGCGCGGGTGCGAGCTGGCCGTGCTGGATATCGGCCGGGGCCGCGAAACACTGCGGTCCTTCGCCTGGGAATGCGACCGGATCATCGTCGTCGCACCGGCCCGGCTGCGGGCGGCCGTCGCCACGGCCCGGCTCCTGCAGGAGCTTCCCCCGGTGGACACCGCACTGGTGGTCCGGGCCGGGCCGGGCGCTGCCCTGGACGCGCCCCTGATCGCCGACTCCGTGGGGATTCCGCTGCACGGGATCATGCCCGAAATCAAAGGCCTGGCCGCGGCAACGGAATTCGGCCGCCTCCTGGAAACCGGCCGGCGGCGCGCTGCCCGGCGCTTCGCCGCCGGCCTTCTGGACCTCAACGGGGCGGACGACTGATGAGTGCACATTCAGCCGTGCAATCGGCGGGCCCGCACCAGGTGACCCGACGGGCGCCGGGACGCCGCAGCGCGCCCGGAGCTCCGGACCAGAAACTGCTGGAGTCCGTGCGCGAATCCGTCCTGGCCGAAGCCGTTCCGGTGACCCCGTCAAGGGTGGCGGCCGCTGTCCAGGCTAGCGGACGGCTGCTTGGCACGGCCGGCGCCCTGGCTGCGGTGGAGAGCATCAGCGCCGAACTTAATGGGCTGGGCCCGTTGCAGCCCCTCACGCGGGACCCGGACGTCACGGACATCTTCGTCAACGGCCCGGAGTCGGTCTGGCTGGACCGCGGCAACGGCCTGGAGCGGGCAGCCGTCGTCTTTTCCGGGGAGCCGCAGATCCGCGCCCTGGCGGCACGGCTGGTGGCCGCCGGCGGCCGCCGGTTGGATGACAGTTCGCCGTGCGTCGACGTCAGGCTCGACGGCGGCTACCGGGTCCACGCGGTCCTGCCGCCGATATCCACGGCCGGGACCCTCCTCAGCGTGCGCATCCGCCGGAGCACGGTCTTCACCATGCCGGAGTTGCGCCGCGACGGAATGTTCGGGACCGGGACCGGCGGCGGCCTGGTCCAGTCCGTGCTCGAACGCATGGTGGCGGGCCGGCTGAGCTTCCTCATCAGCGGCGCCACGGGCTCGGGCAAGACCACGCTGCTGGCGACACTGCTGGGGCTATGTGACGCCGGGGAACGGCTCGTCCTGATTGAGGACGCGGCGGAATTGAATCCGGTCCACCCGCATGTGGTCTCGCTCGAGTCCCGACACGGCAACCTGGAAGGCGGCGGTGCCGTCGATCTGGGCGAACTGGTCCGCCAGGCCCTGAGGATGCGGCCGGACCGGCTGGTCGTCGGCGAATGCCGCGGCGCGGAAGTCAGGGAGCTGCTGTCAGCGATGAATACCGGGCATGCGGGAGCCGGCGGGACCATCCATGCCAATGCCGCGGCGGCCGTCCCGGCCCGGCTTGCCGCGCTCGGGGCGCTCGCAGGCATGGGCCAGGACGCCGTGCGCCTGCAGGTGGCCAGCGCCATCGATGCCGTCGTGCATGTCGAACGGACCGGAGCCGGCCGTCGGGTGGTGAGTATCGGAATCATGGACCCCCGGGACACCGGGCTGGCCGTCAGTGTTGCTCTGGACATGAGCGGGGACCGGGTCCGCCGGGGGCCCGCGTGGCTGGCGCTGGCGGACCGGCTCGACCTGGATCCGGCCGGCGAAGGCGGCGCCGCTACACCGTCCCGAGCAGGGCTGACCCCGGCTGCCCGCTCTCTCGCTGCCCGGTCACCCGCTGCGCGGTCCGAGGCGCGGCCCTCGGGGCCGGATACTGAACCCGCGCGATCATGGACTCCGCCGTGACCGCCGTCCTGGTCATCACGCTGGCTCTGGCGGTGTGGCTGGCATTTCCCGCCCGGGGTGCGGGGCGACGTGCCCGCAACGCCCTGGAAAGTGCAGGCATGCACGGTTCCGCAGCCCGGGGGCACCGACAACCTGGTCCGCAAGCCGGCCGGCGTCCCGGGCCGCTGAGCCCGCAACTGGCAAACCGGCCGTGGAACCACCGCAGGGCCGTCCCCGGATCCCGCCTCCTGCTGGCCGGAAGAAGAGCCGGGACGGGGACCGCCCCGATGGCGGCCGTGGTCCAGCAACTCGCCGCGCTGCTGAAAGGCGGACGCACCCCCGCCCGGCTGTGGGACGAACTGTGGGTTCTCTACGGCCGGGACGATGCGGAGGACCGGTCCCCGGGCCGGAGCGGAGGCCCCGACCCGGCCCCGGAGGGTTCCGGGGCCGGGCTCGCTCCTGAAGCCCTCACGATCCTCGGGGCAGCACGCGCCGCCGCCCTGCGGGGGACTTCGGTGGCCGAGGCAATCCGCCGGGCAGCGTCCGGGAGCGGATTGACCGGCCGCGACACGCACGTCTGGGGTGAGCTTGCGGCGTGCTTCGACACCTCAGAAGCCAGCGGCTGCCCCCTGGCGGACGTCCTGGCACGCTTCGCCCACCACCTGGAGGCGGAGGCCGACGCCGAGGCGGCCCGGCGGACCGCCCTGGCCGGGCCTCGTACAACGGTCCGCCTGCTGACCTGGCTGCCGGTGTCGGGTTTGGGGCTCGGACTGCTCCTCGGCGTCGATCCGATGGCGACGATCTTCGGGAGCCCGTGGGGCGTCATGGCGCTGGCCGCCGGTATCGGCCTGACCGCCGCCGGCCGGATGTGGTCCGCACGGCTTGTCCGTGCCGCCGCAGGAGCGCCAGCGTGACTCGGCCCCCGCCGTGAAACCGGAGGCAGCCGGGGCCCTGGTGGCCCTTTGCCTTGCCGGCGCATCCGTCGTGGTCCTGGCGCACTCCGGGCGTGTCCGCGGAAGACTCCGGCGCCAAGTTCCAGGCCCGGCGGACCGGACGGGCCGTGGCCGGGCGCCCCGGGAACGCAACCCGGCTGAAGATCCGGGGTTCCCTGGGCTGCGGGACACCGCCATGATGCTGGAACTGATCGGCGCCATGCTGGACGCAGGAGCCGGGCTGGGACGGTCGCTGGAACTTATCGCCACCCTGGTGCCGCCGGAACTCGCCCGGCAGTTGCGGCCTGTGGCGTCGGCTCTGGCCATCGGCGCGGACTGGAAGACAGCATGGCACAGTTCCGGTGCCCAGGTGCCGCAGCTTCGTGCGCTGCGGGACGGCCTGACCTTTGCCGCGCTCACGGGCGCCCCGTCCTCGGCACTGCTCTACGCCCAGGCCGCCCGGCTGCGCCGCGAACGGCACAGGGCCGCCGAGCAGCGTGCGGCGGCCCTCGGGGTGAAGCTCGTTGTTCCGCTGGGCCTGTGCTCGCTGCCGGCCTTTGTCTGCCTCGGTGTCGTCCCTGTACTCCTGGGTCTGCTACCGGCCTGACTCCGGCCGGCTCGGACAGCAGCGTGGCCGGACCGCACGGGCCCCAAGGTTTATTCAAGTTGCTGGGGGATACCGTGTGGGAAGGCACCGTCGGAGTATGAGCGGTCTCGTGCGTCGGCTACTCACAGCGCTTCCTTGGCGCCTCAAATCCCGGAACTTCTGGGAATTGCTATCCAGTGGGAGCCACGTCAGGGGGGCAGATCAATGAAACGACTGCAAAAAGCAGGCGTAATCGCAGCGCTGAACCTATTAGTCTTAGCCGGTCTGGCGGTCGGCGCCAGCCCGGCTTCCGCCGCACCGACGTGCCAGCCGGGCGCGCCGCAGCCAACCAACCAGTATCCGGGCACAACGGTCATCGCGACCAATTTCGAGTCGGGCAGCATCACATCGTCGGGCTTTGCGGCGCCCTTCACAGCCGGGACCGGCACCGCCGATGTCTCCTCAGCTGAGCAGCATTCGGGCCGCTGTTCGGCGCATGTCCACGTGACGACGGATGCCGGCTCCGTGGCCAACTTCTCGGCGCCGCTTCCCGCCGGCAGCAATGAAGTCTACGCCGACGGCTGGTTCAACATCACCAAGGAGGGCGTGGCAGGCAACAACGTCCCCTACTTCCGCTTCTTCAACGGAAACACCCGGTTCGTGGACGTCTACCGCTCCAACGGCGGCGTCGGCCCGCTGTGGCTCCGCGTCGCAGCGCCCAACGGAACACTCGGCTACACCAACCTGAAGACCAACGTCCCGCTGGGAACGTGGCACCACCTGGTCATGCACGTCATCCCCAACGGCGCCTCCACCACCGTCGAAATATGGTTCGACGGCAAGCTCCTGTATTCCAGCAAGCAGGTCGCCACGGGCTTCAATGAGGTCACCAAGATGCAGTTGGGCGCCGAACACCGGCGGCAGGCCGGCGACAGCTATATCGATGATGTCGTCATCAAGGCCGGGAAGGCCGGCGGACAGCTCCCCGGAACGTTCAACCCCACCTCGCCCACCCGGGTCCTGGATACCCGGAACAGTGCCCCGGTCAAGGCCGACTCCGCCGTCACGTTCCAGGTCGCCGGCGCCAACGGGATCCCGGCCAAGGTGTCCGCGGTCGTCTTCAACCTCACAGTGACCCAGCCGCGGTCCCTCGGGTTCATCACGGCCTATGCCTCCGGCACGGCCCGGCCCAACGCCTCGAACCTGAACTTCTCTGCCGGGCAGACGGTGCCGAACCTGGTGACGGTCCCGGTCGGCGCTGACGGCAAAGTGACGCTGTTCAACAGGTCCTCGGGGTCCTCACAGCTGATCGCGGACGTCACCGGCTATTACGTCACCGGCACACCGGCGACGGCGGGCGCGTTCAAGAGCCTGCAGCCTGCCAGGCTGCTGGACACCCGCAACAGCGCCGCCGTCCGTGCCGATTCCGCGGTGTCCTTCCAGGTCGCCGGGGCCAACGGCATTCCCGCCTCGGTCGCCGCCGTGGTGTTCAACCTGACGGTGACCCAGCCGAAGTCCCTGGGCTTCATCACCGCCTACGCCTCCGGCAAGGCCCGGCCGAATGCCTCGAACCTGAACTTCTCCGCCGGGCAGACGGTCCCGAACCTGGTCACGGTCCCGGTCGGCGCCGACGGGAAGGTGACGCTGTTCAACCGGTCCGCCGGCACCTCCCAGCTGATCGCCGACGTCGCCGGGTACTACCTGCCCGGCACACCGACCGCGACGGGCGCGTTCAAGGCCCTCGGACCCACCCGGGTCCTGGACACCCGCAACACCGCCCCGGTCAAGGCCGACTCCGCCGTCACATTCCAGGTCGCCGGCGCCAACGGCGTCCCGACCGGTGCGCTGGCAGCGGTGTTCAACCTGACCGTCACCTCGCCGAAGTCCTTCGGCTTCATCACCGCCTACCCGTCCGGTTCGGCCCGGCCCAACGCGTCGAACCTGAACTTCTCCACCGGGCAGACCGTCCCCAACCTGGCCAACGTGCCGGTCGGCTCCGACGGGCGGGTGGCGCTGTTCAACCGCTCCTCCGGCTCCGCCCAGCTCATCGCCGACCTCGCCGGGTACTTCCTGCCCTAAC
>NZ_CP022314.1:370034-395680 GCF_003352915.1 Arthrobacter sp. PM3 | reverse complement strand
GGTCAAGGCCGACTCCGCCGTCACATTCCAGGTCGCCGGCGCCAACGGCGTCCCGACCGGTGCGCTGGCAGCGGTGTTCAACCTGACCGTCACCTCGCCGAAGTCCTTCGGCTTCATCACCGCCTACCCGTCCGGTTCGGCCCGGCCCAACGCGTCGAACCTGAACTTCTCCACCGGGCAGACCGTCCCCAACCTGGCCAACGTGCCGGTCGGCTCCGACGGGCGGGTGGCGCTGTTCAACCGCTCCTCCGGCTCCGCCCAGCTCATCGCCGACCTCGCCGGGTACTTCCTGCCCTAACACCGTGTGAGGTTCCCCGTCACAAGAACTGAACCCGGAGACTGTAGCCGCGGCATGGCGCAGCCCCCGGGTTCAGTTCTGCGCCCGGCACATGGGCAATCGGGCACTGAAGCAGGTACGGCCCTGCGGCCCGTTCGCCCCGGGAGTTGGCTGCCAGTACTCCTCCACAGCCTGCCACCGCGCCGGATGCGGGCAGGTTATCCACTTGGCGACAATCCGGGCTTACCGTGCGGCGTCCAAGCCGGGAGAGTCGAAACAACCGGCAGACCTGCCGGTGTCCCGTGGAAGGAAAGCAGATGTCAACAAATCAGGACACGCCCGCTGCGAACGGCATGGACGCGGGGGAGGACGGCGACGCCGAAGTCTACGAGATCTATCCGGGCGCGAGCTCGGTTAGGCCCATTCAGCCGCACGGACGCAGCAGGCCGGCCGCGGCGCAGGCAGGAATGGCCACCGCTGAATATGCCATTGCCACCCTCGCGGCTGTGGGCTTCGCCGGCGCACTCGTGTTCATCATGCGAAGCGATGAGGTCCGCGGATTCCTCCTGAACCTCATCCGAACGGCGCTCGCGCTGCCATGAAGGAGGCCAGCCGTTGCGGCGCAGCCCGCAGCCGGCCGCATCTCCCGCCGGTCCCGGCGTCACGCGGGGCCGTTACTGCGGAATTCGCCGTGGCGCTGCCCTCCGTGGTCCTCCTGCTCGCGCTGCTGCTTGCGGGTTCGGCGGCCGGGGTGACGCAACTGCGCGTCGAGGAAGCAGCCAGGGGCGGTGCCCGTGCCCTGGCCAGAGGGGCGGCGGCGGGCGACGTCGGAGGGATTGTTCGCCGACTGGCCGGGGAGACGGCGGCGTCGGATGTGGCCGTCGACGGCGAATGGGTCAGGGTCACGGTCTCCGGCCGGGTCCAGGGGGCCGTCGGGTCGCTGATCCCGTGGACCCTCAGCGCCAGTGCCTGGGCACGGTCGGAGGCCCCTGCCGGTGCTCAGCCGCACCGGCCCGCGGGTGACGCCCGCTCCCCGGGGTGGCAAGGAATATGACCTCGATGGGCGGCCCGGCCGGGAAGCTCCGGCGGCGGCAACCCTCGCCGCCGGACGGTCCGGGCAGCCCGGACGGCCGCCGCTCCGGCGAGCGAGGGGCGGGGACCGTCCTGGCATTGGGGCTCGGTTTGGCCGTCTTTGCCGTTGCGACGCTGGTGCTGCTGCTGGCCCAGTCGGCCGTGGCGGCCTCCAGGGCTGCGGCCGCTGCCGACCTCGCGGCGCTGGCAGCCGCAGACGCCGCCCGGGGTCTCATACCCGGCGAACCGTGCGCGGTTGCTCGGGACGTCGCGGGGAAAAACGGCGCCGTGCTGCTCGACTGTACGCAGGGCACGGACTCGACAGTCCAGGTGCGTACCGGGCACAGTGCCGGGCCATTACTGGGCATGGCCCGGGGAGTGGCCAGGGCTGGGCCGCCGCCGGGGCCCCCGCCTGGGCCGCCACCCGGGCTGCCGGGGCCCTCTCCATGACACCCGCGTGGCAGCGGGTAGTCAGCGTGCCTCAGGCACGGAACCGCCGGACGGGATCCTCTCCGGCTGCGCCGGCGGCGGCCGCTGCGGCGTTGTCCGGGTCCCCCCGGTCCGTCGCCACCAGCCCCGGGTCCCCCCGGTCCGTGTCCATCAGCTCCGTGGCGTCGTGCAGGAGGACGTCGAGCAGGGTGATAGCGGCGCCCTTGTCGAGGGGGTTGTTCTTGTTGCCGCACTTGGGTGACTGGACGCACGACGGGCAGCCCGAATCGCACTCGCAGGCCTTGATGGCGTCCCGCGTGGCCGTCAGCCACACCCGGGCTTTGTCGTAGCCGCGTTCGGCGAAGCCTGCCCCGCCGGGATGGCCGTCGTAGACGAAGATGGTGGGCACTCCGGTGTCGGCATGAATGGCCGTCGAGACGCCGCCGATGTCCCAGCGGTCGCTCGAAGCCACCAGCGGCAGGAGCCCGATCGCCGCATGCTCGGCAGCGTGCAGGGCTCCGGGGAACTGCGCTTCGATCAACCCCGCACCGGTCAGCGACCGGTTGTCCACGACGAACCAGACAGCCTTGGTGAAGAGGTCCCTGGCTCCCAGATCCAGGGGTTCTTCACCGAGGATCTCATTGGAAATCAATGCCTTGCGCTGGAAGGAAACCACCTGGGTTGTCACTTTCACATCGCCGAAATGTACGGCCACGTCGCCCCACCGGGTGGTGCGCTCCGTTGCCAGGACCTCGATCTGGGTCACGTCGCGGGCGGTGGTGTAGTAGTCGGGGTTCGCCCGGCGCACCATCACGCAGTGGTCTTCCTCATTGAGGTTCTCCACGACATAGCTGTCGCCCTGATGGACGTAGACGGCGCCGGTATGGGCCTGGTAGTGGGTTTGGGGCGAATCCATGGTGCCGAGGAGCGAACCGGTGTCGGCATCGACAATGCTGACCGGGCCGCCGCCGTCGGCCCGCAGGTTCACCATGGCTGCGGCACTTTGCGGGTGGGTCCAAAACCACCCGGCCGGCCGCTTGCGCAGGTACCCCTGCGCCACGAGACGTTCCAACAGCTTCTCAGCGGTTGCGCCGAAGAGGCCCAGTTCGGCGAAACCGAGCGGAAGTTCGGCGGCGGCGGCGCACAGATGCGGGCCAAGGACATAGGGATTGGAGGGATCGAAGACCGTGGCCTCCACCGAGACGTCGAAAATCGCCTCGGGGTGGTTCACCAGATAGGTGTCCAGGGGGTCGTCACTGGCGACGAACGCCGCGATCGCGTCCTGGCCGGCCCGGCCCGCCCGCCCGATTTGCTGGAACAACGACGCGCGGGTGCCCGGCCAGCCGGCGACCAGCACGGCGTCGAGGCCGGAAATGTCGATGCCCAGTTCCAGCGCCGAGGTGCTCGAGACCCCGAGCAGGGCGCCGGAGCGCAGCGACTTCTCCAGGGCCCGGCGTTCCTCCGGCAGGTAGCCGGAACGGTAGGCGGCCACACGCTGCGGCAGGCTGGGGTCAACCTCATCGAGGAGGCGCTTGGCGATGGAGGAGATCGTCTCCGCCCCGCGCCTGGATTTGATGAAGGCAATGGTCCGGGTCCGTGAGGAGACCAGGTTGGCCAGCAGGTCGGCGGTCTCGGCGACCGCGGTGCGGCGCTCCTTGGCGCCGTTCTCTCCGCGGAGTTCGGTCAGGGCAGGCTCCCAAAAAGCCACGGTGGTGGAGCCGTGGGGCGAGCTGTCCTCGGAAACGGCGCGGACCGGTGCGCCGATGAGCCGGCCGAATGACTGTCCGGGGTCGGACGCGGTGGCGGATGCGGCGATGAAGACGGGGCCCGGGTGCGCCCCTGCGGGGCTGTAGTAGGCACAGATCCGCCGCAGCCGGCGCATGAGGTTTGCCACGTGGGAGCCGAACACGCCGCGATAGCTGTGGGCCTCGTCCACGATCACGTAGCGCAGGCGCCGGAAGAACCTGGCCCACCATGCGTGGTTGGGCAAGATGCCGAAGTGCAACATGTCGGGGTTGGCGAGAATGAAGTTGGCGTGGTCCCGGATCCAGCGCCGGGATGCGGGATCGGTGTCGCCGTCGTAGGTTTCGGCCCGGACGGTGGGGAGTTGCAGCCCGCGGATCGCGGCCAGCTGGTCGGCGGCCAGGGCCTTGGTCGGGGACAGATAGAGGGTTACGGCGCCGTCGTCATGGATCTTCCCGGGATCAGCCAGGACCCTGAGCTCGGAGCGGTGGATCGCGTCCAGGGCCGGCAACTGATAGGCCAGGGACTTGCCGGACGCTGTACCGGTGGCAATGACCACGTGTTCCCCGGCGTGGGCCAGCTCGGCGGCCTGGACCTGGTGGCGGTAGGGCTCGTGGATGCCCAGGGATCCGTAGGCCCGCACCAGGTCCGGGTGCGACCACTCCGGCCACGGCGATGTGACGGCCTGGCGGGCCGGAATCGTCCGCACATGGCGCAGCTGTTCCGGATCCGGGCCGCGGCCCAGCAGCGGAATCAGGGACTCATGCGGGTTCACTCGAACATTCTTTCATCCGGGCTCAAATCGCCCGGAGGGAAGGAGCCCGGTTCCCGCTGCGCCCGGCAGGCGCGCAGAGTCAGCCGACGGACAGGTCCGATCCTTCGTCCGACGTCGACAGCATCAGCACGTGGCAGACCATGCGCCAGCCCAGGTGCGAATAGAGTTTCTGGCCGTCCAGCGAGGCGAGCAGCAGTCCGGAGTCGACGTCGTGTTCGAACGCCTGGGCCGCCAGGGCCTTCATGATGAAGCTGCCCAGGCCGCGCCGCTGGTAGGCCGGCGCCGTCACGATCTTGTCGAAGATTGCCGTGTGTCCCACCACAAAGACGCGGCCGCTCGCGGCAACCTCCTCGCCCGCGCTGACGACGGCGTGGTGGACACCGTCCGTCCGGGAGGTTTCCAGCTTGAGGTCGTCGTCGGAGAGCCATGGGTCCTCCGAGTCCTGGGTCTCCATGTCCACGATCATCATGGTTTGCGAAGCCGAGGTGACGTGGAGGCCGTGTTTCGGGGCGAGGAAGGTGTACCGGGCCACATCATTGGTCAGGATCGTCAGGATCCTGGCCGGCTCTTCGGCTGTTTTGGCTGCCAGGTCCGCGAACTCGGAGTCGGAAGGGTCGTAGGCGAAGTACTCCCATTGCCCGGTGGTGTCCGCGCGCAGGGCCGCGGGGAACCGGCCCTCCCGGCGCGTCTCATAGCCGCGGCAGCCCGCCCATCCGGCTACCCAGATTTCCAGCAGGTGCGTGGTGTCTTCAACCATGGCGTCAAGACTCATGTGATGAGAGTATTCCAGCCGTGCCGCAAGCAACAGGGGGCCGGTCAGGGAAGTGTGCTCGCTTATCCAATTGTGACTGTCTCCCCGTCTCCTCCCAGCCAGTACCCTTAAATACGTGGCTTTGAACAGGATTGTGCTCTTTTACGGATTCACCCCCCTCGCTGACCCGGACGCCATCCGGCTGTGGCAGCGCGCCCTGTGCGAAAAACTCGGCCTGACGGGCCGCATCATCATCTCCAAGGACGGCATCAACGCAACGGTCGGCGGCGAGCTGAATGCCGTGAAGCAGTACGTCAAAACCACGCGTGAGTACAAGGCATTCCACGGGATCGACTTCAAATGGTCCGACGGCGGTGCGGCGGACTTCCCGCGGCTCAGCGTCAAGGTGCGGGAGGAGATCGTCTCGTTCGGCGCCCCGGGCGAACTCACGGTCGACGCCGGCGGAGTGGTCGGCGGCGGCACGCACCTTAAACCGGAAGAACTCCACGAACTCGTCGAGGCCAAGAAGGCAACCGGCGACGAGGTCGTGTTCTTCGACGGCCGGAACGGCTTCGAGGCCCAGATCGGGAAGTTCAAGGATGCCGTGGTCCCCGACGTCGCCACCACCCACGATTTCATCAAGGAACTCGACTCAGGCAAATACGACGCACTCAAGGACAAGCCGGTGGTCACCTACTGCACCGGCGGCATCCGCTGCGAGGTGCTGTCCAGCCTCATGGTGAACCGCGGGTTCAAAGAGGTCTACCAGCTCGACGGCGGCATTGTCCGCTACGGCGAGGCGTTCAAGGACCAGGGCCTGTGGGAGGGCTCGCTCTACGTGTTCGACAAGCGCATGCACCTGGAGTTCAGCGAGGACGCCAAGACCATCGGCGAGTGTGTCCGCTGCTCGGCGCCCACGAGCAAGTTCGAAAACTGTTCCAATCCGAGCTGCCGGACCCTCACCCTCTACTGCGCGGAGTGCGCCGCGAACCCCGAAACCCTCCGCTGCCCCGAGGGTTGCGCCGCCTGACGGGCGCCCCGGCTGCGCCGCCTGACGGGTGCCCGGGCGGCCGGACCTCGCGGGCGGGCGTCTCAGAGCCGGCTCACCCGGTACGCATAGTTGGCGGCGACCCTTGCGGCCACCTCGATGGAGAGCACCGCGTCCGCGGACAGCTGGACGACGTTGACCCGCGACGTCCCGCAGCGCAACCGCAGGTCCACGAGGGACTCTTCGCCCTTGCGGACGGTGAACGACACCCGGCCCAGGCTCCGGCACGCCAGCGTCAACGCATAGGTGCCGGCCGGCAGCGGGGTGGTCGTCTCGGTGTGCACGGCCCCCGCCGCCACCGTGCCGTAGCCGGTATGGAAGACCTGCCCCGCGGTGTCGGGCAGAACGCCGTCGACCCAGTTGTCCAGCTCCTCACCCGTCACCGGCTCGTTGAGATGGGGATCCCGTGGCAGCGCCGCATCGGTGGGCGGTGGCGCGACTGCCGTGGGCGAGTCATCATCCCAGTGGTCATCGGCGTATTCATATTCACAGCCGGACAGCAGCGGGCCGAGAAGGAACGCAACTGACAGCGCCGTGGCGGCGGCCCGGACGCGCCGTCGCGGCACCCTGCTGGGCGGCACCGTGGGCATACCCTGAGATTAAATCCGCGCGGGCGCAAATGCCATAGGTCTATGGTCCGGGGCGGACGCGCGTTGTCTACTTGGCTGGAACCAGATGGTAGGCGTAGATGAGCGGGGCATCGACGCTGGAGGTGCTGATCGTGACCTCGCCCTCGGCAGGCACAGTGATGCGGGCCGTTTCGCGGCTGCCGTTACATGCGGCGCCGGCTTCGGTCAGCTGCTTTCCGTCCAGACCGACGGCGAAAAACGCCTTCCCGCCGCCGTCGCAGGTCATGGTCAGGGTGTACGTACCGGCGGGCACGCCGGCCGCGCTCCGGACGATCGGATCCCGACTGAGAATCTTTCCTGCGTCCTCCAGCACCGTCCCCGGCGCCTGCGGCAGCGCCGTTGCTTTCCACGCCGGCACGTCGGCGCTCTCAATCGAACCGGCCGGGGAGCATGCCGCAGATGCCAGCACGACGGCGGCGGCGGCCGCGCCCGTGAACGCCCGCCGGGCCAGGCGGAAGGCCGGGGCAAAGGAGGAAGGGAAAACCATGCCTCCAACTTACCGTCTGGCAAGGCCGCCGCCCGCCGCCGGGCCACTCCCGGCGACCCGCTCTGCGGCCGCTTTACTTTGACGCAGCGTCAAAGTCTAAAGTCGAAGGCACAGCCGGCAGCACTGGCGGGCCGGACCACCCGGCCGGCCGACAGAGCCGGACAAAGCCGCCCGACGGGACCGGACAGCAAAGCGGAAAGGCACACCGATGGACTGGTCCGTGCACCAGATCGCAAAAATGGCGGGGACCACCGGCCGGACCCTGCGGCACTACGACGACATCGGGCTGCTCAAACCCAGCCGGACCGGCAACAACGGCTACCGGTACTACGGCCGGGAGTCGCTGGTGCGCCTGCAGCGGATCCTGCTCCTGCGCGACCTCGGGCTCGGCCTGCCCGCGATCGCGGAGGTGCTCAGCCGCGAGGCCGATGCGGAGCAGGCACTGGACCGGCACCTCGAGTGGCTGCAGCAGGAACGGGACAGGCTCGGACGCCAGATCGCGTCGGTCCGGCACACCATCGAAGAATTGCGGGCAGGAGGAGAGATCATGGCAGAGAAAATGTTCGACGGCTTTGACCACACCCGGTACCGGGACGAGGTCCAGCAGCGGTGGGGCAAGCAGGCCTATGCGGCATCGGACGCCTGGTGGCGCTCTATGGGCGCCAAGGAGAAGGCCGCCTGGCAGGAACAGTCCAGGCAGCTTGGTGCCGACTGGGCCGCCGCGGCGGCCGCCGGGGACCCTGCGGACAGCGCGCGGGCCCAGGGCCTGGCGCGGCGCCACGTTGAATGGCTCAAAGGCATCCCCGGGACCCCGGCAGCCGCGCCGGCCGCGGCACACGGCGCGGGGGCGGGACCGGGCATCAGGGAGTATGTGACCGGACTCGGCGAGATGTATGTGGCCGATCCCCGGTTCGCCGCCACCTACGGCGGTGCCGAGGGCGCGGCCTTCGTCCGGGACGCCCTGCGCATCTATGCTGAGACCCGCCTCTAGCCGCCGGCCCACCCGAACCGGCACGGCCACGGGGACTAAACTTGTCCGGTGACTTCCTCAGCGCACACCCCCGCCACACCCGTTGCCGCAACCCCGGCCCAGCCTGGACCGGAGCCCGCGGCCCGGTTCACGGCCGGCAGCACCCCGGAGGCGCCGCGGAGCGACCTTCCCGGCCTCCTCGAGGCACTCTCAGCCGACCTGCGCGCCGCCGGCTACACCGTGGACGGAGTCGCGGAGCTACTCGGCGAGGCCGCCCACTCCGCCCTCAGCCGGGACCAGCTCGTCCCGGCGCTGATCGTCACTGCCCGCGCCGCCGGTGAGCCGGCGACGGCCGCGCTCGCCGTCGTCGTGCGGCTCTGGCTCCTGGCCGAACCGCAGCCGGCGGAAGTTCTCGACGCCGCCCTCCCGGGCATTCGCACGGAGGGGCTGACGGAACTGGGGCTCGTGGAGCCGGCGGCCGGCGGCTTGATCCAGGCGAAGGTGGACCTGCGGCCCTACGGCTGGGACCCCACGGTCGGGGAGGACGGCACGGAGCAGGGCGGGGCGGACCTCTGGGTGGCCAGCGACCTCGCCGCCCACCAGCGCGCCGGCGTCCTCCGCCACGACCACGTCCTGGGCATCGGGCAGGCCTCCACCACGCTGGTCCAGGTCACCGCCCGCCGCCACGTGGCCAGGGCCCTGGACCTCGGCACGGGCTGCGGCATCCAGACCTTCCACCTGCTGCACCATGCCGAGCACGTGACGGCGACCGACATTTCCGCCCGCGCGCTCGCCTTTACCCGGTTCAACCTGCTCCTCAACGCCGCCGAGCTGCACCTGGACCCGTCCGACCTCGAGTCCCGAGTGAGCCTGCGGCTCGGGTCCTTGCTGGATCCCGTGGCGGGGGAGCGGTTCGAGCTGGTGGTATCCAACCCGCCGTTTGTCATCACGCCCCGCAGCCTGGGCGAGACCGCCACGGACCAGTTCACATACCGCGACGGCGGCCTTCCGGGGGACGAGATCGTGTCGTCCCTGGTCCGGGCCCTGCCCTCCGTGCTCGCCCCGGGAGGGACGGCCCAGCTGCTGGGCAACTGGGAAATCACGGCCGGAACCGCATGGTCCGCCCGGCCCCAGAGCTGGGCCGATCCGGCCACGGACGTCTGGTTCATCCAGCGCGAGCAGGTCGGGCCGGAGCAGTACGCCGAAACCTGGCTGCAGGACGCCTCCGAATACCGCGACCGCCGGCTCTACCAGGACTCGTACGCGGCCTACCTTGAGGACTTCGCCTCGCGCAACGTGGCAGGGATCGGTTTCGGCATGATCTGGCTGCGCCGGCCGCCTGCCGGTACCGGGGCGGTGCTGGCCCGGTTCGAGGAGATCACCTACCCGATCGAGCAGCCGGTGGGGCCGCACCTGGGTGCGGCCGTCGAGCGGGCCGACTGGCTGGCCGCCCATGACCTGGCGGGCGTCCACCTGCTCGTCGCGGACGACGTCACCGAGGAGCGGCACCAGCGCCCGGGGGCGGAACACCCCGGCGTGATCCTGCTGCGGCAGGGCGCCGGGCTGCGCCGCACCAACCTGCTCAGCACCGAGCTGGCCGGTTTTGTCTCAGCGTGCGACGGCGACCTCTCCGTCGTGCAGATCATCGGCGCCCTCGAGGCCCTGCTGGGCGGTTACGAGGGCTTTGACGGCACCACGTTCCGGGCCGGGCTGCTCGAAGAAGTGCGGAACCTGGTCCGCGACGGCTTCCTGCTGCCCGCCTGAGGCGGCGGCCGCCGCGGGCACGGCGGCCGCTGACTCCTCCCGGCCGAACCGGGGCAGGACGTAGGCGGCCAGGGCGAGGGACACCAGCACCGCGACCGCTCCCGTGAGCCCGAAGCTGACACGGACCGGAACCAGCGCGCCCAGCAGCCCGCCCAGCGCCAGCGCCGCAATGGACACCGCCCGCGTCATCCCGCCGACGATCGCCATCGCCTGCCCGCGCCCGCTGTCCGGAATCCGAAGAATCGCGATCGCCCCGAAGCAGGCGTTCAGGGCCCCGCAGGACGCCCCCATCGCCGTGTAGGCCACAAAGAGCAGCTCCACGCTGGGCACCATTCCCATGATGACCAGCTGGACCGAGGCCAGCACCATGGAGGCCAGCAGCGCGCGCAGACGTACCCGGGGGGACCGGATGGTGCCGGCGATCGCCGCCCCGCCGGCCATGCCCAGGCCGAATGCCGCGGTCAGGAGCCCGTACTGCGTCTCGGTGGCGCCGAGGTCGCCGCGGGCCAGGAAGACCTCAAGCACGTTCGTGGCCTCGCCGACAACGATGAAGAACATTGCCCCCAGGACCAGGGCCCAGACGAGGCTGTCCCGGCGGATCAGGCGCAGACCGTCGAACAGGGCGGGCTTCGCCTGGCCGGCCCGCTCGGCTGCCGTGCCCCGCCGGGTCCGGATCAGCAGGGCGCCCAGCCCCATGGCGGCATAGCAGCCGCTGGCCACTGCGAACACCAGCCCGGCACCGCCCCAGCCGCTGAGCAGGCCGCCCGCGGCAGGGCCGGCCATGCCGGCAATCATGATGGTGGCCTGCATGGTTCCCATGGCCTTCGGGGTGCGCTCTTCGCCGACGATCCGGGGGAGCAGCGCCTGCCACGTCGGGCCGGCCACGGCCTGGGCGGCGTCAAGCACGAAGGTCATGGCAAACAGCACGGGCAGGGAGTTCTCCAGATAATGCAGCCCCAGCCCCATGCCGGCGACGGCGGCGGCGCTGACCGCGGAGGCCGCCGTCGCCAGCGTCCGCGAATCCTTCGTATCGGCGAGCCGGCCCGCCCACGGGGCCAGCAGGACCAAGGGCAGCGCCGAGCACAACAGGTAGGCCGCCACGAGCCAGGGGCCGGCTACCGGGGTTTCGCCGGCCGCGGCCGCGTTCTGCAGGTGCAGCATGACGCTGACGACGACGGCGCCCATCCCCGCCGTCGCAACAAACCGGGCGCTGCTGGCGATCAGGAAGTCGCGGGTGCGCCACAAGGGCCGCGCCGCGGGTGCCCCGCCGGACGACTTATGAAGTATCTGTTTCATAACGAGGAACGTAACCCCGCGATGAAATAGATGTCAAGCATTTATTTCATAGTTTGGATTTGCGGATACACTGGAAGGGTGAATGCAGAAACCCCGACGGCGGAGTCCGCGGCCCCGCCGACCGCCAAGCGCCGGCACCGTCCGGAGAAGCAAGTGGAAATCACTGACCCGAAGGCGATCCGGGCGCTGGCCCACGCCGCCCGGCTGGAGGTCATTTCCGAACTGTATTCCACCCAGGTCAGCCGGACGGCCACGGAGCTCGCCGCGCAGACCGGACTGACGCCCAGTGCCATGAGCTACCACCTGCGGGCCCTGCAGAAGTGGGGCATCGTGGTTCCCGCGGCCACCGCCGGCGACGCCCGGGAGCGGCGCTGGCAGGCCGCCGGTACCGACTTCACCATCCATTCGCTGGGCGCGGGGGCCGCCCCGGAGCTCGCCGTTCTGGACCTTGAACTCGACGCCTACCGCCGCCGCGTCCTTGCCTACGCCAAAGCCCGCAATGAACGGCGGGAGGGCGGCGAGACCGGCGACGGCCCGTCGGCGGTGGTCCTGGCCAGCAACCTGCTGTACCTGACGCCGGACCAGCGCGCCGAGCTGACGCGGCGCGTCTTCGATCTCCTGCGGGACTATGAGCTGGAGGACCCGGACCGGGTGCCAGAGGGTGCCGAACGCATGGCCACCATGTGGTCGATGATCCCGGACGACCGCGGCCCGGCCGCAGCGAAACCCGTAGCGAAACCAGCTGTGCAACCCGCGGCGGAACCCGCCGGCGGCGGGACCTGACCTGGCCCCGGCGGCCCTGATCCTTGCCTCCGGCGGGCCGTCATTTCCGGCCGGATGGGCGCGATTACGCAAAATATGGTGAACTAGGCGGGTATGGGCGCATCTGCCCGAGCCACCTTTTTCTGTAGGAGCACCGTGCCAAGCAAGGCCAAAACCGGCAAGAAACTCGTGATCGTGGAGTCTCCCGCCAAGAGCAAGACCATCGCCAAGTACCTGGGCGAGGGCTTCATCGTTGAGGCCTCCATCGGTCACATCCGCGACCTTCCTCAGCCGTCCGAGCTCCCCGCGGACCTGAAGAAGACCCCGCTGGGCAAGTTCGCCGTCGACATTGAGCACGACTTCAAGCCGTACTACGTGGTGTCCCCGGACAAGAAGAAAAAGGTCGCAGAACTCAAGGCCCAGCTCAAAGACGCCGACGCGCTCTATCTCGCAACCGATGGGGACCGCGAGGGCGAGGCCATCGCGTGGCACCTGCTGGAAGTCCTCAAGCCCAAGGTTCCGGTGTACCGGATGACCTTCGGTGAAATCACCAAGGAAGCGATCCACCGCGCCATGGACAACCTGCGCGACGTGGACCAGGACCTCGTGGATGCCCAGGAAACCCGGCGCGTCCTGGACCGGCTGTACGGCTACGAAATCTCCCCGGTACTGTGGCGCAAGGTGGCCCGGGGCCTGTCCGCCGGCCGCGTCCAGTCCGTGGTGACCCGCATGGTGGTGGACCGGGAGCGTGAACGCATGGCGTTCAAGGCCGCCTCCTACTGGGACCTGACGGGGCAGTTCGGTGCCGATTCCGGGGCTTCGTCCTCGTTCAAGGCCAAGCTTGCCGCCGTGGACGGTGCCAAGGTGGCCAGCGGCCGGGACTTCAACGACGACGGCGAGCTCACCTCGCGCAACGTCGTCCACCTCGACGAGGAACTCGCCACCGCCCTAGCAGCCGGGCTCCAGACCGCCGACTTCCGCGTGCGCTCGGTCGACACCAAGCCGTACACGCGGCGCCCGGCGGCGCCGTTCACCACCTCCACCCTGCAGCAGGAGGCCGGCCGCAAGCTGCGCTTCTCCTCCAAGAGCACCATGCAGGTGGCCCAGCGGCTCTATGAAAACGGCTTCATCACCTATATGCGTACGGACTCGTCCGCGCTGAGCGACGAGGCCGTCACCGCCGCCCGGCGCCAGGCCGCCGAGCTCTACGGCACGGAGTACGTCCCCCAGTCCCCGAGGGTCTACACCAGCAAGGCCGCCAACGCCCAGGAAGCCCACGAGGCCATCCGTCCCGCCGGCGACTCCTTCCGGACCCCGGCCCAGGTTGCCCAGCAGCTCTCCGGCGACGAGTTCCGGCTTTACGAGCTGATCTGGAAGCGCACCGTCGCCTCGCAGATGGCGGACGCCAAGGGTTCCACCGCCACCATCCGCCTCGGCGCCGTGACCGTGGGCGGGTCCGCCGCCGGCCGCGATGCCGAATTCTCGGCGTCGGGCACCGTTATCACGTTTCCCGGTTTCCTGGCCGCGTACGAGGAAGGCAAGGACGAAAGCCGCGGCGACGACGACTCCGAGGAAGCCCGCCGCCTGCCGAACGTGGCCAAGGACGACTCCCTGACGGCCTCGGACATCGTCGCCGTCGGCCACGAGACCTCGCCGCCGCCGCGCTACACCGAAGCCTCACTGACCGCGGAGCTGGAAAAGAAGGGCATCGGCCGCCCGTCGACCTACGCCTCCACCATTTCCACCATCCAGGACCGGGGCTACGTCCGGAAGCAGGGCTCCGCGCTGGTGCCGAGCTGGATCGCGTTCTCCGTGGTCCGGCTCCTGGAGCAGCACTTCCGGGACTACGTGGACTACGAGTTCACGGCCGACATGGAAGCCGACCTGGACAAGATCGCCAACGGCGAGGCCGCCCGCGCGGCGTGGCTGAAGCATTTCTACTTCGGCGAGGACGCCGATCCGGGCCTGCTGAGCATCGTGAACAACCTCGGCGAAATCGATGCCAGGGAAATCAACTCCGTGCCGATCGCGGACGGGATCACGTTGCGGGTCGGCAAGTTCGGCCCGTACCTGGAAAGCTCCGTGCCCACGGTCGATGCCAAGACCGGGGAAGTGGTGGAGTCCGCCCGCGCGAACGTCCCCGAGGACCTGGCACCGGACGAGCTCACCGCCGCCAAGGCAATCGAACTCATGGAGACCGCCGCCCCGGAGGAGCGCGTCCTTGGCCAGGACCCGCACACCGGACACACGGTCGTGGCCAAGAACGGCCGCTATGGCGCCTACGTCACCGAAATCATCCCGGAGATGACCGAGGAGCAGCTGGCCAGCCAGCCGGTGGAATACTACAAGAACGGCAAGCCGAAGCCTCCGAAGAAGCCCGTCAAGGCCAAACCGCGCACCGGTTCGCTGTTCGCGTCCATGAGTGTGGACACGGTCACCCTGGACGAGGCCCTGCAGCTGATGAGCCTGCCCCGCGTGCTGGGCGAGGACGCCGAGGGCAACCCGATCACCGTGCAGAACGGCCGGTTCGGACCGTACCTGAAGAAGGGCACGGACTCGCGTTCCATCGGCTCGGAGGAGGAAATCTTCACGATCACGCTGGAGCAGGCGCTGGAGATTTACTCGCAGCCCAAGCAGCGGGGCGCCCGCGCCGCGGTGCCGCCGCTGGCCGAGTTCGGCCCGGACCCGGTCTCGGAGAAAAACATCGTGGTCAAGGAGGGCCGCTTCGGTCCGTACATCACGGACGGCATCACCAACATCACTGTGCCGCGCAGCACCTCGATCGAGGAACTGACCCGGGAACGCGCCGTCGAACTCCTCGCCGAGAAGCGGGCCAAGGGCCCGGTCAAGCGCACGACGGCGGCCCGCAAGGCCCCGGCGCGGAAGGCAGCCGCGAAGAAGTAGGGCCGCGGCGGGACCGTGCGCGCCGGAGCGCACACAGGGCCTGCCGAAGTCGCCGGAAGGTGCTGAGTTCGCCGGAAGAGTCCGGCGAAATCGGGCGTTTCCGGCGACTTCGCGTTTGCGGAGCGGGCGCGGACATGATCGAGTAGGAACATGACTGAACAGCCCGCACACCTGGACAACCAGCCGCTGAACGAACTCGAAGAGCAGCTTGCCCGGGGGGAGCAGCCGGACGCCAACCCGGTGGATGTGATCCTGGCCTTCCTCAACAACGAGGTTTACGTGGTCAGCTCGGACGCCCTCGAGGGCCCCGACTCCCAAGTGGAGCCGCTGGTCCTCGCGAACTCCTCGGGCAAGCCTGTCCTGGCCGTCTTCTCGCACCCGAGCCGCGTCACGGAGCAGTATCTGGCGGCCGCCCCGAACGTGCTCGGCACGCAGGGTGCTGCCATCATCGGCAACCTCGGCGACGAGCTCGGCATGGTGATCAACCCCGGGGCCGCCTACGGCTTCGAAATCGATCCGGAGGGCGTGGCCAACATCCGCCGCGACTTCAAGCCCGCGGACACTGACGCGGACGATGCCGCCGATGCCGCCGGTGCCGAAGGGGCCGCGGACGGACCGGCGGACGGCGGCCGGGGCTAAGCACCCGGGCCGGCCGGCGGTATCCCGCCGGTGGCGAAGGGGTCGCGTGTTGTCCCTTCGGGAGCTGCCGCCGTCGCACCGCGAAGTGCAGTTAGACCAGCCGCCTTTGCGGGGGCAATAATGGCAGGATGCGTCTAGGCGTCCTCGACATCGGTTCCAATACCGTCCACCTCCTGCTGGTCGATGCCCACCCCGGCGCCCGGCCCGTCCCGTTTGCCTCGCACAAGCGGCCGCTGTCCCTCGTGCAGTTCCTCGACAAGGACGGCAACATCAACGACGCCGGACAGCATGAGCTCGTCGAGTTCGTCCTTGAAGCGTGGGAGTTCGCGGCGAAGCACAAAGCCGACGACCTCCTCGCCTTCTGCACGTCGGCCATCCGCGAGGCCACCAACGGCGCGGAGGTGCTGGCCCGCGTCAAGCACGAAACCACGGTGACGCTCCAGGAGCTCACCGGCAGCGAGGAAGCGTCCATGACGTTCTTCGCCGTGCGTCGCTGGTACGGCTGGGGCGCCGGGCCCATTCTGAACCTCGACATCGGCGGTGGCTCCTTCGAGATGGCCCTTGGCCACGACGAGCTGCCCGAGCTGGCGATGTCCGTTCCGCTCGGCGCCAGCCGGCTGACGCGTGACTGGCTCCCGGGGGACCCGCCCTCGGCCAAGAGCATCAAAGAGCTGCGCCGCTATATCCGCTCCACGCTGAAGCCGGCCGTGCGTAAATTCGCCAAACTGGGCCGGCCCAACCTCGTCGCGGGGACCTCCAAGACCTTCCGGTCACTGGCCAGGATCGCCGGTGCCGCTCCCAGCGCGGCCGGGCCCTACGTCAAACGGGAGCTGCTGTCCCTGGACCTGGGGCTCTGGACCCAGCGGATCTCGGCCATGGAAATAGAGGACCGGCTCCACCTGCCCGGGGTCTCCGAGGCCCGCGGCGCCCAGGTCCTCGCCGGTGCCCTGGTCGCGGAGGCGGCTCTGGAAATGTTCGAGTTTGAGAGCATGGAGATTTGCCCGTGGGCCCTGCGCGAGGGACTCATCCTCCGCCGCCTGGACCAGCTGGTGTTTGAAGGGCCGCTGGATCCTGCGCCGCATGTGGCGCAGGGCCCGCCCGCGGAGCTCCAGTCGCCGGACAAGGCCGGCTGAGCCGGGGCGGCCCGGCACGCGTGTGTCGATGCTGCGGTGTCGGTGCGCGTGTGTCGATGCCGCGGTGTCGATTAGAAGGGGCGCCGTTCGTGTAGTTGCTGAGAGGCCGGCACGGTGCCGGCCCGTCCGACAAGGAGGCACCCGAAATGTCGCAATACCTGCTCAGCATCTACCAGCCCGACGGCCCGGCCCCGGACCCGGAGATCCTGGAACCGATCATGCGTGACCTGGCGGCCCTGAACAGCGAGATGCAGGCTGCCGGGGCCTGGGTGTTCGCCGCGGGACTGTACCCCGCCGAGTCCGCCACGGTGCTGCGGCCCGGTGACGGCGGAATGCTCATCACCGACGGGCCGTTCACTGAAGGCAAAGAGCACCTCGGCGGCTTCACCGTCATCGAGGCCGCGGACCTGGATGAGGCCCTCGGCTGGGGAAGCAAGCTCGCCGCCGCGACCACGCTTCCCGTCGAAGTCCGTCCCTTTCAGCACTAGCTGCCGGCGAAGGACACAGGAGTGAGCGGCCCCGGCGCCGGTGCCACGGCGGCCGACATCACCCGGGTGTTCCGGAACGAATACGGCCGGGCCGTGGCCGTCCTCACCCGCACGTTCGGGAACATTGACATGGCCGAGGACGCTGTCCAGGACGCGTTTGTGGAGGCGGTCCGGAGGTGGCCCTCGGACGGCATCCCGCCCGGTCCGGCCGGCTGGATCATCACCACGGCCCGGCGCCGGGCCATCGACCGGCTGCGCCGGGAGGCCGCGCGCGAGGACAAACAGGCACAGGCCGCCCTGCTGGCGGCGGAACGGTCCGGGAACGGGAACGGTCCGGCCGCGGAGGATGCGTTCCTGGCGGAGCAGGCAGGAGCCGGCGGCGTGGACGATGACACTTTGCGGCTGATTTTCACGTGCTGCCATCCCGCCCTCGCCCGGTCCGCCCAGGTGGCACTCACGCTGCGGCTTCTGGGCGGACTGACGACGGCGGAAATCGCCCGGGCATTCCTGGTTCCGGAGGCCACGATGGCGCAGCGCCTGGTCCGTGCCAAAGCGAAAATCCGGGATGCGAAGATCCCGTACCGGGTGCCTCAGGGAGCCGAACTGCCCGAACGGCTGCAACCGGTGCTGGCGGTCGTGTACCTGATCTTCAACGAAGGCTACAACCCGCGCCCTGGGGGCGGTCCGGCCCGCGCGGAGCTCTGCGCGGAGGCCATCCGCCTGGGCCGGCTGCTGTGCACCCTCATGCCGGACGAGCCGGAGGCAACGGGGCTGCTGGCGCTGATGCTGCTCATCGAGTCCCGGCGTGCCGCGCGGTTCACCGCCGACGGCGGCCTCGTGCTGCTGGCGGCACAGGACCGCGGCCATTGGGACAGTGCCCTGGCCGCCGAGGGCCGGGACCTGGTCCGTCAATGCCTGCGCCGGAACCGGCCGGGGCCTTATCAGCTCCAAGCGGCGATTAACGCGGTCCACAGTGACGCCGCGACCGCTGCGGCCACCGACTGGGCCCAGATCCTGCAGCTCTACGACCAGCTGCTGGCCGTCGCGCCCGGGCCGGTGGTGGCGCTCAACCGCGCCGTCGCCCTGGCGGAAGTGCACGGGCCGGATGCGGCGCTGGCGGCCACGGACGGCCTGGCGCTGGAGAACTACTACCTCTTCCACGCCGTCCGCGCCGACTTCCTGGGGCGCCGGGGCCGGGTCCCGGAGGCGGCCGAAGCCTACCGGCGGGCGCTGGAGCTTGCCGGGAGCGACGCCGAGCGCCGGTTCCTGGCCGGCAAGCTCCGGAACCTGGTGCCCGGCATGGCGGGCAGCCCGCCCGGTGAGGCGCCATAAAGGGACCCTTAAACGAGTACGGCCGGGCGGCTGGAGCAGGACTTGGGGGAACTCTGCTGCAACCGCCCGGCGCACCGCCGGTTCCGGTGGAACCGGCTATCATCACTCGCACCTGTTGAGGCACTTCCCAAAGTAGTGGCCCAAGTTGGGCGGACGTCGGGATTTCCCTGTGCGTTCGCTGGCAATTCAGCGGTAGACCGCGGTGCATGCGCAGTGGACGCGGCTTGGGTTTAACGGCAAAGGCACCGGCGGTCTTCGCGGGAAAATGGGAAAACCCGCCGCAGACCACCGGTGCCGTGCAGGCATCCGCATGCCTGCTGCATCACTCGCACCCTCAATGAGGTAGCTACTACGTTAGGGGCCGAAGTTGTGGAATGGCTGCGGTAATGGTGTGAGCTGGCTGGGAATCGTGCCGGACTGCAATGATGGGGGCATGAGCAACCGAATCGCATTCCTGGGCTGTGGGTCAATGAACGAGGCAATTCTGGGCGGCCTGATCGACGGCGGCGTCGACCCGGGCGACATCGTCGCAACGGTCCGCCGGGCCGAGCGCGCGGCCGAACTCGCCGAACGGCACCACGGCATCACCGCTATTGCGGGCGAAGAAGAACCCGAGAACAACAAGCAGGCCGCCACCGGCTCCGGCGTCGTGATCCTTGGCGTCAAGCCCGTAGGCATTGCCGACCTGGCGCGGGAAATCAGCGACTCCCTCTCACCGGACACGATCGTCATCAGCGTTGCCGCCGCCGTGTCGCTGCAGCAGCTGGAAGCGGCGCTGCCGGCCGGCCAGCCCGTCATCCGTACCATGCCCAACACGCCCGCGAAGCTGGGCCGCGGCGTCGTCTCCGTCTCCCCGGGCACCAACTGCTCGGCCGGGCAGCTGCAGCACGCGAAGGAGATCCTCGCCGCCGCCGGCATCGTCGTGGAGATTCCCGAAGAACAGGTCGATGCGCTCTCGGCGATCAGCGGCTCCGGCCCGGCGTACGCGTTCTACCTTGCCGAGGCGATGGCCGCGGCCGGCGTGGAACTGGGCCTGGACCCGGAGCTGTCGCTGCTGCTGGCCCGCGAGACGGTCGCCGGGGCCGGCTTCATGCTCGCCGAGCCCGGCGCCGACCCCGCCGCGCTGCGCAAGGCCGTGACGAGCCCGAACGGTACCACCGAACGGGCCATTGCGACGTTTGACGAGCGCGGCCTGCCGGCCATCATCGCTGACGGCGCCCGTGCGGCCGCCGCCCGTGCCGCGGAGATCACCCGGCAGCTCGGCTGAGCCGGGCCTACGGCCGCGCGGCGAAGCGTTCCAGCAGGTCGACGTGGCCCGAAACAATGAGCATGTCCCGTGAGGAGACCTTCGTTTCGGGCCGCGCGTAGGTGAAGTCCTCGCCCGGGGACTTCACGCCCACAATCGTCACGCCGTACTTGGAACGGACCTTGGACTCGTCCAGGGTGAAGCCCACGGTCTCGCGCGGCGGGTACATCTTCACGATCGCGAAGTCGTCGTCGAACTCGATGAAGTCCAGCATGCGGCCCGAGACCAGGTGGGCAGCGCGCACGCCGGCGTCGGCCTCCGGGTAGATGACGTGGTTGGCGCCGATCCGGGTGAGGATCTTGCCGTGCGAGGGCGTGATCGCCTTGACCCAGAGGTGCTCGATGCCGAGGTCGACGAGATTCACCGTGATCAGCACCGAGGACTCGATCGAGGTGCCCACGCCGACGACGGCCGAGCTGAACTCCTGCGCGCCGAGCTGGCGCAGGGCGTCGATGTTGGTGGCGTCGGCCTCCACGACGTGCGTCAGCACGCTCGCCCATTTCTGGACCAGGCTGCGGTCGCGTTCAATGGCCAGCACTTCGCGGCCCTGCTTGACCAGCTGTTCTGCGGTGGATGCGCCAAAACGGCCCAGCCCGATCACCAGCACCGGTGCGTTGTGGGCGGGGCGGTTGACGGCGCCTGAGGAACTAGCCAATGATCGGTCTCTCTTCCGGGTAGTGGTACAGCTGGCTGCGCTGGCGCAGGGCCAGGGCGGCGGCAAGGGTGACGGTCCCGACGCGTCCGGCAAACATGAGCACGGCAAGGACGTAGACCCCTGACGGCGGCAGTTCGGCACTGAGGTTGGTGCTCAGGCCCACCGTGGCGAAGGCGGAAATCGTTTCGAACAGGACCCGGTCCAGCGAGGCGTGACTGATGTGCAGCAGCAGCAGGGCCGAGACCGAGACGAGGGTGGCGCCGGCGACGATCACCGAGATGGCCACCCGCATGGTGCCCTCCGGGATGGTCCGGCCGTAGATCTTGACGTCGGCGTCGCCGCGGGCCTCCGCGGCGATCGCCAGGAACATGACGGCGATCGTGGTGACCTTGATGCCGCCGGCCGTCGACGCCGAGCCGCCGCCGGCGAACATGAGGGCATCGGAGAGCAGCATGGTGGTGGATTCCATGTGGTTCTGGTCCACCAGGTTGAAGCCGCCCGAGCGCAGCATGACGGAGGCAAACAGCGAATGCGTGAGCTTGTCGCCCACGTCCATGGCCCCGATGGTGCGCAGGTTGTCCCATTCCAGGAACCCCCACAGAACCGTCCCGGCCGCGAGGAGGATGAAGGAGACCTGGATGGTCAGCTTGGTGTGCAGGTTCCACTTCTTCCACCGCAGCCCGTTCTGCTGCAGCACCATGACCACGGGGAAGCCCAAGCTGCCCAGGAACACGCCGAGCATGAGCGGAACGAGGATCCACAGATCGGTCTCGTAGGGGACGATGCCATCCGAATGCGGGGTGAAGCCGGCGTTGTTGAAGGACGAAATCGCGTAGAAGACGCCGTGCCAGAGGGCCTGCGGGAAGCTCTCCCCGAGGACCAGGAAACGGGGGATCAGGGTCAGTGCCAGGGCGGCCTCGATCACCACGGAGGTCACGATCACGATCCGGAGCAGGGTGCCCACTTCACCGAGCCGGCCGGCGTTGTTCATGGCCTCCTGGGCGATCAGCTTGCCGCGGACACCGAGTTTCTTGCTGACCATCAGCGCCAGCAGCGATGCGAGGGTCAAGGTGCCCAAGCCGCCGACGAAAATTCCGACCAGGATCACGAGCTGGCCGAAGAAGGACCAGTGCACGGCCGTGGACACTACGGTCAGGCCTGTCACGCAGACGGCGGACACCGCCGTGAACAGGGCCTGGTGCAGCGGCGTGGCCTGCCCCGTCGCGGACGCCACAGGCAGGGAAAGCAGGGTGGTGAAGATGACGATCACGACGCCGAACGCCGAGAGCGCCAGCCGGGCCGGCGAGCTGTTCGCGATGCTGTCGATGAAGTCGCGCAGGCGGGTGAAGATCCACAGGCCGTCCCGCTCCGGCATGCCTGGCTGCCAGCTGGCCGGGCTCGTGGACCTCGACTGGCTTTGCGTCATGTTTTTCCTCGGTCGAAACTGCTTCCCCCAGTAGTAAACCACTAAAGTCCCCGTCATGGCCGGGCAGGCACCCCGGCGGGCACGGGAAGCCGGGGCGGCTCCGGTAGCCTGTGATTGATGACATTCCTGCCCGGACTCGATCAGACCGCGCTGCCGACGACGGTGGTGTGGGACCCCGCCATGACCGCGTACAACTTCGGCCACAGCCACCCGATGGCCCCGGAGCGCATGGAGCTCACGGCGAAGCTGGCCGGCAGCCTGGGCCTGCTGGATCTGGACCATGTCACGGTCGCGGCCCCGGAGGTCGCCGCTGACGCCGAACTGTGCACCGTCCACAGCCGCGACTTCGTGGCCGCCGTCCGCCGCGTGAGCGAAAACCCGGCCGCCCCGGACGAGGCCCGGGGGCTGGGAACCGAGGACGACCCCGCCTTTGCCGGCATGCACGAGGCCAGCGCCCGGCTGGCCGGCGGATCGCTCCTGGCGGCCGGGGCCATCCTGGACGGCAGCGCGGTGCGGGCCGTGAACTTCGGCGGCGGGATGCACCACGCTGCCCGCGAACGCGCCAGCGGCTTCTGCATCTACAACGACGCCGCCCTGGCGATCCAGCGGCTGCTCGACGGCGGCGTCCGGCGCGTGGCGTATATCGACGTCGACGCCCACCACGGCGACGGCACCCAGAGCATCTTCTGGGACGACCCCCGCGTCCTGACCATCTCGCTCCATGAGTCCGGGCTGACCCTCTTCCCCGGCACGGGGTTCGCCAACGAAATCGGCGGCCTGAATGCCCAGGGCAGCGCCGTGAACGTCGCGCTCCCGGCCGGAACCGGCGACGCCGGCTGGCTCCGGGCCTTCCACGCGGTCGTGCCGCAACTCGTCGGCGCCTTCGAACCCGAAGTCATCGTCAGCCAGCACGGCTGCGACTCGCACCGGCTCGACCCCCTCACCCATCTGAACATCAGCGTCGACGGCCAGCGCGAGGCCGCCACCGCCGTCGGCAATCTCGCGGCGCGTTACTGCGGGAACCGCTGGATTTCCACGGGCGGCGGCGGCTACAACGTGGTCAGCGTGGTGCCGCGGTCCTGGAGCCACCTGATCGCGATCGCCGCCGGCCGTCCCGTGCCGCTGCGGACCCCGGTGCCGGAAGACTGGCGACGCTACGTCAGGGACAAATACGGGACCAGGTTCGGTGTGGAACCCCCGGAAGCGATGGGCGACGACGCCGACGTCTGGTGGCGTTCGTGGGAAGTCGGTTTTGACCCCAACGACGCCGTGGACCGCACGATTATGGCCACCCGCAAAGAGGTGTTTCCCCTGCACGGACTGGACCCCTGGTTCGACTAGCCCGTGCGCGGCAGGTGTCCGGCATGGCGGCGGATTTCGCGGCTCCAATTGGTGGATGCCATCTGGCGTATATGTCGCTAGTGTGGAGGGCATGGTGACAGACGACGTATTTGCCGTCATTGCTGAGGCAACCCGACGTGACATTCTTCTCTCCCTCCGCAAGGGGGACAAAGCAGTGGGGGAGCTGGTCCAGGAGCTTGACGCGAGCCAGCCCACCATTTCCAAGCACCTCAAGGTCCTCCGCGAAGCAGACCTGGTGAGCATGCGCGCCCAGGGCCAGAAGCGGTACTACGCGCTGAACCCCAAACCCCTCGCCGGTGTTGCCGACTGGCTGCGGGCTTTCGACGTCGCCCCGGCTGTCACCGCCGCGGCGCCTGAAACTGCCGGCGCCGCGCCCGTCCCCGCGCCCGTCCCCGCGGCCGGCGGCCAGCCGGACGGCCTCGCGGCCGCGGCCGCTTCCCGGCCGCAGGCGCCCGTTCCGGTTGCGGCCCAGCCCGCCGTGGCCCTGGCAACCCGGCCGGAGGGAAGCCCGCTGAGCCCCGCCGTCGTCCTTCCGGTCGGAACTGGCGGCGAGGACAAGATGCCGCAGCAGATCGGCCGCACGGTTGGCCGCGCCGCGACGAGGGCCGCGGACCTGCTCGCCAACCTGCCGAAGTTCGGCCGCAAGAAGTAACCCGGTCCAGCGCTACTGCCGGAGGATCCGCACGTGGTCCGGGGTGAGCTCGGCGATGCTGCTGACGCCCAGCAGGGCCATGGTGCGGAGCATGTCCTGCTCCAGGATCTGCAGAGCCCGGTCGACGCCGGCGCGGCCGCCGGCCATGAGGCCGTAGAGGTAGGCCCGGCCGATCAGTGTGAAGTCGGCGCCGAGCGCGAGGGCGGCGATGATGTCGGCGCCGCTCATGATGCCGGTGTCAAGGAGGACTGCCGTGCCGCTGTTGTCCGCCTTCAGGGCGGCTGAGACTTCGGGGAGCACGTGCAGGGGGACGGGGGCGCGATCCAGTTGGCGGCCGCCGTGGTTGGACAGCACGATCCCGTCCGCGCCGTAGTCGGCGACCTTGCGGGCGTCGTCGGCGGTCTGGATGCCCTTGACCACGAGCTTGCCTTTCCAGGTCTCGCGCAGCCAGTCGAGGTCCGCGAAGGTCAGGGTGGGGTCGAACATGGAGTTGATGAGGTCCGCGACCGTGCCCGTGTACCGGGACAGCGACGCGAAGGTCAGCGGCTCGTGGGTGAGGAAGTTGAACCACCACGCGGGCCGGTAGGAGGCGTCCAGGACGGTTTTGAGTGTCAGTGCCGGCGGGATGGTCATGCCGTTGCGGACATCGCGCAGGCGGGCGCCGGCGACCGCGGTGTCCACGGTGACCATGAGGGTGTCGTTGCCTGCCGCGGCCGCGCGCTCGATCAGTTCCCGGGAGCGGTCCCGATCCGTCCACAGGTACAGCTGGAACCAGTTCCGGCCGTCCGGCGCGGCGGCGGCCACGTCCTCGATCGATGCCGTGCCCATGGTCGAGAGCGTGTAGGGGATGCCCGCGGCCTCGGCGGCCCGGGAACCGGCGTACTCGCCCTCGGACTGCATCATCCGGGTGAAGCCGGTGGGCGCGATCCCCACGGGGAGCCGGGACGGTTTGCCCAGGATGTCGGTGCTGAGGTCGATGCTGGAGACGTCCCGCAGGATGCCGGGCCGGAATTCGATGTCCTGGAAGGCCTGGCGGGCGCGGCGAAGGCTGATTTCGGCCTCGGCCGCGCCGTCGGTGTAGTCGAACGGGGCCCGGGGCGTGCGGCGCTTGGCCATGTCGCGCAGGTCCCAGATGGTGCTGGCCCGGCCCAGCCTGGCAGCGCGGCTGAAGTCCGGCTTCTTGAACTGCATCAGCGGCGCGAGGTCGGCGTACTTGGGCACCCTGCGCCGCAGCGCGGCAGGCAGCCCCCGTCCCGCGGCAGCAGGGTCCTGGGCAGTTGCGCCGGGCGTCGTGAGAGCCTCGGGGTTTTCGGGCGGGACGGTCTGCGTCATGGCTTCCTCCATAGCGGTCGGATGCTCGGGCTGGGGTCCTTTCACACTCTAGGGGGTTCCCGGGGCCGCGCCGCGGAGGCCCGTTGCATCGAAGCGGCACTTCGCGGCAGTGCCGGCGCCTCAAAGTCAACTGGTCGTTGCAACGGGCCGGGTTTATGTCATGCTGCGGCGGCGATGAGTTGGCGCATGCGTTGTTTTGGGGTCTCGAGGTTCAGGGTGGGCCGTGGCCGGTTGTTGAGTTTGTCGGCGATGGTGTCGAGGTCCTCGGCGGTGAAGACCGAGAGGTCGGTGCCTTTCTCGAACCAGTGGCGCAGCAGCCGGTTGGTGTTCTCGTTCGTACCCCGCTGCCAGGGTGAATGCGGATCGCAGAAGTACACCCCCGCGTCCAGGGCCAGCTGGATGCGGGGGTACTGGA
>NZ_CP022314.1:303092-369934 GCF_003352915.1 Arthrobacter sp. PM3 | reverse complement strand
CATGATCACCGCCCGGTCCACCAGATCAAGCCGGTTGGACCCCGGCCGGACAGCGGGCACCGGGCCCGCCTCAACGCCTCCATCAACACCCATACGCATCTGCATGCCGCCAGTCTTGCCCAGCCACCGCTGCGTATTACTGCGCCACACCCCAATCCGGGCCGAGGCCTCCTTCACCGACACCCCCTGCCGCAGAAGTGAAAAGAACTCATCCTTCAGCGCATCCGGCGCCGGATAACCACTCGGCATAGCAACCTCCAAAAACAGAATGTTGCAACGACCGTATGATTTTGCGCGCCCAACACTGCCGCGAAGTGCCGACTCGGGGACGGCTCAGCGCACCACGATGTCCAGCGACTGGAAGTCGTCGGCCGAGTGCCGGCCCACCAGCAGCCGGAAGGTTCCGGGCTCAAACTGCCAGCTGCCGTCGTAGTGGCCGAACGCCTTCGCCGGGATGCGGACTTCCACGTTTTCGGTGCCGCCGGGCGCGAGGTGCGTTCCGGCGTAGCCGGCCAGCCAGCGGACCGGCCGCTCCACCCCGGAGTCGGCACGGGAAAGGTAGACCTGGACGACGTCGCGGCCGGCGCGTTCGCCGGTGTTCCGCACCGGCACGTGCACCACAACGTCCTGGCCGGCGGGAACGGAAGCCGGAGCGTGCGGCGTGCCGAAGCCGAACGTGGTGTACCCGAGCCCGAAACCGAACGGCAGCGCCGGGGCCGCCCCGCCGTCGGCCTGCTGCTTGAGCCAGGCCCGGTAGCCGACGTGGATGCCTTCGGAGTAGACCACCTTGCCGTCGACAGGCGTGGTGTTCAGCACCGGAACGTCAGCCAGCGCCGCGGGCCAGGTCGTGGGCAGCCGGCCGCCCGGTTCCTCGGTGCCGAGCAGGATGTCGGCCACCGCGGTGCCGAATTCCTGCCCGCCGAACCAGCCCAGCAGGACCGCGTTGACCTTCTCCAGCCACGGCATGAGCACCGGCGAACCGGAGTTGACCACCACCACGGTGCGTGGATTCACCGCTGCCACCGCTTCCACCAGCTGGTTCTGGGCGCCGGGGAGGTCGAGGTCCGTCCGGTCAAAGCCCTCGGATTCGATCGCCGCGTTGGTGCCGACGACCACCACCGCGACGTCGGCGTTCCGTGCGGCGGCCACGGCCGCGTCGATCTCCGCCTGGGGATCGGCGACGACGGTTTCCTCGCCGAGCAGGATTGCCGTGAAGGGGATGGCCTGCTGCTTCGGCAACCGGTATTCTGCCTCGATCCGGACCCGCTGGCCGGCGGCGGCTTCCACAGCGTGGACGGTCTTGGGCGGGTCGAACAGGGCAGCGCCGAGGACGTCGGTGTCGTCCTCGAGTTCGCCGTTGAATACCTCGTCGCCGTTGAGGGCGAGCCGGATCTGGCCCACTGTCCCGACGCCGAGGTGGTGGACGCCGGCCGTTTCCGGGGTCCAGTCGGCCTGCATGCGGATGGCCGCGGTGCCGTCGGGGATGCCCACGCCGAACCAGATCAGGTGCGAGGCGAGGCGGTCTTCGCCCGAGATCTCGGTTCCGTCTTCCGAGATGAACGTGACGCGGAGCCCGGGGACGCCCGATGCCGGGTTGTGCAGTGCCGCGCGCTGGAACGGCTGGAGGCCTTCGGCCACTTTGGCGCCGCGGGCGTAGGTAACGTCGACGCCGTCGGGCAGGGCCTTCCGCAGCCCCGCCAGCGGCGAGACCGTGTACTTGGGCATGACGGTGGCGCTGCCGCCGCCCTGGGTGCGTGCTTCCTCGGCGTTGTGCCCGACCACGGCCACGCTGCCCAGCTTGGCGGCCTCCAGCGGGAGGAGTCCGCCCTCGTTGCGGACCAGCACGGCGCCGCGCACGGCCACTTCCCGGGCGACGGCGGCGCCGTTGAGCTGGGCGGGCAGGTCCCTCACGGCGGGCGTGAAGCCCTCAAGGGACCCGACGCGGGCTGCCAGCCGCAGGATGCGGGTGACCTTTTCGATGATGGCGTCCCTGCTGACCCTGCCGTCGCGGACGGCTTCGAGGAGCTGGGGTCCCCAATGCCCCACGGGGCCCGGCATTTCCAGGTCCTGGTGCGCGTTGGCGGCCTCCACGGACCGGACGCCGGTCCAGTCGGACACCACGACGCCGTCAAAGCCCCATTCCGTGGTGAGGGGCGTCTCCAGGAGCGTGTTCTCGCTGGCCGTGGTGCCGTTGATGGAGTTGTACGAGCTCATCACGAGCCAGGCCCGGGCTTCGGTGACGGCGTCCTCGAAGGCCGCGAGGTAGAGCTCGCGGAGCGGGCGCTCAGCCACGACCGAATCGGACGTGAAGCGCTCTGTTTCGGCCTCGTTGGCGACGTAGTGCTTGGGCGTGGCGCCCACCCCCATGGACTGCACCCCGGCGACATACCCGGCGGCGAGCGTCGCGGTGAGGCGGGGGTCCTCGCTCATGCATTCGAAGTGCCGTCCGCCCAGCGGCGAGCGGTGGAGGTTGATGGTGGGACCCAGGACGGCGTGGACGCCCTTTCGCCGTGCCTCCTGGCCGAGGACCTGGCCGTAGCGGCGGGCGGTCTCCACGCTCCAGGTCGCGGACAGGGCTGAGGACGACGGCAGCGAGACAGAGTCGTGGCGCTCATCGAAATCCTCGCCGCGGACGCCGGCGGGGCCGTCCGACATGACCACGCGGGCCAGCCCGATTTCGGGAATGGCGTGCGTGGACCACACGTCGGCGCCGGTCAGGAGCTGGACCTGCTGCTCCAGGCTCAGCCCGGCTGCGAGCTCCCGGATCCGGGCCTCCGCGTCCGGTGAATCAGGGGAGAGGGCCAGTACGGCGGGGGACAGGGCGGGATTCACTACTTGACTCCTTTGATGCGGGTGACGAGGATGGCGCCGACAATGCCGACGACGGCGCCGCCCAGGAACAGGGCGGGGTAGCCGCCGAGGGCGATCACGGGGAAGGCGACGGCGGGAACCAGGGACTGGGGGAGCGCCTGGGCAATGTTGAACACACCGAAGGTCTTGGCGTTTTCAGACTGAGTGCCCGGCAGGAGGTCGGCGATCAGGGCGACGTCGACGGCGCCGAAGCAGCCCAGGCCGAGTCCCGCGATGGCCTGGCCCACCAGGACCTGGTCCGTGGTGCCGGACGTGGCAATGACGATCAGGCCCACCATGATGATGAGGGCGGAGGCGATCACCATGCCCTTGCGCTTCCCGATCCTGTCGCTGAGCCAGCCGCCGGCCACACTGGTGAGGACCGTGCCGGCTGAGCTGATCAGCGTGGCCTGGAAGACCAGGGTGGTGACCTGGGACGGGGCGACGTGGAGCTGGTCGGTGAAGAAGTACGGCAGGTAGAGCAGGGCCGCGCAGTAGCCCACATAGACCATGAACTTGGTCAGCCACGCCCAGCCCAGACCCGGGTAGGTGCGGGGGTTGA
Source organism: Arthrobacter sp. PM3 (assembly GCF_003352915.1). NCBI lineage: Bacteria > Bacillati > Actinomycetota > Actinomycetes > Micrococcales > Micrococcaceae > Arthrobacter > Arthrobacter sp. PM3. The sequence continues at coordinate 366,522 of NZ_CP022314.1, read as the reverse complement.
AGTAGAACGAACCCAGGATCTCCTTGAGGTTCAGCGGAGCAGGCTTCTCGGTGAGGACCCGGTCCTTGAAGGTGAACGCGAAGCCGATGGCCAGGGCCGTGCCCACGAGGCCGGGGACGACGGCCATCTGCAGGGCGTTGTCGAACAGCTGCGCGAAAAACGCCGCCGCCACAAGCCCGACGGAGAGGGTCATGCCGATCAGGCCGGACAGGCGGCCGCGCTCCGAGGGGGCGGCCTGGTCCGGAAGGGTGGCCACCAGGGCAGCGAGTGCCGCGTTGAACCCCAGCTGCGCGAAGATCCACGCCACCAGGACCCCGGGAACATCGGTGGCCGATCCCAGGAAGAACAGGGCGGCGAGGCCGGTCAGTGCGCCGCCGACAATCCACGGCTTGCGCATCCCGAAGCGGGAGGTGGTGCGGTCGCTCAGCCGTCCGAAGAACGGATTGGCGAGAAGGGCGACGACGGCGCCGACCCCGGCGACGAGGCTCAGGGCGCCGGCGCGGGTGTCCGGGGTGGTGATTTCGGAAATCTTGATGGCCAGCACCACGATGGCCGGGGCCAGCACCGCCATCCACAATCCGGCGCTCGCGATCGGCATGCCGATCACGTAGGCGCGGGGCGCCTTTCGGGTTGAAGTTTCCGGGCTGCTGGGAGCCTGGCGTGCGGACTGGGCCGCTAGATCCTGCTTGATGGTCCTGACGGCCACATTGCCTCCTGACGAAAAGTGGCCCTCCGTTGGGCCCTGCGAAAAATCGTAGCGCCTAAAACCGAGTCTGACTAGGTTTTTGTTCAAAATCGTGAAATAGACTGAAGCAATGCCAATGTCGAAGCCCCGCGGACCGTACGCGAAAGGTGCTGAACGCCGCGAGCAGATCGTTCGGACTGCCACGGATGTGTTCGCCACGGAGGGCTTTGAGGGCACCGCCCTGAAGCGCGTTGCCGAACTCGTCGGCGTGAAGGAGGCAACCCTCTTTCATTACTTCACCGGCAAACAGGAACTCCTCACGGCGGTGCTGGCCGAGCGTGACCGGCGCAGCCGGGAGGCTGGAGGGGGCGGGGACGTCGGGCTGGCGGCACTCGCCGTCGTCGCCGAACGCAACCGGCAGGAACCGGGCCTCACCACGCTCTACGCCGTGGCCTCGGCGACCGCCAACGATCCCGGACACGATTCCCACGGCTACTTTCAGGACCGGTACGAGCAGTTGGTCCAGGAACTCAGCCAGGACATCGTGCGCCGCCAGGGTGCCGGGACTGTCCGGACGGACGTTCCGCCGGACACGCTGGCCAGGCTGGTCATTGCGGCCTTTGACGGCCTGCAACTGCAGTGGCTGTATGACAAGAACGTGGACATGGCCGACGGGCTCACCCAGCTGGTGGACGTGCTCCTGGCGCCTGCGCCGCACGCCTAACGCGTAACCCGGCGACCGGCGAAATGTTACGGCCGGCGTTTGCCCCGCGCCGGTCCGCGCCGCTATGGTCGGAGCCATGACTAACCGTTGGTATGCGTATTTTTCGTTGGCTCTGGAGGGGCCCGCGTCTAACTGACACGCATCCAACTTTCCTTCAGAGCCAACAGGGCAGAGATCATTCTCTGCCCTTCGCCATTTCTCCGGCGGGTTCTGATCAGGGCCCGCTCCGCATCCGGAACAGGACCCGAACATGAGCATCGAAGCAGCCACTGAAACCCAGCAGTCCACCTCGAACCTGCGCATCAGCGAGTTCACGCCGCTGCCCACCCCGCAGGACATGATCGCGGAACTGCCGCTGGACGCCCGGGTGGCGGACGTCGTCGGGCGCGGTCGGGACGAGGTGCGCGCCATCATGGACGGCGTCGATGACCGCCTGCTCGTCATTGTGGGCCCCTGCTCCATCCACGATCCGAAGGCCGGCCTGGAGTACGCCCGCCGGCTGGTCAGCCAGGCCGAGAAGCACCGTGAGGACCTCCTGATCGTGATGCGAGCCTACTTCGAGAAGCCCCGGACCACCGTGGGCTGGAAGGGCCTGATCAACGATCCCCGGCTCGACGGCAGCCACGACATCGCCGCCGGCCTGCAGGAGGCGCGGCGGTTCCTGCACCGGGTCACCTCGCTCGGCCTGCCGACTGCCACCGAGTTCCTGGAGCCCATCAGCCCCCAGTACGTCGCGGACCTGGTCTCGTGGGGAGCGATCGGCGCCCGCACCACGGAGAGCCAGATCCACCGCCAGCTGGCGTCCGGCCTGTCCATGCCGATCGGCTTCAAGAACGGGACCGACGGCGACCTCCAGGTGGCGCTGGACGCGTGCAGTGCCGCCGCGGCCGCCCAGGCGTTCCTCGGAATCGACGACAGCGGGCGGGCCGCCCTGGTGGCCACTGCCGGCAACCCGGACACCCACGTCATCCTGCGCGGCGGCCGCAAGGGTCCGAACTACTCGGCCGCTGACGTCGAGGCCACGTCCGCCAAGCTGGCCGCCAAGCAACTGAACCCCCGCCTGATCGTCGACGCCAGCCACGCCAACAGCGGCAAGAACCACCACCGCCAGGCCGAGGTGGCCTTGGAGATCGGCGCCCAGCTCGAGGACGGCGGCGCCTCCGCCGGTGCCATTGCCGGCGTCATGCTGGAGAGCTTCCTGGTGGGCGGGGCGCAGAACCTGGACGTTACGGCCGCCGGCGCAGACGGACAGGCCGCCCGGGACGGCCTGGTCTACGGCCAGAGCGTGACGGACGCCTGCATGGACTGGGACGTTACGGCATCGGTCCTGAACCAGCTCGCGGCCTCCTCGCGGACCCGCCGGACCCGCGGCTGACCTGCCGCCCGCGTGCCCGGACGGCCGGGATTTCGGGATTCCTGCGTAAAGTCTGTGGGGATTCCTGAGGAACTCTTTCACATTGGCACCATGAGCAACTAGAGTTGCTGGCACATGGTTGTTTGATGGCTCAGCATCGGCACACCGCCATGTCACTCAGGTGGGGCTGCCGTTCGTTTGAGCAAAGGAATAGGGAAATGTCTACGGAGGCCAACTTCTCCAAGGCCCGTTTTTTGACAGTGGCCGAGGTCGCGGAAGTCATGCGGGTGTCAAAGATGACTGTGTACCGCCTGGTGCACTCGGGGGAGATGCCGGCCGTCCGTTTCGGCCGCTCCTACAGGGTTCCCGAAAACGCCGTCGAGCAATACCTCAAGGGTGCCGTTGTCGAAGGTCATACAGAGACAGGCTGAGCCGCCGACGGCGCCGCGCGCGGGCTGACCGGGCGGCCACGGCCGCCCGAAGCGGCCCGCGGTCGTGGGGTGGCCCGCGGAGGCGGTACCCTGTTAAGGAACGTTTTACGTCATTGTAAGAACCTGTCAGTTGTTTCAGTCTGCTGCTTAGCCCGCGGACGCTTCCCAACGGGCAGGTACTGCATCTAGCCGGTAAGGAACTTTCGTGGGTTCAGTTATTAAGAAGCGTCGCAAGCGTATGGCCAAGAAGAAGCACCGCAAGCTGCTTCGCAAGACCCGCCACCAGCGCCGCAATAAGAAGTAGAGATACTTCGCACTGCATGAAATGCCCGTTGCCTGCCAGGCAGCGGGCATTTTCTTGTCCCCGGGCTGGTGCCCGCGGGCCCGTGGCCCCGGCCCGTTGCCCGCGGCCCTTAACGGGTGGGGCCGCGGAAGCGGGAGAACCCCCGCCACAGCCCGTAGATGGCCCCGCCGACCGTCGCAGCCTTGAAGCCCAGGGTCGCGGCGCGCCGGCCGGCCCGGAAATCGTAGACCGGCCAGTTGTGCTCGCGGGCGTAGCGGCGCAGCCTGGCATCGGGGTTGATGGCGACCGGGTGGCCGACCATGCTCAGCAGCGGGATGTCGTTGTGGGAATCGCTGTAGGCCCAGCAGCGGGCCAGGTCCAGTCCCTCGTCCTCGGCGATGCGGCGGACCGCCACGGCCTTGGCCGGGCCGTGGAGGATTTCGCCCACGAGCTGCCCGGTATAGGAGCCGTCCAGGATTTCGCCCACCGTGCCCAGCGCCCCGGTCAGGCCCAACCGGGTGGCGATGACGTTGGCCACCTCGACCGGCGTCGCCGTGACCAGCCAGACCTTGCGTCCGACCCGAAGATGCTGCTCGGCCAACGCCTTGGCGCCCGGCCAGATCCGCGACTCGATCATCTCGTCATAGACCTCTTCGCCCAGGGCCTCGATGTCCTTGGCTGTGATGCCTGCGGCAAGCTTGAGGGCGGAATCGCGGACGGCATGGACGTCGGCCATTTTTTCGCCGCGAAGTATGAACATGAGCTGTTTCCAGACGATGCCCGCCGCCTGCGGCAGGGTGAACGCGCCGCGCTGGTGCAGCTTCCGGGCCACGTGGAAGAGGCTGGCGCCCTTCATGAGGGTGTTGTCGACGTCGAAAAATGCGGCCTCGCCGTGCTGCATCGATGCAGCGGGCTCGCTGGCCACAGTGACGTATTTCTCCTCGGGCATGCCACGAGTCTAGTCAATGACCGGCCGCGGACCGCCCGGCGGGCACGCGACGCGGCGGCAGCAATGCCCGGCGGACCCCGCGTGCGGCCCCGCCGGGCGGCTGCGCGTCGACGCCGACGCGGCCGCCGGGCTACGGTGGAGGCATGGCCACACCCGCGTCCCTCCCCGAGGTCGTCCTCATCACCAAAACCAACTGTCACCTGTGCACCGAGGCCCGCGCCGTCGTCGGACGCGTCACCGCCGCCCTCGGAATCGGCTGGAGCGAGCAGTCCGTGGACGACGACGCCGGCTTGCGGGAACGCTTCGCCGAGGAGATCCCGGTGGTCCTCGTCGATGGCATCCAGCGTGATTTCTGGAAGATCGACGAGGCCCGCCTGACCCGGACCCTGCAGCGGATCCTCGGGCAGCAGTCCTGATGCCGGGCTGCTTTGTTGGGTAGTGCGCGGGGGCTCTACAGTGGGAAGCACAACGCGACGCAATGGAGCAGATAGTGACTTCGCTGGATTCATCTCCGGAGGCTGTTCCCGGGGGAGCCGGGACTGCCGCTAAACAAATTCCGCCGGCGGCCGTGGCCCGGCTGACCATCTATCTGCGCGCCCTGACCACGCTGCTGGCCGACGGGGTGGACCGGGTGTCATCGGAGTCGCTGGCTGAGGCCTCCGGGGTCAGTTCCTCCACGCTGCGCAAGGACCTGTCCTACGTCGGCTCGTACGGAACCCGGGGCGTGGGCTACGAGGTCCAATACCTGAACCGGCACATTGCAGCCGCCCTCGGCCTCACGCATGACTGGAAGGTCGCGATCGTGGGGGCCGGCAACCTGGGCAAGGCTCTGGCCCGGTACGGCGGATTCGAGTCGCGGGGCTTTGACATCGTGGCAATATTCGACGCCGACCAGATGGTGGTGGGCAGTGAAGTCGGCTGGCTGCGGGTCAGCGACGCCGCCGACCTCGAACCCGTATTGCAGCGGACCGGCGCCAATATGGTGGTCCTTGCCCTGCCTGCCGCCGTGGCGCAGGACGTCTGTGACCGGGTGATCGCCGCCGGCGTGCGAAGCATCCTCAGTTTCGCGCCGGTGATGCTGCAGGTCCCGCCGGGGGTCAACCTCCGCAAGGTCGATATGGCAACGGAACTGCAGATCCTTGCCTACCACGCACAAAGGGCGCAGGACCCGGAGGACGCCGACTAAGTCCGGCGGGGTCTTCCGGGTCCTGCGCCCGGTGGCCGTTCGATGCCGCGAATTTCGCTGTGGAGCTACTTCCCGAAGGGTGCTCCGGGCTGCCCGTAAGGGTTGGCGAAGGATTGCCGCTTCTGGAAGTAGGGGGCCGATGCCGGCAAGTACAGCAACACGATGGCCGCGATGCCGAGCAGCGCTGCGAGGGTGGCCAGGCTGAACGGGACGATGTTGAGGACCGACAGGGCGGCGAACACGGTGCCCAGAATGCGGGCCCAGTTCTTGCCCTTGCGGACGTTGAACGCGACCAGGGCGTAAAGTCCGGCGCTGATCACGGCGAACACCACGATGGTGCCGATCAGGAACCCCTTGAGCTGGTCAAAGTCGATCTGCGTGCCGCTCGTTGCCATCTGCTGCTCGAACAAGTCCCGGACGGCGGGGGTGTCCAGGGTTCCGAGGGACAGGAGCATGGAAATGACCCACACGGCGCCGGCGGCGACGATCAGCCAGAACGACGTGTTGACGAGCTGCGGGACCGGCCCGGCGGCCTGCGGCAGCTCGGACGGGTACTGGGCGTAGGGGGACTGCCCATACTGCGGGGCCTGCTGACCGTACTGGCCGTACTGCGGGGCCTGCTGACCGTACTGGCCGTACTGCGGGGCCTGCTGCCCGTAGACCGGGGGTGTCTGCTGGCCGTAGGCCGGGGGAGTCTGCTGGCCGTAGGCCGGGGGAGTCTGCTGGCCGTATTGCGGGGCCTGCTGGCCGTAGGCCGGGGGTGTCTGCTGGCCGTAGGCCGGGGGAGTCTGCTGGCCGTATTGCGGGGCCTGCTGGCCGTAGGCCGGGGGTGTCTGCTGGCCGTAGGCCGGGGGAGTCTGCTGGCCGTATTGCGGGGCCTGCTGGCCGTAGGCCGGGGGAGTCTGCTGGCCGTACTGCGGGGTGTTCCGGCCGTCGCCCGGGGCGGGCTCTCCGCCCGGCTCAGAGCCGGTCGGAGGCTGGACTGGAGGGTTGCTCATGAAGCGGTCCTTTGCGTGTCTGAATCGGCCGCCGGGACCAGCGATCCTGCCCTGCCCCCAGCATGGTTTAGCTCCACCGTACCGCGGGCCGGCCGCCGTGCGGATCATTCTGAAGAGGTATTCTCAGCCGGTCGCTGTCGGCGGCCCGGACTGCCACGTCGCGGTGCGAATTCGGCAGGCTCCCGTCAGGTTCCGGGCCTAGATCCGGCCCCGCTGCGCGGCAAACCAGGCCTGTGCGTTGGGTAGCCACATGAGCACTGTGGCCGCAAGGCTGATGAGGAATCCGGGCATGCTGCCGCCGCCCCTGCCCGCGGCGGCGCTGGAATTGATGACGGCCAGCAGAAGGGAGATGCCGGCAATGATGGTGAGGGCCAGGCGGGACCACTCCCGGCCTTCCTTCATCTTCATGGCCAGGACGATCTGGGCGGCGGCCAGCGCGAGCGCCACGAGGACCAGGATCAGCACCAGAAGTCCCAGCGGCGGTGCGAAAGCGATGAGGACGAAGGACCCGAACAAGCCGATGACTCCGCCCAGGAGACCAAGGAGTCCCCCGATCAGCCAGATCCAGTAGGAAACCTTCAGCTCTGTGGGCATCGGGGGGACCTTGAACATGCCCGAAAAACCGCCCGCGGGCAGCACCTCGCTGAAGCTGCGGGGGCGGTCGGCGGGCATCGAGAAGCGGCTTCCGCCCGGCGGGGGCGCCTGGTAGCCCGGCGGGGGCGCCTGGTAGCCCGGCGGCGGCGCCGGATAGCCCGGCGGGGGTGCCTGAGGGCCGGGCGAGGGTGCCTGGTAGCCCGCAGGTTGGGCCCCGTCAGGCGGCGGGGGCTGGGAGCCCGGCTGCTGCGGCGGTACATCGCTGGGGTTGCTCATGGGTCTCACTGTAGACCGCGGTTTCCCCGGAATCTAGGGACTTCCGGGCCCGCCAGGGCCGGCCCCAGGGCCGGCCGCGGCGCCAATCGCGGCCGCTGCCGCGTGCGCGGAAGCGGCGGAAACAACAGCGCCCTGCCTCATCCCGTGGATGAGGCAGGGCGCTGGAGACGCCGGCCGGCGTCGTGCGGTCGGCGCCGCCGCTACTGACCAGGCGCGAACGGTTCCGGCTAGGCGGCGGGAGCGATGAAGGCCAGTTCCAGGTTGATGGCAACCTTGTCGCTGACCAGCACGCCGCCGGCTTCGAGGACCGCGTTCCAGGTCAGGCCGAAGTCCTTGCGGCTGATGGTGGTTTCGGCGGTGAGGCCGGCGCGGGTGTTGCCGAAGGGATCGACGGCCACACCGTTGAACTCGGTCTCGAGGGCCACCGGGCGGGTGATGCCCTTGATGGTGAGGTCGCCCTGGAGTTCGTAGGCGTCACCCTTGGGGACGATGGTGCTGGAGACAAAGGAGATCTCCGGGAACTTCTCGACGTCGAAGAAGTCCTCGCCGCGGACGTGGCCGTCGCGGTTGGCGTCGCCGGAGTCGAAGCTCGCGGTCTTGATCGAGGCGTTCACCTTGGAATCGGCGACGTTCTCGGCGAGGTCCAGGGTGGCGGCGGCGTCGGTGAACTGGCCGCGGACCTTGCTGATGCCGGCGTGGCGGACGGTGAAGCCGATCTCGCTGTGGGACGGGTCGAGGGTCCAGGTGCCGGTGGTGACGTTTGCGGGAAGTGCCATGGTGATGCTCCTTATGTCGGGTGGGTCAAACGGTGGTTCGTCTGATCGTTAGTTGAAGCCTCATTGGTTGAATCCTCAACTAACTGCTTCACCCAGTATAAACATGCATTTGCATCTTTTATTCCAACGGCGTGGAACTTTTTTCTGAACTTGTCAGTTCTACCGTGCGTAGAAGATTTCAGATCGACCGGCATCTTTGAGAAACTGGTAGACATGCCCCAAGCCACTGTTCATTTGCTCCGCCACGGCGAGGTCCACAACCCCGACCACGTCCTGTACGGCAGGCTGCCGGAGTTCCACCTCTCGGAACTCGGCCGGGAGATGGCGCGCACGCTGGCAGAACACTTCAGCGAACGCTCCGCGCAGGGGGCCCGGATCGTCCACCTGGCGGCGTCCCCGCTGACCCGCGCGCAGGAGACGGCGCAGCCGATCGCCGACGCCCTGGACCTGGAGATCGCCACCGAGGCGCGCATCATCGAGGCCGCCAACTACTTTGAGGGCCTCCACGTCACCAAGGCGGAACTGCTGCGGCCCAAGCACTGGACGCGGCTCTACAACCCGTTCCGGCCGTCCTGGGGTGAGCCCTACAAGGAGCAGGCGGCCCGGGTCATCGCGGCCGTCCACGACGCCCGCCTCCGCGCCATTGAACTGGGCGGCGACGGCGCCGAAGCCATCCTGGTCAGCCACCAGCTGCCCATCTGGGCTACGCGGCTCAGTGCCGAAGGCCGGCCGCTGTGGCATGACCCGCGCAAGCGCGAATGCACGCTGACGTCCGTGACGTCCCTGGTGTTCGACGACGCCGGGGCACTTGTGCGCGTCGAATACAGCGAGCCCGCCGCCGCGCTGCTGCCCGGTGCCGCCAGCACCCCGGGAGCCTGAGCATGGCACGCAGTACACAGGGAACACCGCTGTCCCGCCGCAACGTCCTGACGGCCGGCGGCGCCGCCCTCGCCGCCCTGTTCGGGCTGTCCGGCTGCGCCCAGGACGATGCCCTGGCAAAACAGGCCAAGGCCGGGGACAACAAAAACTACGTGGCCGGCGACGGCTCCGTGACCGAGTTCGCCGTCGCGGATCGCAAGAGCCCCGTGGAGCTGCAGGGGACGCTGTTCGACGGCACCGCCGTGACGTCGGCCGCTTTCCCGGGCAAAGTCACCGTACTGAACTTCTGGTTTGCCGCGTGCGCCCCCTGCCGGGTCGAGGCGCCCTCCCTCGAGGCCCTCCACCAGGAATTCAAGAGCCAGGGCGTGCAGTTCTTCGGCGTCAACCTGCGCGATGAGAAGGCCACGGCCGACGCCTTCGACAAGACCTTCAACCTGACATACCCGAGCTTCAACGACAAAGACGGCGCGGTCCTGCTGGCCGTGTCCGGCCTTGTCCCGCCCGGCGCCGTGCCCACCACCCTCGTGCTGGACAAGCAGGGCCGCGTGGCGTCCCGGGTCCTCGGCGAAATCCAAAAAGGCACCCTGAAGTCCCTCATCGCCGCCGCCGTGGCCGAATAGCGCAGGCCCCACCGTGAACAGCCCCTTCGCCGAGGCCATCCTCAACGGATCCCTCCTGCTGGCCATTCCCGTTGCGCTCCTGGCCGGACTCGTCTCCTTCCTCTCCCCGTGCGTCCTTCCGCTCGTCCCCGGCTACCTGGGCTACGTCACCGGACTGACCGGCGTCGACCTCCAAAAGCAGCGGCGCGGCCGCATGATGGCCGGGATCGGCCTCTTCGTCCTCGGCTTCTCGGTGATCTTTGTGCTGCTCGGCGGGGCCTTCGGGCAGCTGGGCAGCCTGATCACGGGCGCGCAGAACCGGTGGATCACCCAGCTGCTGGGCGTGCTCGTGATCATCATGGGCGTCGTGTTCATGGGCGGCTTCGGCTGGCTCCAGCGCGACGCCAAGATCCATGCCAAACCCCCGGCCGGGCTGTGGGGCGCGCCCCTGCTGGGCATCACTTTCGGGCTGGGCTGGGCGCCGTGCATCGGTCCCACCTATTCCGCCGTCCAGCTCCTGAGCCTCTCCGGCGGTTCCTCGGCGGCCAAGGGGGCGTTCCTGGCGTTCGTCTACAGTCTCGGACTGGGCATCCCGTTCCTGCTGATTGCCCTGGCCGTGCGCCGCGGCATCGGCGTGATGTCCTTCTTCCGCAAGCACCGGCTCGCCATCCAGCGCACCGGCGGCGGCATCCTGATCCTGCTTGGCGTCCTGATGGCCAGCGGCGTGTGGGGCGCCTGGGTGTCCGAGTTGCAGTACTGGTTCCAAACCGATGTGAAATTGCCGATCTGATGAGCGAGCGCGTGAACGTTAAGAAGAAGTCCCCGAAGTCCGAGGCCGTCCTGCCCACGCTCGGTCCGCTGGGCATGCTCCGCTGGGCGTGGACGCAGCTGACCAGCATGCGCACGGCCCTGTTCCTGCTTCTGCTGCTGGCCGTCGCCGCGGTCCCGGGTTCGCTGTTCCCGCAGCGGCCCGCCAACCCGGCGATCGTGACGCAGTACATCAAGGACCACCCGGACTACGGCAAGATCCTGGACTCGGTCCAGCTCTACGACGTGTACTCCTCGGCCTGGTTCTCCGCGATCTACCTGCTCCTGTTCATCTCGCTGATCGGCTGTGTCATCCCGCGCGCCATCGCGCACTACAAGGCCATGCGCTCCCAGCCGCCGCGCACCCCGGCACGCCTGTCCCGGCTGCCTGAATACGGCACCCTTGTGATTCCGGCCGACGCCGGGATCCCGGCGTCGGACGCCATCACCGGCGCCGCGGAGCTGCTGAAGAAGCGCGGCTACCGCGTGGACGTCCGGGACCGCGACGGCGACCGGCCGTCCCTGGGGGCCGAGCGCGGGTTCATGAAGGAAGTCGGCAACCTCGTCTTCCATACCGCGCTGATCGGGGTGCTGGTCTCGGTGGCGATCGGCGGCCTGTTCGGCTACAGCGGACAGCGGATCCTGGTGGAGGGCGACACGTTCGTCAACACCCTGGTCGGCTACGACCAGTTCACGCCCGGCACCAACTTCCAAAGCAGCCAGCTCCAGCCGTATTCCGTGCAGCTGGACAAGTTCGACATCACCTTCGACCGGGAATCGAAGGGCAAGTTCGGGCAGCCCATCGACTTCACGGCCGAAGTGACCACGAAAGAGACCCCGGACGCGCCGGCCAAGAAAGAGCTGCTCAAGGTCAACGACCCCCTGACGCTCGGCGGGACCAGCGTGTACCTCACGGGCAACGGCTACGCCCCCGTGGTCACCATCCGGGACGGCGCCGGGAACATCGCCATGCAGGGGCCCGTGGTCGCCAAGCTCCAGGGCGAGAACTACTACTCCTCCGTGGTCATCAAGGTCCCGGACGCCAAGCCGGACCAGCTCGCCTTCGCCGGGTTCTTCCTGCCGACGGCCTTCATCACCGATCAGGGCGTGTCCTTCAGCGGTGACCCGGAGCTCATCAATCCGCAGCTGACCCTGAACTCCTACTACGGCGACCTCGGCCTGGACAAGGGCGCCCCGCAGAACGTCTTCGAACTCGACGTGCAGAAGCTGACCCCGCTCAATGCCCGGAACCTCGCCGCCAAGGGCATTGTCCTGACCCCCGGCACCACCCAGACCCTGCCCGACGGCAAAGGCTCCATCACGTTCGACGGCGTGAAGCGCTACGTCGGCGTGGACATCCACCACAACCCGGGCCAGCTCTACGCCCTGATCTTCGCGCTCCTGGCCGTCGCCGGGCTGGTCACCTCGCTCTACGTGAACCGCCGCCGCGTCTGGGTCCGCACCGGCACCCACGAGGACGGCCGCACCATGGTCGAATACGGCCTCCTGGCCCGCGGTGAAGACCACCGCCTGGCCGGGGAAGCCGCGGCCATCCGCAAACTCCTCGCCGCTGAATGGCTGCCCGGTGGGGACCCCGCCACCGGTTCCCAGCCCGCTCCCAGCAGGACAGCGGATAATGGCCGGGCGGACGCAGCCGCGAACAGTGCTGGCGGTTCCAAGGCCGCCCCTGAACAACCCGCAGAAGACTTCATCCAGTCAACAGCCGGCTCGTCCGAGTCGAAGAAGGACCAGTAATGCTGTTCTCGATCAACGAAACCATGGGCCAGTACAGCGAGCTCTTCATGCTGCTGGCTGCCGGCACGTACACCGTGGCCTTCATCGCCTTCGCCTGGGACCTGGCCAAGAGCAGCAAGGTGCTGCGCGCGGTGGACCTCAAGGCCGCGGAACTCTCCGGACAGGCCAACGCGGCTGCGCGCGTGCCCGTCGGCGTCGGTGCCGGGTCCGCCGGACGGGGCGCTGACCGGTCCGATGCAGACGTCAGCGGCCCGGCAGGACGCGCGGAGCGTCCGACGTCGGCCGCGGCCGGCGGCGCCGGGGCCGCCCAGACCGCCGACGGGAGCATGCGGTACGGCGGGGAGCGCCGTGCCCCGGCCCGGGTGGCTGTTGCGCTCACCGTCCTGGGCGCGGCCATCCACGCCGCCGGTGTGATCACCCGTGCGCTGGGTGCCGGCCGGGTGCCGTGGGGCAACATGTACGAATTCCTCACGACCGGCGCGTTTGTGGCCGTGGCCGTCTTCCTGCTGGTGCTCATCCGCCGCGACCTGCGCTTCCTGGGCACGTTCGTGATCGGCCTGGCCATCATCATGCTCGTTGCCGCATCAGTCGCGTTCTGGACGCCCGTGGGCCACCTCGTGCCCGCCCTGCAGAGCTACTGGCTGATCATCCACGTCTCCATCGCGGTGCTGTCTTCGGCGCTGTTCACCCTGACGTTCGCCATGTCCGCGCTGCAGCTTGTGCAGTCGCACCGGCAGAAGACCATCGCCGCCGGCGGCGCGGACAAGCTCGGGTTCATGCGCCTGGTGCCGAATGCCCTGAGCTTGGAGAACCTGTCCTACCGGATCAACGCGATCGCCTTCGTGGGATGGACGTTCACGCTCATGTTCGGCGCCATCTGGGCGGAGAAGGCCTGGGGCCGGTTCTGGGGCTGGGACACGAAGGAAGTCTGGACGTTTGTGATCTGGGTGGTCTACGCCGGCTACCTGCACGCGCGCGCCACCCGCGGCTGGACCGGAACCCGGGCCGCGTGGCTGTCGATCGTCGGCTACCTGTGCGTGGTCTTCAATTTCACGATCGTCAACCAGTTCTTCAACGGCCTGCACTCCTACTCCGGGCTGTAAACCGGACCGCAATCCACGATTTGCCACGTATGGTCGCCAAGTTACCCCGCTTGGCGGCCATTTGTGTCACAGGGGACTGCGGTCCTACCGGGATCGGGCCGGCCGGCAGGGCCGAGATTATGGACGTGGCGGGATCCAACCGCGCTCCAGCAGCGCCGCCCGGACCCGGGTAACCGCGCGGGGCTCCCGGCCCGGCACGGCGGCCTCGAGGTCCCGCTGGGTGAAGACCAGCACACGCCAGCCGGCGTCACGGGCGTCCTCGTCCCGGAGGATGTCGCTGCGGCGCTGGGCAGGCGAGGCGTGATGGCCGCCGTCGTACTGGATGGCGATCTTTTGCTCCTCATAGGACATGTCCGGATCCTGGATCCAGCCGCCCGTCGCATCCAGCATCGGGATGTTGATTCCCGGCTCGGGCAAACCATGATGGACCAGCAGGAGCCGCAGCTCGCTTTCCTTGGGTGAGTCGGTTCCCGCCCGGATCAGGGCCCGCGCATGCATCGCCCGGCGGCAGCCCGGCATGCCGCGCCGGCGGCCCAGATAGGCGTCCAGGGCCGCCAAGGTGGCCAGCGGATTCCGCCGCCGGAGCAGGAAATCCCCGGCGATCACGAGCTCGTCGGGCGTAAGAATGGTGGCCAGATCAAACCACGTCCGTAAAGGGGACGTACAGACCGTCTGCCGCCCGACGGTGATCTCGTCCGGGTCGAGCGCCTGGCTGTGGCCGACCACGTCCTTCCGCCGGACGGCCCGCTTGCCCGTCGGGCTCGTCAGATGGACGGCGGTAAGGCATTCCAGCCTGAGGGGCAGGGGAAAGCCCCAGAGGACCGCCGCCGACAGATGGCTCACCACCGCCCCGGTGACGGCGGCCAGGGCGCAGACACGGTCCAGCAGCGTGGGATCGGCGGCGGGCGTGGGTCCGGGGCCAGAGACGGCCACGCGGACGCCGTGGCACGGGCTTACGAGGTCACCGGCACGGAGCCGGCGGCGGCTCAGCCCCGCGGAGCGTGCCTCGGCCGCGGTGAACGGCCGGCCGGCGAGTGCCGCGGGAAGCGGCGTGGGCGGGCGCATAGTTGAAGTCTGCCCCCGCGCGGGAGGGCCGTCGCGGTTATCCACAGCCGCGAAGACGTGTGGGGGAGCAGTGGCCGGGGCTGCGGGGCCGTCCTGGTCCTCGGCGATTGGTCACAAAAGGCCGCCTGGTCCTTGCCCGTTGGACACATATGGCCGCTATGAGGGCCGTATTCCGGCCATCTTTGACACATGGGCGCGCGGCCGCCGGGGGAGGGTGGAGCGCGGACGCGTGGAGGATCGGGGCGGAACGGGCGCGCGGGGGAAGGTTCCGTAGGGGGCGGGCGTCGGGCGCGCGGAGGCCTGGCCGCTTCCCGCGGGCTTCGTGGGTTCCCGGGGCTACTTGACGGCGCCCTACTTGACTTCGTCAGTCCCTTGCGTTCCGGCGTCGCCGGGTTCGTGGGCATCGCCGGCGCTTTCCGGGCCGGCGGCGTCCGCGCTGCCGGCGTCGAGTTTGCGCTCCTTGGCCTCGAAATCGGCCTTGAGCTTCCTTAGCCTGTCTTCCTCAGCCTGGTTGCGGCGGCGGATTTCGAGGTTGCGCAGGAAATCGGGGTCGTCGTCGGGCGCTATCGGGTGGCTGTAAACGACGGGGGCCGCGTCCGTGGCACGGGGGCGCCCGATGAGGAACCACAGAATGGCGCCGACCACCGGAAGGAGGATCTGTACGAAAACCCAGGCCGTCTTGGAGATCCCCCTGGTCAGCCGCGCGTCAGTCCGGATGAGGTCGACCAGTCCATAGACGAATACGACCAGTATGACGATCGGAACCACTACACGGAGCATAACTTCAGTCTAGCCGTCAGGCGGCCCGACGGCGCCGGTCGCCGGGGCACTGCAGGGGACCGGTCCGGGCCGGACGCAGCGTCACCGCGGGCAGGACAGCGGCCGACGCCGGGCCGTCGCCGCGGCGGCTAAACTTGGGGTGTGGCTTTTCTCAAATACTCCCTTATCCGGCTGGCGCTTTTTGCGCCCCTCTTCGCGCTTTTCCTGTACCTGCAACTCGGCGTACTCTTGGCCGCCCTGTGCGCCGGGATGATGGCTTTCGCCATCAGTTTCCTGTTCTTCCAGAAGCAGCGCGACGCCGCCACGGCGAACCTGCACGCGCGGTTCTCGGGCAAGGCCAAGCCCCTCCGCGGCGCCGCTGAAGTGGCCGACGCCGAGGCCGAAGACCGCCTCGTGGACGAGAACCCCGACATCGCCGTCCACACGGACAGCCGACCCAAAGACGCCTAGCAAGCCGGGCCCGCCCGGGAGCCGCAGTCCTAGAAGCCGTGGCTCAGGACCAGCCCGAGTGAGAACAGGGCAGCGAAGCCGAGATTGATCAGTCCGGTCTGCTTCAGGACCGGGATGAGGCTCTTGCGCCGCCGCCCGGCGATCATCAGCCAGGACGGCATCAGGCTGGCAGGGATCAGCAGCAGCACGATCAGCATCCACGGCCGGGCCGGGGCCAGGACGATTACCAGCAGGATCGCGACGGCGAGCATCAGCACGTAGCTTTCGCGGGCGTGTTTGTCCCCGAGCCGCACGGCCAGGGTTTTCTTCCCGGCCTTCCGGTCCGTCGGGATGTCACGGACGTTGTTGGCCATCAGCAGGGCGCACGCGATCAGGCCCGTGCCGATCGCCCCGATGATCGCGGCCAGGCTGAGCTGGCCGGCCTGGGTGTAGGTGGTGCCGAGCGTCGCCACGAGCCCGAAGAACACGAACACGAACACATCGCCCAGGCCCAGGTAGCCGTAGGGGTTCTTGCCGCCGGTGTAGCCCCAGGCGGCGAGGACGCAGCCGATGCCGACCAGGATGAGCCACCAGGCCTGCGTGATGATCACCAGGAACAGGCCGAACAGCATCGCGAGCCCGAATGCCGCGAACGCTGCCCGCTTGACGTGCTCCGGCTTGGCCGCGCCCGAGCCCACGAGCCGGAGCGGACCCACCCGGTCCTCGTCGGTGCCGCGGATGCCGTCGGAGTAGTCGTTGGCGTAGTTGACGCCGACCTGCAGCAACAGGGCGACCAGTGCGGCCAGCACGGCGTTCAGGAGGATGAACGAATCCATCTCGTAGGCGGCTGCACTGCCGATAAGCACCGGTGCGATCGCGGCGGGGAGGGTGCGCAGTCGGGCGCCTTGGATCCATTGTGCGGCTGTGGCCACGGTCAGTACCTCGTTGGTTCGTTGAATACGCGTTGATTGGTTGGATGCCCGGCCGGCAGCCGGAAGAGCCTTGTCTATTTTCCCTGATGCAGCGCATCCAGCAGGACCGTCATGCCCACACGGTCCGGTTTTCCGTTGGGCAGCATGAGCAGATCCGCTGCAGGGAGGACCGTTTTGGGGGCCAGCGCACCCAGCGCCGCTCCCCAGGTCCCGGCCCGGCGGTCGGCGAACGCCGCCAGCCCTTCCGGGGACGTGTCGGCCACGGCGACATAGGCGGCCAGGGCGTGGCCCCATTCGGCCGAAGGCACCCCGGCCACAAAAGCGGCGCGGACGCCGTCGAGCTTTTCCAGCTCCGCCTGGACGTGCGCGGCCGAAACCTTGAGCCCGCCGGTGATGACGACGTCGTCCGCCCTGCCGTGCACGGTGAGCCGGCCGTCGGCGTCCAGTTCGCCGAGGTCATTGGTCCGGTACCAGCGGACCCCGTCCTCCTCGAGGAAGGCCTCGGCGGAAAGCCCCGGAGCGTCCAGGTACCCTGCGGCGATGGTGGCCCCGCCCAGCAGGATCCTGCCGTCGTCCGCGACCCGGACCAGGACGTCCTCGAGCGGGTAGCCGTCGTACACGCAGCCGCCGCAGGTCTCGGACGAGCCGTAGGTGGTCACCACCCTGACCCCGGCATCCCGGGCCGCGGCGAGCAGCTCAGGGGACGCGGGACCGCCGCCGAGCAGGACCGCGTTGAAGCGCCGCAGGACGGCCAGCGTTTCGGCCGACGGGCCCTCCAGCAGCCGCTGCAGCTGGGTGGGCACCAGTGACGTGAAACGGATCTTGTCCGTCAGTTCCTCCGCCGCGGCTGTGAAGGCCTCCGGGGTGAAACCGCCGCTCAGATCCATGACCCACGGCCGGGTGCCGGCAAAGAGGGAGCGGACCAGCACCTGCAGGCCGGCCACATACTGCACGGGGAGTGCCAGCAGCCACTGCCCCTCACCCTTCAGCGCAAACGCGGTGGCCATGGACGACGCCGCCAGGGCATCGACGGTGAGGACGGTCGCCTTCGGTGTGCCGGTGGACCCGGACGTGCGCACCACGACGGCGGCGTCCTCGATGCCGGACGTGTCGGGGAACGCCAGCACCGGGGTGCCGTCCGGCCCGGCGGAGAGTTCGACGGCGGGACCCTCGCCGTGGAGGGCGGCAGCCAGCGCCTTGAGGGCCGGCTCGATGTTCATGGCTCCGGAAATCACAGCGCGCCTCAGAAGTAGTACGGGAACTTGGACCAGTCGGCGTCGCGCTTCTCGAGGAAGGCGTCCTTGCCCTCCACGGCCTCGTCGGTCATGTAGGCCAGGCGGGTCGCCTCACCGGCGAACACCTGCTGGCCGGCCAGTCCGTCGTCGGCGAGGTTGAACGCAAACTTCAGCATGCGGATGGCCTGCGGCGACTGCCGGGCGATGTCCGCGGCGTACTCCAGGGCGACGTCCTCGAGGCGTTCGTGCTCCACGGCCTCGTTCACCGCGCCCATCCGGACCATGTCCTCTGCGGAATATTCGCGGGCCAGGAAGAAGACCTCCCGGGCGGCCTTCTGACCGATCTGGCGGGCCAGGAGCGCGGAGCCGTAACCGGCGTCGAAGCTTCCCACGGTGGCATCGGTCTGCTTGAACTTTCCGTGCTGGCGGGACGCGATGGTGAGGTCCGAGACCACGTGCAGGGAGTGCCCGCCGCCGGCGGCCCAGCCGTTGACCACAGCGATGACCACTTTGGGCATGGTGCGCATGAGCCGCTGGACTTCCAGGATGTGCAGCCGGCCCGCGCGGGCCGGGTCAATGGTTTCAACGGTGTCCCCATCCGCGTACCGGTACCCGTCGCGCCCGCGGATCCGCTGGTCCCCGCCGGAGCAGAACGAGTGGCCGCCGTCCTTGGGCGAGGGACCGTTGCCCGTGAGCAGCACGGTGGCCACGTCCGGGGTCATCCGGGCGTGGTCCATGGCGCGGTAGAGCTCATCCACCGTGCCGGGCCGGAACGCGTTGCGTACCTCCGGACGGTTGAACGCGATCCGCACCGTGGGCAGGTCCCGGACCACGGAGCCGTCCGCGGAGCGTTCCACCTGCCGGTGGTAGGTCATGTCCTGGAAGTCGTCGAAACCTGACACGGTGCGCCACCGCTGGGGGTCAAAGACGTCGGATACCTTGGCGGGGATTTCGTTGCTCACAGTCCGAGTCTAGTAATCGGCTCAGCTGATGCAGAACTCGTTGCCTTCCGGGTCCGCCATGGTGTGCCATTCGTGCGGGCCCTGACTGGCCGTCCAGAGGAACGTGGCACCGCGCGCTTCCAGGGCGGCCCGGGCCTCATCCTTGTCCCGGCCGTCCAGCCGAACATCCCAGTGGACCCGGTTCTTGACGGTCTTTCGCTCCGGGGCCGTCTGGAACAGGATGCGGCGGGCGGGCGCTTTGGCGTCGAGTTCGTCGGGCGGGCGGATGGCCGCGCCGTCCCGCCAGACGAGCTTGCCCCGGTGCAGTTGCGTCTGTGCCTCCGTGGCGAAGCCTTTGCCGATCATGGAGCGGATGAAGTCCTCGTCCTGCGGCTCGACAGCCCAGTCCAGAGTCTCGGCCCACCAGTCGGCGAGCTCGTGCGGGTTGATGCAGTCCACGGCAATCTGGATGTTCAGTGTCATGGGAAGAACCTACGACGCCGGCGCCCGCGACGGTAGGGGGTGCCTAGCCCTGGACTTGCTGCAGCTGGTCCAGGACGTCCGGCGGAATGGCATAGATGAAGACGACCGCCAGAAGATTCTTCGACGCATGGACAAAGTAGGAGAACATCACGTTCCTTCCGGTCCAGACGTAGACGAAGACCAGGACGGCACCCATGGCGAGGTAGGGCATAAGCACCTGCAGGGTCATTTGTTCCTGGCCCACGATGTGCAGGGCCGCGAACAGCACCACTGACAGTGCACAGCAGAACCAGAGGTTGATCCGGCGGCTGAGCTTGCCGATCAGCAGGTGCCGGAAGATGTACTCCTCCACGAACGGGCCCACGATCACCAGCAGCGGCACCATCAGCCAGGCCGGGACCTGCTGCATCAGCGCCTGCAGGCCGGCCTGGTTGGCGGAGGTCTGCACCGGTCCGCTGGCGGCCACGAGAACCGCGGTCAGGATGAGCATCGCGACGACTGCGAGCGGGACCATGAGGGCGGTGAACCAGGGCCGCGTGGCCAGCACCCGGAGGTCGCGGGAGGCGACGCGCCGCGCGGCGGCCAGGGCCAGGACGCCGACGGTCGCATAGAAAATCAGGTTCACCGCGTAGGACGCGACGGCGGGATTGGGTGAGAGGCGCAGCAGCAGCGGTGCCAGCAGTTCGCCCGCCACGGCGAAGAATCCGGCCACCGCCACGTACAGTCCGGCGGTGATGAAGTCGAGCCTCGAGAACCGGTAAAGCTCCGGCTGCGGCGCGGGTGGTGTGCGGAGAGCTGTGCCCATGCACCCAGCCTAGCGCCGGTCCGGATGTTGCCCGCGTCACGGTCCACGCCGGAAAGCTAGTAGTATGGATGTGCCGCGCGAAGCTTCGACCCTTTGTGAGATTCGGTACACATTGTTGCCCCTTTTGGGGTTCACACCGAATTGCGTGTGACTGAATCCACGGTCCAGCCCCGGCCGATCCCCGACCTACAAGGAACTGTTGTGCCACCAAGTACTTCCACCGAACTCAAGAGCGCGCCGGCGCAACCCGCCGTCGCAGACTCGACTCTCAGCGCCGAGGGCTACAAGAAAACCCTGAGCGGCCGCCACGTCACGATGATCTCCATGGGCGGCGCAATCGGCGTCGGCCTGTTCATGGGGGCCGGCGGACGCCTGGCTTCCACCGGACCGGCGCTGATCTTCTCCTACGCCATCGCCGGCGTGATCGCCTACCTGCTGATGCGGGCCCTGGGCGAGCTCATCATGTACCGCCAGACGTCGGGCTCGTTCGTCAGCTATGCCGGCGAAATGTTCGGCAAGAAGGGCGCCTACCTGTCCGGCTGGATGTACTTCATCAACTGGGCCATGACCGGCATCGCCGAGCTGATCGCCATTGGCCTGTACTTCCAGTTCTTCTTCCCGAACGTTCCCGTGGAACTCTCCGCCATCGCAGCGCTGGTGCTGCTGGTGGCCGTGAACCTGTTCAGCGTCAAGGCGTTCGGCGAGTTCGAATTCTGGGCATCCTGCCTCAAGGTCGCGGCAATCGTGATCTTCCTGGCCGTGGGCACCTTCATGGTGGTCACCAACGCCAAGGTGGGCACCGGCCACGCCTCCGTGGGCAACCTCTTCTATGACGAGGGCGGCATGTTCCCCAAGGGGGCGCTGGTGATGATCCTGGTCCTCAACGCCGTGATCTTCGCCTACAACGCCATCGAAATCGTCGGCATCACGGCCGGCGAAATGGAGAACCCGGAACGCGAAGTCCCCAAGGCGATCCGCGCCGTCGTCGTTCGCATCGTGGTGTTCTACGTCGGCTCGGTGTCCCTGCTGGCCATGCTGCTGCCCTCGGACCAGTACAAGGCCGGCACCTCGCCGTTCGTCACCGTGTTCGGGCAGATGGGCCTCGGCTGGATGGGCGACGTCATGAACATGATCGTCATCACCGCCGCGCTGTCCTCCTGCAACTCGGGCCTGTACTCGATCGGCCGGATCTTCCGCACCATGGCCAACAACGGCCACGCCCCGCAGTGGCTCACCAAAATGTCCACCCGCCACGTGCCGTACGCCGCCATCCTGGCGATCGGCGCCGTCTACCTTGTGGGCATCCTGCTGAATATTTGGCTGGGCGGTTCGCACGCGTTCGACCTCGCGCTGAACTCGGCTTCGATCGGCGTGATCTTCACGTGGGGCTCCATCTTCGCCAGCCAGATCGCGCTGCGGAAGAAGAAGGGCAAGGTCTCCAGCCTGCCCATGCCGGGCGCCCCGTGGACCAGCTGGGCGGGTCTCATCGCGCTGCTCGCCATCACCGTGCTGATCGGCTTCGACACCATGACGGACAAGGCCACCGGCGACGTCTTCCTGCTGGGGCTGTGGACCCTGGCGACCATTCCGTTCTTCGCCCTGGTGCTGTGGCTGGGCTGGCAGAAGGTCAAGCACAACGAGCCCAAGAGCGAGCTCTTCAGCTAAGCCGCGCAGCGGACTGTGCAGTGACGGACTGTGCAGTGACGACGGCGGCAGCCACCCTGGGGAGGTGGCTGCCGCCGTCGTGGTTAACCCGGTGTCAGTAGCTGGCGGGGGTGCCGGCAGTCTCACCCGCCGGGGCGGACGGGACGTATTCGGCCGCGAGGGCTTCGGAACCGCGGGCCAGCATCGCGACATCGGCGCCCACCAGCACGAACGCCGCGCCGGCGGCCATGTAGGCGCGTGCCGTGGCCGGGGTGAAGGCGTTCACGCCGGCGGGTTTGCCGGCGGCCGCGGCGGCGGCGAGGCAGTGTTCGACGGCGGCACGCACCTCGGGGTGTTCCTGCTGGCCCAGCAGCCCCATGGACGCGGCGAGGTCGGAGGGGCCCAGGAAGATCGCGTCCACCCCGTCCACCGCCAGGATGTCCGCCACCGCGTCGACGGCCGCCGTCGATTCGATCTGGACCGTCACGCTGACGGTTTCGGAGGCCCGGGCGAGGTAGTCCGGGATCCGGTTCCAGCGCGCGGCCCGGGCCAGCGCCGAGCCGACGCCGCGGACCCCGTGGGGCGGGTAGCGGGTGGCGGCGACGGCGGCCTCCGCTTCCGCCGCGGAATTCACCATGGGCACCAGCAGGTTCTGCACGCCAAGGTCCAGGTACTGCTTGATCAGCACGGTGTCGTTCACAGGCGGCCGGACCACCGCGTGCACCGGGTACCCGTGCACGGCCTGCAGCTGGGCCAGGATCGATTCGAGCCCGTTGGGGCTGTGCTCGGCGTCGATCAGGAGCCAGTCCAGGCCTGACCCGGCGCAGAGCTCGGCCACCAACGGGCTGCCGGAACAGACCCACATCCCGGCCAGCGGCCGGGCGGCAGCGCCGGTGCGGGTGTGCAGGGCGTGCCGGAAAGTCGCGTCCGGTTCTAGTCGAAGCGGCATGTGACAACCCCCAGGGGTCCGTAGTCGGCGTGCACGGTGTCGCCCTGGTACACCCACAGCGGCCGGGTGAACGAGCCGGCGAGGATGATGTCGCCGGCTAACATCGCGTCCCCGTGGGCGGCGATCTTGTTGGCCAGCCAGTGCACCCCGTTGGCCGGGTGGTCCAGGACGCCGGCCGCGACGCCGGTTTCCTCGACGGTCTGGTTCTTGTAGAGGATGGCCGAGACCCAGCGGAGGTCGACGGCGTCGGGCTTTACCGGGCGGCCGCCGACCACCATGGCGCCCATCGCAGCGTTGTCGGCGATGGTGTCCACGATGGTCCGGCCCTCCATTTCGATCCGGGAGTCCAGAATCTCGAGGGCCGGGACCACGTAGTCGGTGGCGTTCAGGACGTCGAAGATGGTGCAGCCGGGCCCCTTGAGCGCGTCCTTGAGGACGAACGCCAGTTCCACCTCCACCCGCGGATGCGTGTACCGGTCCCACGGCACGGAGCAGCCGGTTTCCAGCACCATGTCATCGAAGATCGCGCCGTAGTCCGGTTCGGTGATACCGGTTGCCGCCTGCATGGCCTTGGATGTCAGGCCGATCTTGCGGCCCACGAGCCTGCGGCCGGCGTCCTCGTTCCGGCGCCGCCACAGCTGCTGCACGGCGTAGGAGTCCTCCACCGTCATCTCCGGGTAGCGGGCCGTTAGGCGCGGGACCGGGGTGCGGGTCCGGCCGGCTTCCAGCAGTTCGTCGGCGATGGCCTCGATCATCTTCGCGTCCAGCATCGGATTAGACCTGGGCTCCCAGTTTGAACCCCTCGACGGCTCCCGTGGCATCGTCCTTGCGGGTGTAGGAGAAGCCGTCGGCGCCGACGGTGACGGCCATTTCGGAGGCGTCGGTGCGTTCGATGACGGGCTGCGGGTTGCCGTCGAGGTCCAGGACCAGGGAGGCCTCGGTGTACCAGGACGGGACCACCGGGTTGCCCCACCAGTCGCGGCGCTGGTTGTCGTGCACGTCCCAGGTGATGGTGGGGTTGTCCGGGTCGCCGGTGTAGTAGTCCTGGGTGTAGATCTCCACGCGGTGGCCGTCCGGGTCCAGGATGTAGAGGTAGAAGGCGTTGGACACGCCGTGCCGGCCGGGGCCGCGTTCAATCCTGTCGCTGATGCGCAGGGCGCCCATCTTGTCGCAGATCTGGATGATGTTGTGCTTCTCGTGCGTGGCGAACGCGACGTGGTGCATGCGGGGTCCGTTGCCGCCGGTCAGGGCGGTGTCGTGGACCGTCTGCTTGCGGTGCATCCAGGCCGCGTAGGTCACGCCGTCGGAGTCCTGGATGTCCTCGGAGACGCGGAAGCCCAGGTCCTCGAGGTACTTGCGGCCGCGCGGGACGTCCGGGGTGACCTGGTTGAAGTGGTCCAGCCGGACGAGTTCGCCGGCGGAGTAGAGGTCGTAGCGCTGGGTGAGGCGTTCGACGTGCTCGACCTCGTAGAAGAACTCGTAGGGGAAGCCCAGCGGGTCCTCGACCCGGACGGAGTCGCCGATGCCCTTGGTGAAGCCTTCCTTGCGGCGCTCCACCCGGCAGCCGAGCTCCTTGTAGTAGGCCTCGGCGGCGTCGACCTCGGCGGGGGACTTCACCCGGTAGGCGAAGGCAGCGACGGCGGCGATGGGGCCCTTGCGGAGGACCAGGTTGTGGTGGATGAACTCCTCGAGGGAGCGCAGGTAGATCGCGTTCTCGTCTTCCTCGGTCACGTGCAGGCCGAGCAGGTCCACGTAGAAGGCGCGGGACTTGGCGAGGTCGGTGACCACGATTTCCATGTAGGCGCAGCGGACGATGTCCGGGGCCGGGACGCTGGGGGTGGGGATGAAGTTGGTCATGGCGTTCTCTCTTCGTTGAAAGGGCGGTTGCTGGCTAGGCGCCGAATTTGGGCGTGTGGACCTTGCCAAGGGTGATGTGCACGGCCTGCTGGTCGGTGTAGAAGTCGATTGAGCGGTAGCCCCCCTCGTGGCCCAGGCCGGAGGCCTTGACACCGCCGAACGGGGTGCGCAGGTCGCGGACGTTGTGGCTGTTCAGCCACACCATGCCGGCCTCGACGTTCTGCGAGAAGTTGTGCGCCCGGGTCAGGTTCTGCGTCCAGATGTAGGCGGCCAGCCCGTACTTGGTGTTGTTCGCCAAGGCCAGGGCCTCGTCGTCGGTCTCGAACGGGGTGATGGCCACAACCGGGCCGAAGATCTCCTCTTGGAAGATCCGCGCGTCCGGCGCGACGTCAGCGAACACCGTCGGGGCGATGTAGTTGCCTTCCAGCAGGTGCTCCGGGCGGCCGCCGCCGGCCAGCAGCCGGCCCTCGGATTTGCCGATCTCCACGTAGGAGGCCACTTTCTCGTAGTGCTCCGGGTGGACCAGCGCGCCGACCTCCGTCTTGGGGTCGTGCGGGTCCCCGACCACAATGTTCTTCGCGCGGGCGGCGTACTTTTCGCAGAATTCCTCGTAGATGCCGCGTTCCACCAGGATCCGGGACCCGGCGGTGCAGCGCTCGCCGTTGAGCGAGAAGACGCCGAACAGGGCGGAGTCGATCGCGGCGTCCAGGTCCGCGTCGGCGAACACGACGCACGGGGACTTGCCGCCGAGTTCCATGGACAGGCCCTTGAGGTTGGCCGCGGCGTTGCGGAAGATCGTCTGGCCGGTGGTGGTCTCGCCGGTGAAGGAGATCAGCGGCACGTCCGGGTGCTTCACGAGGGCGTCCCCGGCTTCCTCGCCGAGCCCGTTGACCAGGTTGAAGACGCCGTCGGGCAGGCCCGCGTCCTTGAAGATCGTCGCCCACAGCGAGGCGGACAGCGGGGTGAACTCGGCCGGCTTGAGCACCACGGTGTTGCCGGTGGCCAGGGCCGGGGCGAGCTTCCAGGACTCGAGCATGAACGGGGTGTTCCACGGGGTGATCAGGCCGGCGACGCCGATCGGCTTGCGGTTCACGTAGTTGATCTGGGCGCCGGGGACCTTCATGGCGTCGTCGAACTGGGCGACAATCAGGTCCGCGAAGAAGCGGAAGTTCTCCGCGGCGCGCAGCGCCTGGCCCTTGGCCTGGGTGATCGGCAGGCCGGTGTCAAAGGTCTCGAGCTCGGCCAGGCGGGCCTCCTGGGCCTCGACGGCGTCGGCGATTTTGTTCAGGACCCGGGCACGCTCGCGCGGCTTCATCTTCGGCCACGGGCCGTTGACGAACGCTTCGCGGGCCGCCGCGACAGCGAGGTCGATGTCCTCCTTCTGGCCCGCTGCGGCGGTGGCGTAGTTCCGGTTCGACACCGGGTCCAGGACGTCGAAGGTCTTTCCGGACACGGAGTCGACGAATTCGCCGTTGATGAAGTGCCGGATGTGCGTGGGCAGGTCCTGCGGCACGTAGTGCTTGGTGGTTTCCGGAGCAGTGAACGTCATTGTTGTTTTCCTTACTGTCTAAGAGCAACGCGGGGTCACTTATGG
This sequence comes from Arthrobacter sp. PM3, assembly GCF_003352915.1. NCBI lineage: Bacteria > Bacillati > Actinomycetota > Actinomycetes > Micrococcales > Micrococcaceae > Arthrobacter > Arthrobacter sp. PM3. Next base: position 340,409 of record NZ_CP022314.1, on the reverse strand, counting down.
CTCGTGCGGGGCGGCTTAATGGGCGCTAAGTGACCCCGCGTTGCTTTGGGCGAGGTACGCGTCGAGGGTGGCGCTGCGGTGGCGGCGGGCGGCCTTTTCGATGGTGTCGGCGTCGGCACCGGCTTCGATGAGCTGCAGCAGGGCCTCGTGCTCGTCGACGGACTCGTGGGCGCGGCCCGGGACGAAGCGGAAGGTGGAGGACCGCAGGGACGCGAGCCGGTTCCAGCCCCGGTGCACGAGGTCCAGGATGTGCGGGTTGGGGCAGTGCTCGAACAGGACGCTGTGGAAGTCCCGGTTCAGCGCGGTGAACCGGACGGGGTCGAAGTGCTGCAGGCAGTCACGCATTTCCTCGTTCACCGCCCGGGCCCGGGCCACATCAGCCGCACCGATCAGCGGTGCCGAGAGTGCGGTGGCGGCGCCCTCGACGATGCTCAGGGTCTGCATCGTGTACAGGTACTCGGTGGGATCGATCCCGGACACGGTGGCGCCGACGTTCCGCTCGAACGTCACCAGCCCCTCGGCTTCGAGCCGGCGGATGGCCTCCCGGACCGGCACCACGCTGACGCCCAGGTCCTCGGCGATCTTGGCCAGCACCAGCCGGTAGCCGGGGGAGTACGTCCCGTCCACGATCCGGGCCTTCACGGCCTCGTACGCCTGCTGCGACTTGCTGGCGGCAGCGGTTGGTGCGGCGCCTGAAGTGGCCGTCTCAGTCATTGGCTTTGCCTGCTTCCCACTGCTCGTACTTAACCCGCCACGCGGCGTTCAGCGGGTACAGGCCGTCCACGCTGTGGCCCTGCTGCACCATCTCGGCGATGAAGGTCTCCTCCCGTTCCTGGGCGATGGAGTCGTCCGCGAGCTCCTCGGCGAGGGCCGGCGGGATCACCAGGATGCCGTCGGAGTCGGCCACGATGATGTCCCCGGGCTGCACGGTGGTGCCGCCGCAGGCGATCGTGATGTCCGTGTCCCATGGGATGTGCCGGCGGCCCAGCACAGCGGGGTGCGGGTTGGCGTAATAGGTGGGCATGTCCATCGCGGCGACGGCGGAGAAGTCGCGGACGCCGCCGTCGGTGATGATGGCCGCCGCCCCGCGGATCTGGGCGCGGAGGGCCAGGATGTCGCCGATGGTGCCGGTGCCCTTTTCGCCGCGGGCCTCCATGACCAGGATCTCGCCCTCGTTGACGGAATCGATGGCCTTCTTCTGGGCGTTGAAACCGCCGCCGTGGGTTGTGAAGAGGTCCTCGCGGTTGGGCACGTAGCGCAGGGTCCGGGCCAGGCCCACGATCCGCTGCTCCGGACGGGTGGAGGTGAGGCCGTCAATGCTGACGTTGTTCAGCCCGCGCTTGCGCAGCTGGGAGGAAAGGGTGGCGGTGCAGACACTTTCCAGCTTCGCCTTCAGCTCCGGGGACAGGTTGTGCCCGACGGCGGCCAGCCCCGCCGCTTCACGCGAACCGTACGCTTCCTCGCGCTGGAGATCATCGGTCCTGGGCCGGGCGCCGAAGTCCGCGAACGGCGTCGTGCCTTCCGCCACCCGGGTGGCCAGGCGGCCGGTGGTGAGGTTGCCGGCGCTGACTTCGACCTCGACGACGTCGCCGGGCAGGGCGACGGAGGCGCCGGCCGGGGTGCCGGTGAGGATGATGTCGCCCTCTTCGAGCGTGAGCAGCTGGGACAGGTCCGCAACCAGCCGGGCGAAGGGGAAGAGCAGGTCTTCGGTAGTGTCGTCCTGGACCATGTCCCCGTTGTGCCAGGTGCGGACCCGGAGGGCCGCGGGATCCACGGCGTCCGCGGCGATCAGGCCCGGACCCACGGGGGTGAAGCCGTCACCGCCCTTGGACCGCAGGTTGGAGCCCTTGTCCGCGTATCGGAGGTCGTAGACGCCGAGGTCGTTGCTCGCAGTGACCCACTCCACGTGGCTCCAGGCGTCCTCAATACCCACGCGGCGGGCGGGCTTGCCGATGATCAGGGCGATCTCGCCCTCGTAGCCGAGGAGCTCACAGCCGGCCGGGCGCTCCACCGTCGAAGGCGCTTCCGCCGAACCGGTTGCCAGGGACGACGACGGTTTCAGGAAGTAGGAGGGCTGTTCCGGGGTCCGGCCGCGCTGGGCTGCCCGGCTGGGGTAGTTGATATGCACCGCGATGACCTTGCGGGCCGCGGCCAGGAGGTGGTCGGTGACCTGTTCCAAGAGTTACTCCTCATCGAGTACGAAATCATATACGATAACTATCACCCGGGATCCCGGGAACGTCAACCCCTGATTTTCCGGGAGTTTTCGAGGCACTTGTAACCCATGTCATATCTGCCGTACAGTTTTGGATCAACGATTCAGTTCAATTATCGAACGTCAAATTCTTATATAGAACACATGTGACGAATGTCCGCCACACAACGAAGTGAGGAAAGCCCGTGCATTTTCACCATCACGGTTACGTATCCGGAGATCCGCGAGTTCAGCCGGCCGCCGGCACCGGGATCGACCGCCCGGCCCGGCTTCCCGACGAGGTGGACGTCCTCATTGTGGGCACCGGACCCGCGGGCATGCTCGCGGCCGCGCAGCTGTCCCAGTTTCCGGGCGTCACCACGAGGATCGTGGAGCGCCGCGGCGGACGGCTCGCCATCGGCCAGGCCGACGGTATCCAGGCCAGGAGCGTCGAGACCTTCCAGGCCTTCGGTTTCGCCGAGCGGATCATCGCCGAGGCGTACCGCATCACCGAAATGGCCTTCTGGAAGCCGGACCCGGCGGACCCCTCGCGCATCGTCCGTGCCGCCCGCGCGGTCGACGACGAGAGGGGCATCAGCGAGTTCCCGCACCTGATCGTCAACCAGGCCCGCGTGCTGGACTACTTCGGTGAGTTCATGGCCAACGCGCCCACCCGCATGGCACCGGACTACGGCTACGAGTTCGTCGGCCTCGAGGTCGGTGAGGGCGAGTACCCGGTCACCGTGACCCTCGTGCACACGGCCGGCCCCGACGAAGGCCAGACGCGCTCCGTCCGGGCGAAGTACGTGATCGGTGCCGACGGCGCGCGGAGCAAGGTGCGGGACTCGATCGGCTGCACGCTCGCCGGCGATCAGGCCAACCACGCGTGGGGCGTCATGGACGTGCTCGCGTCCACCGACTTCCCCGACATCCGCCTCAAGTGCGCCATCCAGTCCCACGACGGCGGCAGCATCCTGCTGATCCCGCGCGAGGGCGGCCATCTCTTCCGCATGTACGTCGACCTCGGTGAAGTTGCCGCGGACGACAACGGCGCGGTCCGCAAGACCACCATCGAGCAGATCATCGCCAAGGCCAACGCGATCATCCACCCCTACACGCTCGACGTGCGCAATGTCGCCTGGCATAGCGTGTACGAGGTCGGCCACCGCCTCACTGACCGGTTCGACGACGTCCTGCCGGAGGAGCGCGGCACCCGCACGCCGCGCGTGTTCATCACCGGCGACGCGTGCCACACGCACAGCGCCAAGGCGGGCCAGGGCATGAACGTCTCCATGCAGGACGGCTTCAACATCGGCTGGAAGCTCGGCCACGTGCTGGAGGGCCGCAGCCCCGACAGCCTGCTCTCCACCTACTCGGCCGAGCGCCAGGTGGTCGCGAAGAACCTCATCGACTTCGACAAGCAGTGGTCCACGCTCATGGCCAAGAAGCCCGAGGACTTCGAGAACCCCTCCGAGCTCGAGGACTTCTACGTCCGCACGGCGGAGTTCCCCGCCGGCTTCATGACCGAATACGCGCCGTCGCTGATCGTCGCCGAGGCGACGCACCAGAACCTGGCCGCAGGTTTTCCGGTCGGCAAGCGGTTCAAGTCAGCACCGGTGGTGCGCGTCTGCGACACCAACCCGCTCCAGCTCGGCCACCAGGCCACAGCGGACGGCCGCTGGCGCATCTACGTCTTCGCCGATGCGGCGGCGCCGGCCGGGGCCCCGGGCCCGGTTGTGGATTTCGCCGACTGGCTGGCGAACGCACCGGACTCGCCGCTGGCCGCGACGCCGTCGAACCTGGACCGCGACGCCTGGTTCGATGTCAAGGTGATCTACCAGCAGGACCACACCGGCATCGATATCGGCGCGGTCCCCGCGGTGTTCAAGCCGGAGGTCGGGCCGTTCCAACTTCCGTACCTGGAGAAGGTCTACGGCACCGATCCCGCGGCGGACATCTTCGACCTGCGCGGGATCGACCGCGGCGGCGCCGTGGTCGTGGTCCGCCCGGACCAGTACGTGGCCCACGTGCTGCCCCTGACCGCGACGGCGGAGCTCGCCGCGTTCTTCGCGCCGCTCCTGCAGTCGGGCGCGCGCGTCCAGGAGTTCCAGAACCTCGTCGGGTAGGCCCGGTGCCGGGCGCCGGTGAGGGTCCGGGCGGGCGGTCAGTTGTTGACGGCCTGCCCGGACCGGAACCCGGCGGCAGGGTAGACGCCAAGGATCCGCACCTCGGTGGTGAAGAAGTCCAGCTCCTCCAGGGCCAGGCTGAGCGGCAGGTCCTCGGGGTGGCCCTCGACGTCGGCCATGAACATCGTGGCGGCGAACTCGTTGCCCACCATGTAGCTCTCCAGCCGGGTCATGTTAACCCCGTTCGTGGCGAAGCCGCCCAGCGCCTTGTACAGGGCCGACGGCACGTTCCGGACCCGGAACACGAAGCTGGTCACGGCCGGTCCGGGCAGGACGTCCCGGGCCGGCAGTGCGGTTTCCCGGGCCAGCACCACAAAGCGGGTGGTGTTGGAGGGGTCGTCCTCGACGGCGGACGCCAGCACATCGAGCCCGTAGAGCCGGGCCGCGAGCGGGGGAGCCAGGGACAGCTTGGTCGGGTCGTTCCAGTCGCGGACCTCCCGGGCGGACCCGGCGGTGTCGCCGGCGATCACCGGACGGAGGCCGGCCTCGCGGATCAGGCGGCGGCACTGGCCCAGGGCGTGGAGGTGGCTGTGGACCTCGGTGGCGGCCTCGATGCTGCTGCCCGGGACGCCCATGAGGTCGAAGTGGATCGGCAGGAAGTACTCGCCCACGATCTGCAGCCCGGACGCAGGGAGCAGGACGTGGATGTCCGCCACCCGGCCGGCAATGGAGTTCTCGATCGGGATCATGGCGAGGTCGGCGTCGCCGCTGGAGACAAGTTCGAACGCGTCCTCGAAGCTGGCGCAGGGCACGCTTTCCAGTTCGGGGAACATCTGCATGCACGCAATATTGGAGTTGGCGCCGGGCTCACCCTGGTACGCAATCTTCTGGGCCATACTCCGTATGGTTTCACGCCGGGTGCCCGCCCGCCCAAGTAAGTCGCAGCAGGGGCCGTTTTGACGGCTCAGAACGGCCCCTGCTGCGAGTCAGTTGGGGAGAGGGCAGGTGGGGAGGGGCTACCGCACCCGGAGGGTGGCCACTACGGCCGCGCGGCAGTGCAGTGTTTCCGGTCCCGGGCGCGGGTCCTTGCCCGGGCTGCGGAGCAGGAAGTCCAGGGGCGCCAGGGTACGGCCGTCGCCTGTGGCGGCGGTGCCGTCCAGCAGGACCACGGCCACGGTTGCCGGGTCCGGAACGAAAGGGCCCTCGATGTGCCGGACGTCCATTGACCCGGTGCAGGCGGACCGCCTGGTGATCAGGTTGATCGCTGTGGCAGGCCCGCGGTCCGTCGTGACGCTCACCTGGTCCTCGCCGGAAAATGCTTCGGGCCGGCGCCGGGAGACAACGCGGCGGACGCCGTTGACGTCCATGGCCAGGGTGCCGCCGGTGGCGAGGAGGAAGTGCCGGTCCGCCCGGGGAACGCAGAGAAGTCCGCGTCCCCGGTGATGTCGGCCACGCTGATCCGCCAGGTGAAGCCCTCCGGGCCGGCACCACCCGGGAAGAGGGCGACTTCCCGGGTGGTGCCCGCCCCGTTGCGCCAGGGGACGCGGGGCAGCTGGCCGGCGCTGACAATTGCGTGTGACGGCATGACGGGCCGGGGGCGTTCTTCCGGAGCCCTAAGCACGGCTCGGGGAGCCGAGGTCCACCGGTTCTTCGTCGCTGAGGTACGCGGCCTCCGAGTGTGCGGCGATATCGATGCCGCGCAGTTCATCGGCCTCATGGACGCGCAGGCCCATGGTGACGCTCAGGACCTTGGCGATAACCCAGGTCACGGCGAAGGAGTACGCGAGCACGGACACGGTTGCGAGCGTCTGGATGCCGAGGAGTTCGAATCCTCCGCCGTAGAACAGTCCGTTGACCTTGTTGGGGGCGGCGTCGGTGGCGAAGAAGCCGATCAGGAGGGTTCCCAGGATGCCGCCGACCAGGTGGACACCGACGACGTCGAGTGAATCGTCGAAGCCGAGCCGGAACTTGAGCTCGATCGCCAGGGAGCAGACCGCGCCGGCAATCACGCCGATTGCCAGGGCGCCGAGCGGACTGACGGCCCCGCACGCGGGCGTGATGGCGACCAAGGCTGAGATCAGGCCGGAGGCCGCGCCCATGCTGCTGGCGCTGCCGAGCCGGATCCGTTCCACCAGGGCCCAGGCCAGGAGGCCGGCGCAGGCGGCGACGGCGGTGTTCAGGAACACGACGGAGGCGGACTGGCCGGCGGTGAGGGCCGAGCCGGCGTTGAATCCGAACCAGCCGGCCCACAGGAGGCCGGCCCCGACGAGCACGAGCGGCCGGCTGTGCGGTTTGGTGTGTTCGCTCTTGGGCCAGCCCGCGCTGCGACCCAGGACCAGGGCGAGGGCGAGGGCTGCCACGCCGGCGTTCATGTGGACGGCCGTGCCGCCGGCGAAGTCAACGGCCTTAAGGCTGTTGACGATCCAGCCGCCGGTGACGGAGCCGTCCGCCGAGCTGAACGCGAACACCCAGTGGGCGACCGGGAAGTAGACCAGGGTGGCCCACAGCGCGGCGAAGGTCATCCAGGCGCCGAACTTCATGCGCCCGGCCGCGGCCCCGGCGATGATCGCCGTGGTGATGCCGGCAAAGAACAGCTGGAAGGCCGCGAACAGCGCCGCGGGGATGGGGGCGTTCGGGTCCTCGGCCAGCAGCTGCTCCATCCCGAAGTACTCGGTGACATCGCCGAGCAGCCCGGCGCCGCCAATGGAATTGCCGAACACCATGGAGTAGCCGAATACGGCCCACAAGACGGCGACGATGCTCATGCCGCCAAAGCACATCATCATCATGTTCAGGATCCTGCGGGAACCGACCATGCCGCCGTAGAACAGGGCAAGGCCGGGAATCATGATGCACAGCAGGGCGCCTGCCGCGAGGATCCAGGCGACGTCTCCAGAATTCATGGAACTCCAATCAGTGGGGGTGGAAGTCAGCATCCGCCGGCTGCGGAGGAACTCAACGCAACCATGGGATGAAACCATGATTCATGGCAGTGAACGATTGCGGGTTTCGTGCGGGTTAAGTTTCTGTTGCGTTCGCCGCCGGGACATGACACGCGGATTTAACACCCGGGCACTACTTCCGTAACATCACTTTGACTACTGTGGTTCAACAGCGTTTCCCATCAGGTAACCCCAATTGGACAGGACAGTTCCGATGACGAGTGTCGCAACCCCTGAAGTACCCAGCGCGTCAGCGCTATCAGACGCCGCGCTGCCGGCCGACGCCGGGCAGATTTCCCTGGCGGACATCGCCCGGGCCCACGACGTGCGGTTCCTCCTGGCCACCTTTGTGGACATGACCGGCAAGCCCTGCGCCAAGCTGGTCCCGGTGGAAGCCGCCGACGAACTCGAGGCAGGAGCCATGGGCTTCGCCGGCTACGCCGCGGGCCTGATCGGCCAGAAGCCGCAGGACGCGGACCTGATCGCCGTGCCGGACCTCGCCTCCTTCACCCCGGTCCCCTTCATCAAGGAAGGACTGGCAATCATCCACTGCGACCCGCACGTCAACGGCCGGCCGTGGCCGTACGCGCCGCGCGTCATCCTGAAAAACGCCCTGGCCCGGCTGGCCGCGCAGGGCATGCAGGCGAAGGTCGGCGCGGAAGTGGAGTACTTCCTGGTCAACACGAACGATGACGGCACCCTGAGCACAGCCGATGCGCGCGACGATTCGCCCCGTCCCTGCTACGACGCCCGCGGCGTCACCCGCATGTATGACCACCTGACCTCCATCTCCGAGGCCATGAACGCGCTGGGCTGGGGCAACTACGCCAACGACCACGAGGACGCCGCCGGCCAGTTCGAGCAGAACTTCAACTACGCGGACGCCCTGACCACGGCCGATCGCGTCATCTCCCTGCGCTACATCCTGAACATCCTCGCCGAACAGCGCGGCATGACCGCCACGTTCATGCCCAAGCCGTTCACGGACCGGACCGGCACCGGACTCCACTTCCATCTTTCCCTCTGGTCCGGCGGCGAGCCGCTGTTTCCGGGCGACGGGGAAGCGGACGACGCCGGCCGCGGCCTGGGGCTGTCCGGCCTCGCCTATTCGTTCATCGGCGGCATCCTGGACCATGCCCCGGCGCTGCAGGCCTTCCTGGCGCCGACCGTCAACTCCTACAAGCGCTCCGGCGCCACCACCAGCTCCTCGGGCGCCACGTGGTCGCCGCGGAAGGCCTCCTTCGGCGGCAACGACCGCACCCACATGATCCGCGTCCCGGACAACAAACGGATCGAACTGCGCTCCGGCGACGGCTCCGCCAACCCCTACCTGGCCATCGCCACCGCCGTCGCCGCCGGCCTGGACGGAGTGGAAAAGTCCCTCGACCCCGGCCGGCCGTCGGGCCCCGGGGAATCCAAACCGGACGCGCACCTCCTGCCGGCCACCCTGCTCCACGCCGTCGAAGCGCTCCGCAAGGACCCGGTGATCCTGGCCAGCCTGAGCGGCGACGCGGAAATCGGCGCCTACTACGCGGACGCCAAGGAAGAGGAATTCCTCAGCTGGCACAACCAGGTCAGCGACTGGGAAATCCGCACCTACCTCACCTCGATCTAGACCGACTGTTCCAACCCACACCAAGAAAAGGACCACCATGTGCGGAATCGCCGCGCTGCAGCTGCGCAACCCCTCGCTGCACCCCCGGATGGGCAGCCTGCTGTCCTCGATGCTGTGCCAGATCGTGGACCGCGGGCCGGACTCCGCCGGCCTCGCCGTCTACAACACCCCCGGCCTGGTCGCGGACGGCACCTCCACCGTCAGCCTCCTCGGCAAGGACCAGGGCATGACGACGGCGGCAATCACCGCCGCCGTCGCGTCCCTGCTCGCGGCCGACGCGGCCCCGGCCGTCCAGGTGGTGGGTGACACCACCCTGGTGAGCGCCGCCGTCGGCACGGACCTGCTGGTGAAGGCCGTCACCGAAACACTGCCGGGCTCCACGGTGATCGGCCGCGGCGAGCACGTGGCCGTCATGAAGAGCGTGGGCCACCCGATGGCGATCGCCGCCGAGCACGGGCTGGAGGCGATGGCCGGCAGCCAGGGCCTGTCCCACACCCGGATGGCCACCGAATCCGCCGTCACGGCCGGCGGCTCGCACCCCTTCTCCGTCGCGGACGACCTCTGCCTGGTGCACAACGGCTCCTTCTCCAACCACGCCACCGTCCGGCGGGGCCTCTTGCGAGAGGGCGTCGTCTTCGACTCCGAGAACGACACCGAGGTCGGCGCCCGCTACGTCGCCTCCCGGCTGCAGCAGGGCGACACCCTCGAAGAGGCCCTGGTGAACCTGGGCAACGTCCTGGACGGCTTCTACACCCTCGTTGTCACCACCGCGGACAGCATGGCCGTGGTCCGCGACCCCATCGCCTGCAAGCCGGCCATCATCGCCGAGACCGACGACTACGTGGCCATGGCCTCCGAATACCGCGCCCTGGCCGCACTGCCGGGCATCGACAACGCCCGCATCTTCGAACCCGTTCCCGGAAAGGTCTACACATGGTCACTCTGACAGCCCCCGAAACCCTCACGGCACCCACCGCTGACGCCGAAACCACAGTGCTCGACCTCGCCGGCAGCACCGTCCGCGAACTGAACCAGGGACTGCACGACGCCGTCGACGGCCAGGCCTGGACGGTCACCAACCCCGGCGGCAAGCACAGCCTCGCCGTCGGCATTACTGCCGACGTCACCGTCACCATCGACGGCCACGCCGGCTACTACGCGGCCGGCATGCACCAGAAGGGCAAGGTCACCGTCACCGGCAACGCCGGCGTCGGCCTCGCGGAGAACATCATGTCCGGAAAGGTGCACGTCAAGGGCGATGCTTCCCAGTCGGCCGCGGCCACCGGGCACGGCGGACTCGTGGTGATCGACGGCAACGCCGGAGCCCGCTGCGGGATCTCCATGAAAGGCGTGGACATTGTGGTGGGCGGCGACATCGGCCACATGTCCGCCTTCATGGCCCAGGCCGGCCGACTGGTGGTCTGCGGTGACGCCGGAGACGCCCTCGGCGACTCCATCTACGAGGCCCGCATTTACGTCAAGGGCACCGTCGCGTCCCTCGGCGCCGACTGCATCGAAAAGCCGCTGAAGGCCGAACACTTCGAAGAACTCGCGGAACTGCTCGCCGCCGCCGGCCGGACCGAGAACCCGGCCGACTTCAAGCGCTACGGCTCAGCCAGGAACCTTTACCACTTCCACGTCGACAACTCGACCGCCTACTAGGAGGCCCCCTTGACCATCACCTCCATCCCCGTCCCCGCCCAGGCGCCCGCGCAGGCCCCCGCACAGAACGTTGCTGCGGCTGATATCGCTGCGCTTGGCCTGCGCGAGTCCTCCACCTTCGACCGTGCCACCATCGCCGACATCCAGCGTGCAGCCGCCACCGGCGTCTACGACATCCGCGGCTGGGGCGCCAAGCGCAAGGTCCCGCACTTCGATGACCTGCTGTTCCTGGGCGCCTCCATGTCCCGCTACCCGCTGGAGGGTTACCGGGAAAAGTGCGACACCGACGTCGTCCTCGGTGACCGCCACGCCTCCAAACCGCTGCACCTGCAGACCCCGGTGACCATCGCCGGGATGAGCTTCGGCGCCCTGTCCGCCAACGCCAAGGAGGCGCTGGGCCGCGGCGCCAGCGAGGTGGGGACCTCCACCACCACGGGCGACGGCGGCATGACGCCTGAGGAGCGAGGCCAGTCCAAGCACCTGGTGTATCAGTACCTGCCCTCCCGCTACGGCATGAACCCGGATGACCTGCGCAAGGCCGACGCCATCGAGATCGTGCTGGGCCAAGGCGCCAAGCCCGGCGGCGGCGGCATGCTGCTGGGCCAGAAGATCACCGAACGCGTCGCCGGCATGCGCACCCTGCCGGTCGGGATCGACCAGCGCTCCGCCAGCCGCCACCCGGACTGGACCGGCCCGGACGACCTCGAAATCAAGATCGGCGAACTTCGCGAAATCACCGACTGGAAGACGCCCATCTACGTCAAGATCGGCGCCTCCCGGCCCTACTATGACACCGCCCTGGCCGTGAAAGCCGGCGCCGATGTGGTGGTGGTGGACGGCATGCAGGGCGGCACCGCCGCAACCCAGCAGGTCTTCATCGAAAACGTGGGCATCCCCACCCTTGCCGCGATCCCGCAGGCCGTCCAGGCCCTCCAGGAACTCGGGGTTCACCGCAAAGTCCAGCTGATCGTCTCCGGCGGCATCCGCACCGGCGCCGACGTCGCCAAGGCCATGGCCCTGGGCGCCGACGCCGTCGCGATCGGCACCGCGGCGCTGATCGCCCTGGGTGACAACGATCACCGCTACGCCGCCGAATACGCCGCACTCGGCTCGGCGGCGGGCTTCTACGACGACTTCCAGGAGGGCCGCGACCCCGCCGGCATCACCACGCAGGACCCGGAACTGTCCGCACGGCTGGATCCGGTGGCGGGCGGCCGACGCCTGGCCAACTACCTAAGGGTCCTGACCATGGAGGCCCAGACCATCGCCCGGGCCTGCGGAAAGTCCCACCTGCGCAACCTCGAACCCGAGGACCTGGTGGCCCTGACCATCGAAGCCTCCGCCATGGCCCGGGTGCCCCTGGCCGGCACCAGCTGGATCCCGGGAGCGAAGTGATGACCGAATCGTCCGAGTACGTCGTGGTGGGCGCCGGACTGGCCGGCGCCGCCACCGCCTGGCAGCTGGCCTCCCGCGGCCACGACGTGACCATCCTGGAGCGGACCGTGCCGGCAAGCCACGACGGCAGCTCGCACGGATCGGCCCGGATCTTCCGCTACGCCTACCCGGATGAGTTCTACACCCGGGCCGTGATCGAATCCAAGGTCCTGTGGGACGAACTGGACCGGGCCAGCGGGCTCGACCTCATCACCGACTTCGGTGCCGTGGACTACGGGCCCGAGCGGCGGCCCGAAGACCTGGCCCGGGTCCTGGCCGGCACCGGCGTGGAACACGAGCTCCTCAGCGCAGCCGAGGCCAGGACCCGCTGGCCCCACATCGCCTTCGACACCTCCGTGCTCTGGCACCCCGGCGCCGGCGTCATCGACGCCGAAAGCGCGGTGAAAGCGATGATCGGCCAGGCCGTGAAGCACGGCGCGAGGCTGCTGACCGGCTGGCACGTCGCGGGCGTGGCCAAGCAGGGCGCAGGCTACCGCTTGACGTCCGCCGCGGGGGAAACGTGCGACGCCGGTAGTGTCGTCGTCGGTGCCGGTGGCTGGCTGCCCGGGCTCCTGGGACAGCTCGGTCTGCCCGCGGGGTTCCTCGCAGGCCTGCCCGAGATCACGGTCCGGCAGGAACAGGCCTACCACTTCCGCTACCGGGACATCCCCGGCGGCGGGCAGCACTGGCCCACCTTCATCCACAAGAGCACGGACATCCAGACCTACGGACTGCCGGGCGGCCGGGATGCCGGCTTCGCCGGGCAGAAAATCGCCGAATACAACGGCGGAAAGCTCATCCCCTCCGCCGCCGCCCAGACCGGCACCGTGGACCCGGACAACCGGCGGCGCGTGGTCGACTACGTGCAGAAGTACCTCCCCGGACTGGACCCCGAACCCTACGCCGAGACCACATGCCTGTTCACCAACACCCCGACCGAGGACTTCCTCATCGACCGGGCGGAGGGTCTGACCATCCTGTCGCCCTGCTCCGGCCACGGCGCCAAGTTCGCCCCCCTGATCGGCCAGTGGGCGGCCGACCTCGCCACCGGCGCCGGCGACATCCCGGCCCGGTTCCGGCAGGCCACCGCCGGCATCAGCGCCGGCTGACCACACCACCAACAGAACGGACCAGATTTGTGACCACCTCCGCCACTACACCGGCCACCGGCACCGTCACCGGCCTCATGCGGGACATCGCCGGAATCGGCACCGACAGGCACCGCGGCGGCTACACCCGCCCGGTCTTCTCACACGCCGAAACGGAGCTCCGGGGCTGGTTCATCGAGCAGGCCGGCCGGCGGGGACTGGATGTCACCACCGACACCAACGGAATCCTCTGGGCCTGGTGGGACACCGCGACCGGTGTGCGGAAGGACGCCGTCGTCACGGGAAGCCACCTCGACTCCGTTCCCGGCGGGGGAGAATACGACGGCCCCTTGGGGGTGGCCTCCGCGCTCGCCGCCGTCGACATCCTCAAGAGCCGGGGCGTCCGCCCCCGCAGGCCGCTGGCCATCGCCGTCTTTCCCGAAGAGGAAGGCTCCCGGTTCGGCGTAGCCTGCCTGGGGTCCCGCCTGCTCACCGGCGCCCTGGACCCGGACAAAGCCCGCAACCTCAGGGACGCCGACGGCAACACCTACGCCGACGTGGCCGCGGCCAACGGGCAGGACCCCCGGTTCATCGGCCCCGACCGTAAGGCCCTGCAGCAGATCGGCGTGTTCGTCGAACTGCACGTCGAACAAGGCAGGGGGCTGGCCGACCTCGGCCGGCCGGTGGCCGTCGGCTCGTCCATCCTGGGCCACGGCCGGTGGAAACTGTCCGTGCACGGGCAGGGAAACCACGCCGGGACCACCCTCATGCAGGACCGGAAGGACCCCATGATCGCCGCGGCCAAGATCATGCTGGGCATCCGGGACACGGCCCGGAACTACCGGGACGCCCGCGCCACCGTGGGCCGCCTCCAGCCCGTCCCCGGCGGCACCAACGTGATCGCCTCCCGCGTGGACCTGTGGATCGACCTCCGGCACCCGCGGGACGAGGTCACCGCCGCCCTGGTCGAATCCATCCACCTCAACGCCCAGGTCATCGCCGCCGAGGAAGGGTGCACCGTCAGCTTCGGCACCGAATCACTGAGCCCGACCGTGCACTTCGACACCGGGCTGCGCGACGAGCTGCAGGCACTGCTGCCGGGAGCTCCGGTCCTGGACACCGGCGCGGGCCACGACGCCGGCGTGCTCGCCGGCCACCTTCCCACCGCCATGCTGTTCGTGCGGAACCCGACCGGAATTTCGCATTCGCCGGAGGAACTGGTGGAAGACCACGACGCCGAGGCCGGGGCCGGCGCCCTGGCGGACGTCCTCGCGGGCCTGCTGGGCGAGGCCCGGGTGATCGGATAGACGCCGCGGCTGCCGCCTATGATGGCTGGATGACGAATCAGCCTGGCGGAGAGTCGGACGTGCCAGTGGAACCGCCGGCGGAGGATGCCGCGGGCAAGCTCGAACGGATCATTGCCGGCCAGCTCCGGCACTACCGGACGGCCCAGGGGCTGTCCGCCGCCGAACTCGCCGCCCGGACGGGCCTGTCCAAGGCCATGATCTCGAAGATCGAGTCGGCCAGTACCTCGTGTTCGCTGACTACCCTGCAGCGCCTGGCCGACGGCCTGAAGATTCCGGTCACGGCCCTGTTCCGCGGCGCCGACACCGACCGGGACGCGACGTTCACCAAGAACGGCCAGGGCAGCCTGACCGTGCGCAGCGGGACTCAGCACGGGCATGAGTACCGGGTGCTGGGAACCCTCAAGGGGCGCACCGACGCCATCGAACCGACGCTGGTCACGCTGACCGACGCCTCTGACGTCTTCCCGCTGTTCCAGCACCCCGGCACGGAATTCATCTACATGCTCGCCGGCCGCATGGTCTACGGCCACGGCGCCTACGAATACACCATGGAAGCCGGCGACTCGCTGCTCCTCGACGGCGAAGGCCCGCACGGACCCCTAGAGCTGCTGGACCTGCCGATCCGGTTCCTCGCCATCGCTGCGCCCTAGGGGTGAGCCTCAGCGGCCTTCAGATACCTGGCGAAGTGGTCCTCGATCCGCTGCCACGCTTCCGGGGCCGACGCCGGATCCGGGCCGACGCCCATGACCCGGAAAAGCGGGCGCAGCGCCGCCGGGCCGGCCTCCGCATCATTGAGGAAGGAGTGACCGGCCGACGGGAACTCTTTGACATCGTTTTCCACCCCCAGCCGGTCCAGCACGGACTGAAGCTTCGCCGCCCCGCCGGCCAGGCTGCGGTCCTTGCCGCCGAAGTTGGCCACGATCGGGCACGCGCCGGCCAGGGCCTTGTCCGGGTCTTTAGGGAGCCGGCCGTAGTTCACGGCCGAGGCGTCGAAGCGGTCGGTGGCCAACAGCAGGGCGAAGCTGCCGCCCATGCAGAAACCGATCACGCCAATCTTCCCCGTGGTCCGGCCCGACGCCAGCAGCCAGTCCCGGGCCGTCGCCAGATCGGTGAAGGCCCGGCCCTCGCCCGCCGAGAGCGCCCGCATGGTTGCCACGATGCAGCGGCGGGCCCCGCCGTCGCTGAACAGGTCTATGGCCAGCGTCAGGTATCCCGCCGCCGCCAGCCGGTCCGCATGGCGGACGGTGATGTCGTTCAGGCCAAACATTTCATGGATCATCAGGACCGCGGGGAACGGCCCTTCGCCTGCCGGCGCCGCCAGGTAACCCCGCAACCCCGGCGAGCCGCCGGCGGCAGCGCTTTCCCGGCCCAAGTCAAGGTTGCTCAAATTCCGGCCGCTCAAATCCCGCCTGGCGGGGTTGCCGCCGTCGTCCCCGGTGCGTGCCATGCTTCCCCCTCTGTCGCCGATGGGGCCATTGTTGCAGGCTGTTCGCCAGCGGGACATAGGAACGGGGCATAAGCCCGGCACAAAAACAGCGCCGGAGATTCCCCCAAAGGAATCTCCGGCGCTGCAAAAAGTCGAAGGACTAGTCCTTCTTGAAGGCGTCCTTGACGTTCTCGCCGACCTTCTTCGCGTCGGCTACAACCTGGTCGCGCTGGCCTTCAGCCCGCAGCCGGTCGTTGTCAGTGGCGTTACCCGCAGCTTCCTTGGCCTTGCCGCCGAGGTGCTCCGCCTCGTTCTGAATCTTGTCTCCGATACCCATGGTGCAGGCCACCTTTCGTTTCCGGTAGAAAAACTGGTCCAAACACCATAACACAAAGCATGCTTACTAATTCAAGACTTTTTCCGTCGGCCGGCGCACGGGCTAGGCTCGAGACTATGGACCAAAGGACCACGCTCACGCAGCACATCAAGGCTCCGGCCGACTCCGTCTGGGCGGTGGTGTCCGACATTCCCGGGTCTGCCGCAACCCTGTCCGGCGTCGAATCGATCCAGCTGCTCACCGAGGGCCCCTACGCCGTCGGCACCCGCTGGAAAGAGACGCGCGCCATGCTGGGACGCTCGGAGACGGTGGAGATGTGGGTGTCCCAGTGCGAGGCGCCGTCGAACGGCCGGGGTGGCAGCACCACCGTGAAGGCCCGCCAGGGCGGCGCCGACTACACCTCGCGGTTCACGCTGGCCGGGCGCGACGGCGGGACCGACCTCACGCTGACCTTCGGCGCCAGCCTCACCGCACCCACCCGGTTCAGCCGGATCATGCTCACCGTGTTCGGCCCGCTCGGCCTGCGCGTCACCCGAAAGGCGCTCGCGAAGGATCTCGCGGAAATCGCGGCCAAAGCCGAGTCGCTCTGATGGTGCAGTGATGATGGCGCGACGCGCAGCATCCGCCGGCGCACCGAAAGTCGCTGCGCCCCGCCTCGCCCCGGTCCGGCCGGGTGCGCTGCGTGACGATCCCGACCCGGGCTTCCGGAGCGGCGAACGGTACGACGGCGTCCGGTACAGCCGGGCATCGGCCGACGGCCTGGATCTGGGCGGCGCAATCTTTGCCGAGTGCGAGTTCGCCGGGGTGTCCTTCCATGAAACCCAACTGCGCGGGGCGGCCTTCCGCGACTGCATCCTCACCGAGGCCTACGCCCCGGTGCTCACCGCGGCCCGGGCCAGCCTGCGGGACGTCGAAATCGGCAATCCCCGCTGGGGTTCGGCGGAACTTTATGAGAGCGGCTGGCAGTCGGTCAGGATCGACGGCGGCAAACTCGACTACCTCAACCTGCGCGGCTCCAAGCTCACCGATGTGCAGATCAGCGACTGCATCATCGGCGAACTGGACCTCGGTTCCTGCACCGCCACCCGGGTCGCCCTGAAAAACTGCACCATCGGCACCCTGGACTTCAGCGGCGCCCGGCTGAAAGATTTCGACCTCCGCGGCACCGACTTCCGCACCGTCAGCGGCCTCGGCAGCCTTGCCGGGCTCGTGATCGATGACTACCAGCTCACCCTGCTGGCGCCGCTGCTGGCCACCCACCTGGGCATCGTCGTCGCGTAATCCGCGGGCATCCGGTTGACCCGCCTGCCGTCCCGTGTAATCTTTATAGAACGAACGGTCGGTAATTTACTCTGCTGCCGGCCCCGCTTTCTTGGTGAAGGATGTTCTCATGGTCGAGGCTTTTCTTGTAGGCGGTGCCCGCACCCCGGTCGGCCGCTACGGCGGCGCCCTTTCCGCGGTCCGCCCCGACGACCTCGCCGCCCTGGTGGTCCGCGAGGCCGTGGTCCGGGCCGGCGTCGATCCGGACAGCATCGACGAGGTGATCCTGGGCAACGCCAACGGTGCCGGCGAGGAGAACCGCAACGTGGCCCGGATGGCCACGCTCCTGGCCGGGCTGCCCCTGCACATCCCCGGCATTACCGTGAACCGGCTGTGCGCCTCCGGCCTCAGCGCCATCATCATGGCCAGCCAGATGATCAAGTCCGGCGCCGCGGACATCGTGGTGGCCGGCGGCGTCGAATCCATGAGCCGGGCCCCCTGGGTCCAGGAAAAGCCGCGGACGGCCTTTGCCAAGCCGGGCGAAATCTTTGACACCTCCATCGGCTGGCGATTCGTCAACCCGCGGTTCACCCAGGGTGAGCTCGCCCGGGACGGGAAGATGACGTACTCCATGCCGGAGACGGCAGAGGAAGTGGGCCGCGTTGACGGCATCTCCCGCGAGGACGCCGACGCCTTCGCCGTCCGCTCCCACGAACGGGCCCTGGCTGCCATTGCCGCGGGCCGCTTCGCCGACGAGATCGTTCCCGTGACGGTCACCTCGCGCAAGGGGGAGACCGTCGTGGACACCGACGAAGGACCCCGCGCCGGCACCACCATGGACGTGCTTTCCGGGCTGCGGCCCGTCGTCAAGGGCGGCTCGGTTGTCACGGCCGGCAACTCCTCCAGCCTCAACGACGGCGCGTCCGCCATCATCGTGGCCTCTGAAGCCGCCATCCAGAAGCTCGGCCTCACACCGCGCGCCCGCATCATCGACGGCGCCTCGGCCGGCTGTGAGCCCGAGATCATGGGCATCGGCCCGGTCCCGGCCACGCAGAAAGTGCTCGCCCGTTCCGGGCTTGGCGTCGGTGACCTTGGCGCCGTCGAACTGAACGAAGCCTTCGCTACCCAGTCCCTGGCCAGCATGCGCCGGCTCGGCCTGGACCCGGAGATCGTCAACCGCGACGGCGGCGCGATCTCCCTCGGGCACCCGCTGGGCTCCTCAGGGTCGCGGATCGCCATCACGCTGCTGGGGCGGATGGAACGCGAGGACGCCAAGATCGGCCTGGCGACCATGTGTATCGGCGTCGGCCAGGGCACGGCGATGCTGCTGGAGCGCGTCTGATGACGGCCACGGGTACGGCGCTGGACGCCGCCGGTTTCAGCACCCTGCTGGTCGAAGAGCGCGGGGACCGGATGGTGGTGGTGCTCAACCGCCCCGAGGTCCGCAACGCGATCGACCAGCAGATGGTGGATGAGCTGCATGCGGTGTGCGCCTATCTCGAGCAGCGGCCCAAGGTCCTCATCATCGCCGGCGCGGAGGGCGTCTTTGCTTCCGGCGCCGACATCGGGCAGCTGCGCGAACGCCGCCGCGACGACGCCCTGCAAGGCATCAACTCCACCATTTTCGTCCGGATCGCGAAGCTGCCGATGCCCGTCATCGCGGCCCTTGACGGGTTCTGCCTCGGCGGCGGCGCCGAACTGGCCTACGCCGCGGATTTCCGGATCGGCACCCCGTCCGTCCGGATCGGCAACCCCGAAACCGGGCTCGGCATCCTGGCCGCGGCCGGTGCCAGCTGGCGCCTCAAGGAGCTGGTCGGCGAACCCGTCGCCAAGGAAATGCTCCTGGCCGGTGCCGTGCTGCGCGCCGAACGGGCCCTCGCCGTCAACCTGATCACGGAAATCCACGAACCGTCCGGGCTGATGGCCGCGGCCCACGCCCTCGCCGACCGGATCGCCACGCAGGACCCGCTCGCCGTCCGGATCACCAAGTCCGTGTTCCACGCCCCCGCCGAGGCGCACCCCCTCATCGACCAGCTGGCACAGGGGATCCTCTTTGAATCCCAGGCCAAGTTCGACCGCATGCAGGCTTTCTTGGACAAAAAAGAAGCCAGAAAAGCAGACAAGAAATCCGCCGACGAAGCAGAGAAGAAGTAACAGCCATGGGCAACCCCGTACTCCCCGCCAACCTCCCTGAACACGTCGGCGTCCTCGGCGGCGGCCGCATGGGCGCCGGCATCGCCCACGCCTTCCTGATCAAGGGCGCCAACGTCCTGGTGGTTGAGCGCGATGAGGAATCGGCCGAGGCCGCCCGTGAGCGGATCGAATCCGCCGCCGCCAAGAGCATCGAGCGCGGCGCCGTGGACGGCAACCTGGACGAGATCGTCTCCCGGCTCGCCGTCACCGTGGACTACGACGACTTCGCCGGCCGGCAGTTGGTGGTGGAGGCCGTACCCGAGGACTGGGACCTCAAGGTCACCGCCCTGCGCGGCATCGAGGAACGGCTGGACGACGCCGCCTACCTCGCCTCCAACACGTCGTCGCTGTCCGTCAACGGACTGGCCCGCGAGCTGAAGCGGCCGCAGAACTTCCTGGGCCTGCACTTCTTCAACCCGGTGCCGGCGTCGACCCTGATTGAGGTGGTCCTCGGCGAACAGACCTCGGACGCCCTGGCCCGGGCCGCCCGCGGCTGGACCGAGGCCCTCGGCAAGACCGCCGTCGTGGTCAACGACGCCCCCGGTTTCGCCTCGTCCCGGCTCGGCGTGGCGATCGCCCTCGAGGCGATGCGCATGGTGGAGGAGGGCGTCGCGTCCGCGGAGGACATCGACAACGCCATGGTGCTGGGCTACAAACACCCCACCGGCCCGCTGCGGACCACCGACATCGTGGGCCTCGACGTGCGACTCGGCATCGCGGAATACCTCCAGTCCATGCTCGGCGACCGTTTCGCCCCGCCGCAGATCCTCCGCGACAAAGTCGCCCGCGGGGAACTCGGCCGCAAATCCGGCAAGGGCTTTTTCGACTGGACCGACTGACCGGGCCCGGAGCCGGGCCGGACCGGGCCCGGCCCGGCCCGCTTCGTCAAGCAGCTGCCAGGGAATCGAGCCTGCTCTTCATTCCGTCCATGGCGGGGCCGGCAAGGGAACGGAATGCCGGCCGGACAAAGGGTTCGGCGACCTTGAGCCAGCCCTTGAGCCGGAACTCCGCCGTGTACTTCACCTCGCAGCCGGCGGCAGCGGGCGACACGTCAATGGTGTCCACCGAGATGACCGACTTGTTCTCGCCGCGCAGCGTGATCCTGCGCGCTGTCAGTTCAATCACCTCGTAGGTCAGTGCCTGGCGCTTGCCCCGGAACTCGGCCTCCGCGTGGTACCGGTGCCCTATGGCCACCGGCCCCTCGGAAAGCTTGTCCACCACAGGAGTCCCGGGGTCCCACTCCGGGGTGTGCTCGAACGCTGAGAGGTACTCGAAGGCCCTGGCGGGATCAAGGGCGGAGTTGACGGTCCCGGTAACTGTGATCATGGCCCCAGCCTAACCAGCAGCCGCGCCGTGGGCAGCGAACAGGAGGCAGCATGCCGCCGCCACCATCCGGGCCCCGCCGCCTTCCCGGGCCGCCACCGCCCCCGGGCGCCACCCCCTAGGATGGTGCCGTGAACCGCATTCATCCCGTCACGCTCACCGGCAAGTATGTTGTCCTGGAACCGCTGAGCCAGGCGCACCACGACGGCCTCGTGGCCGCGGTCCGCGACGGCGAGCTGTGGAAGCTTTGGTACACCGGCGTCCCCGGGCCGGAGGGGATGGCCGCGGAAATCGACCGCCGGCTCACGCTCCAGGAACAGGGGTCCATGCTGCCCTTCGCCACGCGGCGGATCGATCCCGCTACCGGCGGGCCCGGCGCGGTCATCGGCATGACCACGTACATGAACATTGATCCGGTAACCCCGCGCGTTGAGATCGGATCCACCTGGAACGCCGCCTCCACGCACGGCAGCGGCACCAACCCGGATTCCAAGCTCCTGCTGCTGCGGCACGCGTTCGAGATTCTCGGCTGCCCGGCGGTCGAATTCCGGACCCACTGGCTCAACCACCAGTCCCGCGAAGCCATCGCCCGGCTGGGCGCCAAGCAGGACGGCGTCCTGCGCAGCCACTCCCGCACCGGGGACGGCGTGCTGCGGGACACGGTGGTGTTCTCCATCCTGGAACATGAATGGCCCATGGTCCGCAACGGCCTCGAAGCCCGGCTCGCGAGGTCCCGGTAATGGACGGCAGATGTATGGACGGCAGGGGTGCGGCGGCCTGGGAGGGTGCCGTCAATGCATGGCATGTGGCCGGGGACGTGTACCGCATGGGCCGCCGGGAATGGCTGACCGAGGCCGGCTGGCGGCAGGCCTACAGCGACGGCATCCGGACGGTCGTCGACCTCCGGAACCCAGCCGAGATCCGGCGCCGGGAGACCGACCCCGCGGTGCCGGAGGCAGCCCTGGCGGGCTTCGACGTCGTGCTTGCGCCTACCGAAGACCCGGACAACGGCGAATTCCGGGCCCTCTGTGTGCCGTACCTGAACGACCCTGCCTCCTACGCCGACAACGCCAGGCTGTTCCCGGACCTGCTGGCCGGGGTCTTCAAAGCGGTGGCCGCCGCCGACGGCGGGGTGGTCATCCACTGCTCTGCCGGGCGGGACCGGAGCGGCATGGTCGCCGCCATGCTGCAGGACCTCGCCGGGCACAGCGACGAGGAAATCGTGGGCGGCTACCAGCGTTCCATGCGGGGCATCAACGAGCACCACCGGCGCTCCGCCGTCCCGCATCCGCACGAACGGTTCCTGCCCGACGACGCACTGGCACCCCTGCTGGAATCCCGCGGCGAGAGCCTGCTGAGGTTCGTGCGTGAGGTTAAGACCGAAAAATTCTTACGCCACAATGGCATAACGGACCGGGAGTTGACGGCTATCCTGGCCAAATTGGGACGCTAGAGTAACCGGGTGAAGACCCCGAAGTCCCAGCTCATGGTTCGTGCCGCCACGGCCCTCGCACTTGCCGGCACCCTGATCGCCGGCTCTGCGTCCGCCGTGCCCGCCCTGGCCGAAACAGGATCAGCCACGCCGGAATCCCCGGCCGCGACGGGCGCGGCGCCGACGGCGGCCGCTTCGCCTACGTCGATGCCGGCTGAGCCGACGGCGCCCATCAGCAGCGCCGGCCTCGCCGAGGCTGTCCAACGGGACCTCGGCATGAGCATGGCGGAATTTGACGCCGCCGGTGCGCTGGCACGGCGGGCCGCCGACGCCGTCCCCTCCCTGCGGTCGCTCCCCGGTTATGTGGGGATCAGGCTCGACGCCGGCAAGATCACCGTTGAAGGTACCGGCGGCCAGCTCCGGGCGCGCGTGGATCAACTAAACGCGGAGGCGGAGGGGCAGACGGTGTTCACCCTCGCGGCCCCCGCCACCGTGAGCCCTGACGCCCCGGCAGCCCCCGCCGCCCCGGCAGCCCCCACCGCCCCGGCGGCTGCGGCCGCGCCGGCTGCGGAGCTTCTGGCATCCAGCACCCAGCAGTTGTTCGAGGCCTATGTCCGCGAGGTCGGCGCCGCCGGCCTGCAGGCCGTGACCTACACCGACGGCCACTTCGTCATCCGCACCGGCGGGACCAACACCGCTGAATCCCGCCCCGCCGTGACGGAGCCCCGGACGGGCCAGGACGCGCAGCCCTTCGCGCTGCCCGGCGCGCAGGCCAAACTTTCCGCCGCGGAGTTCGTGGCCCGGTACGCCAATGTGGCGCTTGTGCAGGGCGCCCGGATCAGCACCGAGGAAGACTTCTTCGGCGGCCAGGGCTACATCATCGACGGCCGGACCGTGTGCTCAGCCGGGTTCGGCGCGTTCAGCCCCGTCGGGGAACCGCTGGTCCTCACCGCGGGACACTGCGCGGCCGACGGCACCGCGAAGCAAACCGAGATCGAACAGCCCGCGGGAGCGCCGGCCGCGGGCGGCACCGGGTCCGGAACGGCCGCCGGAACCTTGGGCACGTTCGGATTCAGCCAGTTCGGCGGGCAGGGCAACTCAAAAGTGGCCGCCGACGGAACGAACGTCGGCACGGACATCGCCGTCCTCCAGAACATCAGGAAGGGACTGGACCTCCAGCCCGCCGTTACCCGGTGGGACAACCCGGCCGATCCCGGACCGACGTCGGTGAAGATCGTGGGCACCGTGGCGCCATTCCAGGGCCAGCCTGTCTGCCGGTCCGGCCGGACCCTCGGATGGTCCTGCGGGACCGTGGACTCGGTCGGAACCTGGGTGATCGCCGGGCCCAACTCGCTGCCGCCGGACTACAACAATGATCTCCGGGCACTGAACGGCTTCGACTCCACCACCGTCAAGTCCCGCCCGGGTGATTCCGGCGGCCCGTGGATCAGCGGCAACTTCGCCGTGGGCACCCACACCGGGGCCGAAAGCGACGCCGGCGTCCAGACACGGGCCATCGCGACCACCCTTGAGGACGCCGCGGGCAAAATCCCCGGCGGCGTCCAGCTGCAGCTGTTCCTGAACAAGCCGACGCTTACCGCGGCCGCCGGCGGAACCGTCGCCGCCGGTGAACCCGTCACGGGGCACGTGGCGGCCGGGCCGGCCTCCGTGGTCGCCCCGAACTCGAAGGTCCGCATCACCGCCCAAAACCAGCAGGCGGGCCAGGAAGCCGCCCAACCGCTGGAGGTTCCGGTGGACGCGTCCGGAAACTGGCAGTTCCCGGCCCCGTCGTCGGGCGGGACCTTCAAGTTCACGGCCGAAACAGTGAACGGCTTCAGCCGGTCCGGGGCGGCCGCCCTGTCCGTGGACGTGTCCGGCCTCGCCGCGCCGGCCATTACGGCGCCCGAGGGCGGCCAGGCGGGCGGCGCGGCGCTGGCGGCCATTGCCGCGATCGAGGGCGCCGGGGAAGCCGGCCGGACGGTGCGGCTCTCCGGCGGGTTCACCGGGACCGGCGTGGTCGGTGCCGACGGCCGGTGGAGCATCGATGTCGCCGGCCAGCACGTCTTCGGAAAAGTGACGGTCACGGCGGTGCAGACGGCGCCGGGCCAGCCGGACAGCCCCCCGGCAACCCGAACGTTCCTCGTCATGCCGCCGGCCCCCGTGGTGCAGGGCATCCGGGACGGCCAACACTTCCGCGAGGATGCCCTGCCCGCGGGCATCTCCGGCACGGGCGTTGACGGTGCCACGGTGACCGTGTCCGTGGACGGAGCAGCTGCCGGGTCCGCACAGGCCGGCGACGGCGGCCGGTGGAGCATCCCGTTCCCTTCCGGCCTGGCAACCGGGGCGCATTCGCTGGCGGTTACGCAGGCCGTCGACGGCGTCGCATCGCGTCCTGCTGCCGCGGAATTCAGCATCGACGCGGCAGCTGCCTCCGGGACCTCGGGCGGGCCAACCGACACTACCGACACAACCGACGCCGGCCCGCCCGTCCCGAACCAGCCGGCAGTCAACCAGCCCGCAGTCAAGCAGCCGGCAGTCAACCAGCCGGCGGCCGTTACGCCGGCCAACCCGGCGCAGGTTCCTGTCCGGCCGTCGGACACATCCGTCACGGTGGGCGGCGGTGCAGCGCCGGGCAACGCCAACCAGTTGGCCAGCACGGGCGCCGGCGGGCTGCTGTACGCCGCCGGCATCGGGGCGGGGGCGCTCCTGCTCGGCGCGGCCTTCCTGATCTTCGCCCGGCGCCGGACGGTGCGCTAGACGGAAGTTAGTGGCAGGCGGTCGCGGAGGGTGCCTCGGCGGCACTTCCACGTTGCCGTCCGGACCGCACCCGCCCCGGGCCGATTGGCCCCAGCGCGGCCGTCAGGGCTTGCGGTCCAGCAGCAGGTTGGTGATCCGCAGCGTGCAGAGCCGCTGGCCGGCCTCGTTGGTGATCAGCACTTCATGGGTGGTCAGGGTGCCGCCGAGGTGGATCGGGGTCGCCGTGATGGTGATGGTCCCCTCCCGGGCCGACTTGTGGTGGGTGGCCGAGACGTCCACGCCCACCGCCGTCTTGCCCAGGGTGCTGGCATGGATGACGGCGGCCCAGGAGCCCACGGCCTCGCCCACGGCCAGGGACGCGCCGCCGTGCAGGAGCCCGAAGGACTGCCGGTTGCCTTCCACCGGCATGGTCGCCACGACCCGGTCCACGGACTCCTCAAGGATCTTCACGCCCATTTTCTCGTCGAGTTCCCCGAGGGTGATCTTCCACAACTCGGTGCTGCCGGTCTCGGGCGTCATAGCGTCTCCTTCGTTGCCGTCCGGCGGAGGCCCGGCCGGGGCGGGGGCCGCCGCTAGTGTGCGGCAGGCCTCATTCATGTACTCTAGATCATATTACCGAACGGACGGTCAGTAATGTTCCGGCCGTGTTGATCCCGCTCCCCGTTGGAAGGACCCGTCAACGATGACCACCACAGCCGCACCCGCAGTAGGCACTGTAGCGATCGTTCCCAGCTTCATCCGGGGTTCCTGGTGGACGCCGGACGCGGCGTCCACGGCCGGCGCAGCGCCGGTCCTGGACGCCAGCACCGGTGAGCTCCTTGCCAAGGTGAGCACCGAGGGACTCGACCTCGCCGCCGTCGTCGACTACGGCCGCACCACCGGCCAGACGGAACTGGGCAAGCTGACCTTCCACCAGCGCGCCCTCAAGCTCAAGGAACTGGCCCAGTACCTCAACGGCCGCCGTGAGGAGTTCTACGCGCTCTCCGCGCAGACCGGCGCCACGAAGATCGACTCCATGATCGACATCGACGGCGGCATCGGCGTCCTCTTCACGTTCGGCTCCAAGGGCCGGCGCGAGCTGCCCAACGCCCAGGTGGTGGTGGACGGGCCCATGGAGGTGCTGTCCCGGGACGGTTCCTTCGCCGGCGAGCACATCTACACCCGGATCCCGGGCGTGGCGGTGCAGATCAATGCCTTCAACTTCCCGGTCTGGGGGATGCTCGAAAAGTTCGCCCCGGCCTTCATCGCCGGCGTCCCCACCATCGTCAAGCCCGCCACCCCCACCGGTTACCTGGCCGCCGACGTGGTCAAGGCGATCGACGAGTCCGGGATCCTGCCCGCCGGCTCGCTGCAGCTCGTCTCGGGCTCCGTCCGGACCCTGCTGGACCACCTCGACTACCGCGACCTCGTCGCCTTCACGGGTTCGGCGTCGACGGCCAACACGCTCAAGTCCCACCCCAACGTGGTCAAGGGCGGCGTCCGCTTCACTTCCGAAACCGACTCCCTCAACGCCGCGATCCTGGGCCCGGACGCCGTCAAGGGCACGCCGGAATTCGACGCCTTCATCAAGTCCCTTGTCACCGAGATGACCGCCAAAGCCGGCCAGAAGTGCACCTCGATCCGCCGGGCGATCGTGCCCCAGGACCTCGTCTCCGACGTCGTCGCCGCCGTGGGGGAGCGCATCGCCGAACGCGTCGTCGTTGGCGATCCCCGTGC
Organism: Arthrobacter sp. PM3; assembly: GCF_003352915.1. Lineage (NCBI taxonomy): Bacteria > Bacillati > Actinomycetota > Actinomycetes > Micrococcales > Micrococcaceae > Arthrobacter > Arthrobacter sp. PM3. Next base: position 313,597 of record NZ_CP022314.1, on the reverse strand, counting down.
GGAGGGCGTCACGATGGGCGCGCTGGCCTCGCTCGAGCAGCTCGCCGATGTCCGCGCCGCCGTGCAGTCCATGCTCGACGCCGGCGGCGAGCTCGCCTACGGCACCCTCGACGCGCCCAAGGTCACCAGCGCGGACGGAAGCGTCGGCGTCGTCGAGGACGGGGCCTTCATGTCCCCGGTCCTGCTCAGCTGGGCCGACCCGGAGTCCGAGGAGGTCCACTCGCTGGAGGCGTTCGGCCCGGTGTCCTCGGTGCTCGGCTACACGGACCTGGCCGACGCCGTGCGGCTCGCCGCCCGCGGCGGCGGCTCGCTCGTCGCCTCGGTCTGCACCAACGATCCCGCCGTGGCCCAGCAGCTGGTCACCGGGATCGCCGCCCACCACGGCCGCGTGCTCATGCTCAACCGCGAGGACGCCCGCAGCTCCACCGGCCACGGTTCCCCCGTCCCGCACCTGGTCCACGGCGGTCCGGGCCGCGCCGGGGGCGGCGAAGAGCTGGGCGGCATCCGCTCGGTGATGCACCACATGCAGCGCACCGCCATCCAGGGCTCGCCCAACATGCTGACCGCCGTCACCGGCGTCTGGCACACCGGGGCGGACCGCAACTTCACGCTCGAGACCGAGGGGCAGCACCCGTTCCGGAAGTCCCTGGCCACGCTGCACATCGGCGACGCCGTCCGGTCCGACCTCCGCGAAGTGACCCTGGACGAGATCACCAAGTTCGCCAACTCCACCGGCGACACCTTCTATGCGCACACGAACCAGGAGGCTGCGGAGGCCAACCCGTTCTTCCCCGGCATCGTGGCGCACGGCTACCTTCTCCTGGCCTGGGGCGCCGGCCTGTTCGTGGAGCCCGCGCCGGGCCCTGTCCTGGCCAACTACGGCCTGGAGAACCTGCGCTTCATCACCCCGGTGGCCGCCGGGGACTCTATCCGGGTCACCCTGACGGCCAAGAAGATCACCCCGCGCGAGACCGACGAATACGGCGAGGTCGCCTGGGATGCCGTCCTGACCAACCAGCACGACGACATCGTGGCCACCTACGACGTCCTGACCCTCGTCGAGAAGTAGCCCCTCCCGACGCTCCCTCAGGTCCTGCGGGTCCGGCGGGGACGCTCCCTCAGGTCCTGCGGGTCCGGCGGGGACGCTCCCTCAGGTCCTGCGGGTCCGGCGGGGACACTCCCTCAGGTCCTGCGGGTCCGGCGGGGACGCTCCCTCAGGTCCTGCGGGTCCGGCGGGGACGCTCCCTCAGGATCTGCGGCTCCGGCGGGGACGCTCCCTCATTCGGTGAGGGAGCATCCCGTCGTCAGGCGGAAAAACTGCGGGAGGGTCATCGCTCCGCGGCACAATTGGGCGGCTCTTTCCACTGCGCTCCGGCGTAAAATCTTCCTCGTAGGAGGTGGCGAAATGTCCCTAGTACTCAACAAAGCCACAACGGTCCTGCCAGTCGATGACGCAGAGCGTGCCCGGCATTTCTACGCGGACACCTTGGGGCTCCCGCACCGCGGCGTGGCAGATGACGGAAGCGAAATGTTCGGCTCAGAGGGCGGCCCGATGCTGCAACTGATGCCAGTCAAGGACGGGAAGCATTCAGAGCACACCGCCTTGAGTTTTGAAGTCAGCGAGATCGAACGCACGGTCCGCGAGATGGAAGCCAAGGGCGTCATGTTCCAGGACTACGATCTCCCCGATCTCAAAACCGAGAACCACATTTGTACGACGGATTCGGAGAAGTGCGCCTGGTTCATGGACTCCGAACACAACGTTCTCTGCGTGCACGAGAACATCACCACGATGGCGGACTACCAGCTTTAAGCAGCAGCCCCGGCATTCCGCCTGGAAGCAGCACTCCGGATGTCCCGGGGTGCTGCTTCTACGCTGGAGGCACTATCCGGGTGATGACACGGGCGGGACTGCCATAGATGGCCAGATACGCCGTTTGGAGTGGGTTCCCGGCGCTCCGGGGCGACTTTGGCACGAAAATGCCCGTTTTTGGCGGCTGAGCGCCCGCAGCAGCCCTCAAAGTACCCCCGGACGGATCAGGCTCCGCCCGGGCGTGACCACGGCGTCACCGGACGGGGCTGGAGCACGCCGTTGACTGTCAGGTCGACCCGTTCATTGAAGAAACTGATGAGGCCGTGGATCTGGGCGGCATCGCGGAACCGCCGGTCGTAGCTCCACGCGATGTTGCTGCCCTGCCCCGACCCCGGGTAGCTCCAGTAACCGGCCCGGCCCTTATACGGGCACACGGTCCGCTTCGGGCTCTCCTGCAGGAGATCCAGCCGCACGTCCGCCGGCGGGATGTAGTACCGGACCGGGAGCATCGTCTCGTAAAGCAGCTGGGCGCCGTTCGTCGCGGCCAGCCTCACGCCGTCGAGCGCGACCTCCACCGCCGCGGACGAGGCACGGATGTCCACCCGGTGGAACGGATCCCGCGGGTGGCCGATGATCTCTTCGTCGTCCTCACGCCAGTCGAAAGCGGCGAAATCAAGCACTACGTAGCCGGCCAGGTCCGGGTCGTCGGGCCGGAAGGCCGCCCGGGACGCACTGGCCGAAGCGGTGACGACGTCGAACTCCTCACCGGCGGCGGTGTGCCTGCCAAACCCGGTGGTGAGATCCAGCGAGGTCGGGGCCGCCCCCTGCCTAAGCGCGAAGGGGTGCTCCTCGACAGCGGCCGTCCGCGGGGCGGGGGAGGCGAGCCGGGCCGCGAGGTCCTGTTCCGGTACGGCAAAAACCGGGGTGATCCGCCGAGGTTCCCACAGCAGGTAGGCGTTCTGTGTGTCGACGACGGCGTCCCGGCCGAGGCTCGCGCGCACCCTTTTGGCGGTGGGTTCGTATCGGAGTTGGGGGAAGGTTTCCATGAGAACCCTGGATACTCTGGTGGCCATCCTCACAGCGTGGCCCGGCATTCCCGTCCCGTCAACGGCGACGAGTGCGGCGCTCCTGAGCCCTTGCCCAAGCCGGGCCTGGGCTGGGCTGGGCTGGGCGGGGACATGCCCCGTGCCCCTGAGCCGCATGGAGCATGTCCAGCCGTCAGCGTGGGGCATGTTCAGGGGATGAGCATGCTCAGTGGTCAGCGTGGGGCATGTCCATCGGGAGGGCTGGTCAGCGTGGGGCATGTCCAGTGGGAGAGCATGCTAAGTGGTCAGCGTGGGGCATGTCCATCGGGAGGGCTGGTCAGCGTGGGGCATGTCCAGTGGGAGAGCATGCTAAGTGGTCAGCGTGGGGCATGTCCATCGGGAGGGCTAGGCAGCGTGGGACATGTCCAGTGGGAGAGCCAAGCAGCGGGCATGATGCCGCTATGCTCACTCCAGCCCTTGAAAAATGGGCATGTCCGGTTGGAAACAGGGCGAAGAATGAGCATGTCCGGTTGGAAACAGGGCGAAGAATGAGCATGTCCTGCGGGAGCGGGCCGGTGCGCCGAAAAATGAGCATGTCCGGTTGGAAGGCGGGGCTGGCGGGGCGAAAAATGAGCATGTCCCCCCGGGGGAGGGAGCGAGCAGGTTAGCGGGGTGCGTGGAGGCCGTGGAAGGCCATGGTGATGACGTCGTCGGCCAGCTTTTCCGGGGACAGTGAGCCGCCGGGCTTGTACCATTCCACGATCGAGTTGATCGTGCCGAACAGCAGGCGGGTGACGGTGCGCGGATCGATGTCCTGGCGCAGCGAACCTTCGTCGCGGGCGGCCGAAATCAGGGCCGCCACCTTGTGGTCGAAGGTGCGGCGGCGTTCCAGCGCGTCCCGCTCGATCTCGGTGTTGCCGCGCAGCCGCAGCAGCAGGGTGACGAACGGCAGCCGCTCCACCAGGACCGAGATGGTCTCGCGGACCACGAACTCCAGCCGGGCCTCGGCGGATCCGGTCTGCGCTTCGGGCCGGTCCAGGATGGCCTCGAGGCCGCCGAGCGCGTGGTCGAGGGCCAGCTTGAGCAGATCGCCCTTGGACGGCACGTGGTGGTAAATCGCGGACTTCGAGATGCCCAGGTTCTCGGCGAGGATGCCCATGGAGGTGGCGTCGTAGCCGTGGCGGTTGAAGACGTCGACGGCGATCAGCAGGACCGACTGCTGGTCATAGCCGGGGCGGCCGCGCTTGGTGGTGGGTGCTGTGCTGGGCATACTCGCTAGTTTCTCATGAACGGTCAGTCAGCCCGGCCAGCGCGGCCCCGAAAGGACACGCCGGCCGGGCTGGCCTGTAGCTGAGCCGAAAAGGGCCGGTCAGCCCTTGGGGCGCATGTCGTAGATCCGGCGGAGCTTGCCGTTGGACCGCTCCAGCGAGCCGGGCTCGACGACGTCGACCGTGCAGGAGGAGCCGACGTGGATCTTGATCTGCTGCTGCAGGACCTTGGCGGCGGCCGTGCCGCTCTCGATCGTGACGGCGTCGCGGCGCTCGATCTTGACCGTCATCTGGTCCATCCGCTGGCCCTCGGGCCGGGTCAGTTCGAGCTGGAAGTGCGGGCTGAGCTCCGGGATGCGCAGGGCGATTTCCTCGATCTGCGACGGGAACAGGTTCACGCCGCGCAGGATGATCATATCGTCGCTGCGGCCGGTGATGCGGCCCATGCGGCGGTGCGCCGGCCGTGCGGTGCCGGGCAGCAGCCGGGTGAGGTCCTTGGTGCGGTACCGGATGATCGGCAGCGCCTCCTTGGTCAGCGACGTGAAGACCAGCTCGCCGGGCTCGCCGTCGGCCAGGACCACCGAGGGGTCGAAGGCGTCGATGATCTCGGGCCGGAAGTGGTCCTCCCAGATGTGGCTGCCGTCCTGCGTCTCCACGGCCTCGCCGGCGACGCCGGGGCCCATGACCTCGGACAGGCCGTAGATGTCGCAGGCCTTGATGTTCATGGTCACCTCGAGCTCGTGCCGCATCTCCTCGGTCCACGGCTCCGCGCCCAGCACCGCGTACTTCAGCGACGTGGAGGCGGGGTCGATGCCCTGCTTGATCATGGCGTCGGCAATGGTCAGCAGGTAGGTGGGGGTGGCCAGGATGGCGTCGGGCTGGAAGTCCTGGATGAGCGTGATCTGGCGTTCGGTCTGGCCGCCGGAGATCGGGATGACGGTGCAGCCGAGGGCCTCGGCGCCGGCGTGGGCGCCCATGCCGCCGGTGAACAGGCCGTAGCCGTACGCGTTGTGGACCTTCATGCCGGGCCGGACGCCGGAGGCGCGCAGGGAGCGGGCCACGAGCTTGGCCCAGTCCGCGAGGTCCTTCTTCGTGTAGCCCACCACGGTGGCGCGGCCCGTGGTGCCGGAGCTGGCGTGGATCCGGGCCACCTGGTTCTGCGGCACGGCGAACATGCCGAAGGGGTACTCAAGGCGGAGGTCTTCCTTGGTGGTGAACGGGAACTTGCCGAGGTCGGAGAGCTCGCGCAGGTCGGTCGGGTGGACGCCGGCGGCGTCGAACTTGCGCTTGTACAGGGGAACACGGTCGTAGGCGTAGGCCACGGTGTGCTGCAGGCGGCTGAGCTGGAGGGCCTCGAGCTCGTCGCGGGAAATGGTTTCCTCGCGGTCCAGGACAGCATCGGTGGTGGCGGCGGCGGTTTCTTGGGTCATCAGTGGTTCCCTGTTTCTATTTCTTGGAGATGGTGCGGCTGCGGCCGCGGAACTCGGCGATGAGTTCGCCCGGAGGAGGAGCTGAAGTGCCGCCTGCGGGGGTGTCCGCGGCGGCCGCCGGGGACCCGCCGTCGTCGGACGCCTCCGGGGTTGCGGCGGCGCCGGGACCGGCGGCGTAGATCTGGACGTCGTACAGGCCGCTGCGCCCGGTGCTGGCGCGGCGGTTGGCGACGGCGGTGAGGACCTGGCCGCGGAAGGCCGGCTTGAGGAAATTGATGTCGACGCCGGCGGCCACGGTGATGGTCGCAGCGTCCGGGAAGTCCGGGACGGCCGGGTTGCAGGCGAGGGCGAAGGCCGTGTCACCGAAGGCGAACACCATCCCGCCGTGCGCCATGCCGAAGCCGTTGAGCATTTCCTGCCGGAGCGTCATGCGGATCGTGGCATGCCCGTCGCCCAGTGACAGCACCTCGATGCCCATCCATTCGGAGGCATAGTCGTCTTTCAGGATGGGGTGGGTGTCACCGGAAATCGTCAGTTCAGCCATGCGTCGTCGCCTCCAGCTTTATTTACCGAATGTTCATTAGGTAATCCCATTTGGGTGCCCGCTGTCAAGAGGTGTAAGTATGCTGGGACACATGGCCAAAGGAATCTACGTCAGTGCGACCACGCCGGGGTCCGGCAAGTCCCTCATAGCCCTGGGCCTGGCGGACACCCTCCACCGGCACGCGGACCGGATCGGGTTCTTCAAGCCCGTCGTCAACGGCCATGACGCCGGCTCGGACCCCATGGTGGCCGTCATGAAATCCCGCTTCGACCTCGGCGAGGACCGCTGCCGCGGCGGCCTGACCTTCACCGAGGTCCGCAGCCTCCTGGCCGAGGGAAAGCGCGAGGAAATCGACTCCCGCTGCGTGGAAATCTTCGCCGAACTCTCCCGCAACTGTGACGTGGTGATCGTCGAAGGAACCGACCTCACCGGCCAGGACGCCGCCGTCGAGTTTGACCTCAACGCCCGGCTGGCCAACAACCTGGCCGTCCCGGTGGTCGCCGTCGTGGGCGCCCGGGGCCTGACCGCACCGGAGGCCGCGGACGCCGTCGAGGTGGCCCGCAAGGAACTCCTCGCGGAGCGGTGCACGCTCCTGGCCATCATGGTCAACCGGGCCGACCCGGAGGACCTTGACGCCATTGCCGCCGCGGTGAAGCCGGGCGCGTCCGGCCGCCCGGTCTACGTCTTCCCGGAACTGGAGGACATCGCCCGGCCCACCACCGGGGAGGTCGCCTCCGCCCTGGCCCTGGGCCAGGTGGCGGGCCTGCCGGACCTGGAACGCGACGTCCGCTCCATCAAGGTCGCGGCCATGAACGTCGCCAACTTCCTGCACGTGCTCGACGACGGCGCCCTGGTGATCGTGCCCGGCGACCGGGCGGATGTGCTCGTGGCCTGCCTGGCGTCCTCGTTCTCGCCCGACTTCCCGGTGCCGTCGGCCCTGATCCTCACCGGCGGCCTGGCCCCCGACCCCACCATCTACTCCCTCCTGGCGCAGGCGCCGTTCCCGATCTTCGCCGCCCCCGATGACACCTACGTGACGGCGAAGCGCGTCTCGGAGGTCCGGAGCGAGATCTGGTCCGGGCACCGCCGCAAAGTCGCCTCCGCCCTGGGGCTGTGGGCCAAACGGGTGGACGAGGCCGAGCTCCTGGAACGCCTGCACCTGCCGCGGCCCGAACGGATGACGCCGCTGCGGTTCCTGCACGACCTCATCGAACGGGCCCGGCAGCAGCGCCGGCACATCGTCCTGCCGGAAGGCAACGACGTGCGCATCCTGCGCGCAGCCGAGATCCTGCACCGCCGGGACGTCTGCGACCTCACTGTCCTGGGCAACGAGTCCGCGGTCCGGGAGCTGGCCTCCACCCAGGGCATCGACCTGTCCGGCATCCGCATCATGGACCCCGCGACGTCGCCGCTGCGCCAGGAGTTCGCGGAGAAGTACGCCGAGCTGCGGGCGCACAAGGGCGTGGACCTCGCCCGGGCGCTGGAGGTCATGCTGGACGGCAGCTACTTCGGCACCATGATGGTGCAGCTGGGCGTGGTGGACGGCATGGTCTCCGGCGCCGCGCACACCACCGCGCACACCATCCGGCCCGCGCTGGAGTTCGTCAAGACCCGGCCCGGCGTCAAGATCGTGTCCTCCGTGTTCCTCATGCTCATGCCCGACCGGGTGCTGGTCTACGGTGACTGCGCCGTCAACCCCGAGCCCAACGTGGAGCAGCTCGCGGACATCGCCCTGGCATCCGCGGAGACGGCGGCGCAGTTCGGCGTGGACCCGCGGGTCGCCATGCTGTCCTACTCCACGGGCGGCTCCGGCTCGGGAGAGGCCGTGGATCTGGTCCGGCAGGCCACCGAACTGGTCCGCAGCCGGCGGCCCGGGCTCGCCGTCGAAGGGCCCATCCAGTACGACGCCGCCGTGGACGCCGCCATCGCCGCCTCCAAGATGCCGGGCTCGTCCGTGGCCGGGCAGGCGACCGTGTTCATCTTCCCGGACCTGAACACGGGCAACAACACCTACAAGGCGGTGCAGCAGTCCTCGGGAGCGGTCGCCGTCGGGCCCGTGCTGCAGGGCCTGCGCAAACCCGTCAACGACCTCTCGCGCGGCTGCACGGTGGAGGACATCGTGAACACCGTGGCCATCACCGCCATCCAGGCCCAGTCGTCCCAGGGCCGGCAGGCCGCAACAGAACAGGCCGCAACCGGCCAGCCCGTCGAAGCCAAGGCTTAGGAGGCCCCGTGCTCGTCCTCGTCATCAACTCCGGCTCATCCTCGCTCAAGTACCAGGTGCGCGACGTCGAGGCCGGCAGCGTGCTCACCGAAGGACTCGTCGAAAAGATCGGCATGGGGACCGGCGGCGAGGGAGACGGCCAGATCGAGGGCCCCCGAGACCACGCCGAGGCGCTGGAACTGGTGGACGCGGCCATCCACGCCGCGCTCGGGGACCGGGCGCTCGACGCCGTCGGCCACCGCGTGGTGCACGGCGGGGAGCGCTTCGCCGAACCGGTGCTGGTGAACAACGAGATCACCCGGGCCATCGAACGGCTGAACCCGCTCGCGCCGCTGCACAACCCCGCCAACGTCCTGGGCATCCGGGCGATTTCGAAGAAGTGGCCGCAGCTGCCTCAGGTGGCAGTGTTCGACACCGCCTTCCACCGCACCCTGCCCGAGCACGCCTGGCGCTACGCGGTGCCGGACGAGCTCTACACGAACCACGGGATCCGCCGCTACGGGTTCCACGGCACCTCGCACGAGTACGTGGCGCACCGGGCCGCGGCGCTGCTGGATGTCCCGGTGGAGGAGTTCGACGCCGTGATCGCCCACCTGGGGAACGGCGCCTCGGTCACGGCGATCCGCGGCGGCCAGTCCATTGACACGTCCATGGGCTTCACCCCGCTCGAAGGCCTCGTCATGGGCACCCGCTCCGGTGACCTCGATCCGTCCATCCTCGTGTTCCTGGGCCGGGCCGGCTGGTCTCCGGAGGACCTCGATGCGATGCTGAACCGGCAGTCCGGGCTCAAAGGCCTGGCCGGCAACAACGACATGCGCTCGGTGGTGGAGGCCGCGGAAGCCGGCGACGCCCGGGCGGCCATGGCCCTGGCGGTCGCGTCCTACCGGCTCGCGAAGTACATTGGCGGCTACCACGTGGCGGTCGGCGGCGCGAAGGCCCTCGTGTTCACGGCCGGGATCGGCGAGAACTCGCACCAGTTCCGGGACCTGGTGGCGCAGCGGCTCGGCGCCCTGGGCGTGGAGCTCGACGCCGGGCTGAACCGGGAGCGGTCCAAGGAGCCGCGGGTCATCTCCACCCCGATGTCGGCCCTGCCCGTCCTCGTGGTCCCCACCGACGAGGAACGGGCGATCGCCGAGGCGACGGCCGCCGTCGTCGCCCACGCATCGGTTGCGCCGTAGCCGGGTAGCGTTGGGGACATGACAGAGCCCAAACCGCTCCCTCCTCTGCCCCTCCGCACGGAACGCCTGGTGCTGCGGCGCTTCGAGGCCCGGGACCTGGACGCGTACCACGCCTATCACTGCCTCCCCGAGACTGCCCGGTTCCTGCCGGGGGAGGCGAAGAGCTACACCAAGTCGATGGAATCCGTGGGCAAGTACGCCAACTTCGAGTTCGAGAAGGAGGGCGACTGGGTGGCCCTTGCCATCGAGGCCGCCGATTCGCCCGGGCTGCTGGGCGAGGTGGTACTGAAGTGGCTCCCGGGCTGCGGGCAGGCCGAGATCGGCTGGAGCCTGGCCCCGGCGGCCCGCGGCAAGGGGATCGCGTCCGAGGCCGCCCGGGCGCTGCTCAGGCTCGGGTTCGAGGACCTCGGCTTCCACCGGATCGACGCCAAACTGGACGCGCTGAACACCGCCTCGGCGGCGCTGTGCGAACGCCTCGGCATGCGACTGGAATCAACCCAGGTGGACAAGTGGCACTACAAAGGTCAGTGGGCGACGGAAGTGGTGTATGCCCTCCTCGAGGACGAGTGGCGGGGCCTGCCGCCGGCCCAGCACCCCGTGGCCCAGGGCCTCGCCGCCCACCACCCCACAGCCCGGGACTCCACAGCCCAGGACTCCACGATTTGACGAAGACGGCCGCTATGGGACTTCCATAGCGGCCATCTGTGGCGAACGGGCGTGCCGTTAGCTGTACTCAGCCAGCAGGTTGGTTACATCTGCTGATGGGTGGTCGTCCTCCGAGGGCGCTGTGGTTGCGGCGGTGGTTGTAGAAGTCTAGCCAGCCGGTTAGGGCCTGTGTGCGGTGGTCGCTGGAGTCGTAGGCGTTCTTGTAGGCCCAGCCTTCCTGGAGGGTGCGATTGAACCGTTCGGCCTTGCCGTTCTGCCAGGGGCTGCGCGGTTTGGTGCGCCGGTGTTTGGCGCCGAGATCCGCGATGGCCTTGGCGAAGTCCGCGGACCGGATGTAGGCCAGGGCGTTGTCGGTCA